>CAVCIU010000001.1:0-98070 GCA_963602355.1 Methanobacteriaceae archaeon
TTACTTTTCTCCTTTTTATTCTAAGTAAAATGTAACTAATTACTTGACATGTACAATTGCGAACGAATGTGGCGAGGGGAAAATGCCCTCTGCTCACTCTACTGCGCTCGCATTAAACGGCAACACTCTCAACTGCAACTTACACTACGTTTCCTTTTATCCGTAAGGCATAAATCAAATAATATGCCTTACGGATAAAAGTCAACTACGGAGACAGGCTCACAAGTTGCGCTTTAGCTCAACTGTTCGCTTTGTCAAAGCTCAACGTTTCCGTTGACAGTTGCTCGACTCTCGCTACGCTCGTGCCTCTGCTCGCTTGCACTCACACCAAGCCCTCTTTCAGAGCCTTTACGGCAGCCTGTGTTCTATCATCAACCACAAGTTTTTGGATAACATTACAAACATGTGCCTTTGCCGTATGTTCACTAATTGTCAACATCTCCGCAATCTCATGGTTAGATTTTCCTTCAACAATTAGTTTCAAAACCTCGTATTCCCTTTGTGTTAAATTGGAATGCTGTTCCCTAAAAGCAGCCCTCGTCATTTGTCGTTGAGGAATAACTGCGCCATTATTCTTATCCCTCAAGATAGGCACCGCCTGAGGGTCAATCCACATTGCGCCGTCTTTTATGCTTCTAATAATCATCATCAGAACATCTGTATTAATATCCTTCAACACATAAGCACTCGCACCCGCAGAAAGTGAATTAAAAATTTCCTTCTCAGAAAGATGACTCGTCAACACAACAACTTTAATCTTATTATTGTATTCCAAAATCTTTTTAGTAAGCTCAATTCCACTCATATCAGGCAACCCAATATCCATTAAAACGACATCTATCTGCATCGTTTTTACAATATTCATCGCCTCTCTCGCACTCTCTGCCTCAGCAACAATATTCAAATCTTCATATTCGTCAAACAACGATTTTAAGCCCACTCTCATTAATTTATGATCTTCTACCATTAGTATTCTTACTGGTATTGACATAACAAATTCCCCCTACTTTCTCCGTGTTTATATAATAAAATTTTTTTACCAATAAAAAATCCGAAAACACGTCTCACTACTAGACATTATTTTTCGGATTTTTATACTATCTAAAATCTAATTTATTATTTAAGTAAAGTGTTTGAAACTTTATCCATAAATGCTGCTGTATTTTTTAAAGCTCTTTGTGCTCTTGCTGAATCTTGAGGCAAGTTAGAAGTTTGAGGATTTGAAACAACTGTTTGTTGTTGAGTTTGAGCTTGAACTTGTGGTTGTTGAGCAACAACTGGTTCTTTATCTTCTAAAGCTTCTGCTACTGCTGCAAGTTGTTCTCTGTTTAACATTGGAGAAGGTTGTTGGCTCATAATCAAGTTTCTGCAAGCTTCTTGAACTAATTTATAATCTTCTGTTTCTGTTCCTTCAGCTTCCATTCTTTGGTTTGCAGCTTCTAACAATGCTTGTAGAACTTCTTCATCATTTTGAGCCATTTCAGCGATTGCGTTTGTTTCTTCGTCTTTAGCTTTTTCTAATTCAGATTTACCAACTAATTTTCTTGAAGCATTAGATGCTAAAGTTTGTACAATTGAACCGCCTACATAAGAACAAGCTTTGTCAGCGAATGTACCAATTAAAGCACCTACTTTGCTATTACCGGTAGCAGCTTTAACGATTGTACCAAGTTTTGAACCTAATACAGAACCTGCTACCCAACCAGCTACTGATGAAAGAGTTGTTACAGCTGATTTACCTAATTGTTTGAAACCTCTTTTTGCACCTAATTTTCTAAAAGTAGGAACAACATTTGTTGCAACTTCAACACCACCTTCAACTGCTAACATGAATGAACCAGCTTCATTTCTGTAAGCATCTAAACATTTTGAGAAAGTTGGTGATTTTACAGCTAATTTGTTTAAGCCATTGTTTACTGCTGTAATACCTAAAGCGTTTTTAACTTTATTAAAGATACCGCCAGCTTTTGCAGCTTCTGCGTAATCTAAAGCTCTTGCTTCAACTAATTTTTGGCTTGCTTGTTTTAACAAGTTTTTAGGATTACCTGCTGTACCCATTGCACCTTTAGCATATGTCTCAGCTTGTGCATATAAGCTTTGTGCATTTTTTGATAAAGTTTTTGTATATTCAGTGGCTGGAATATTTGATAAAACATTTTGAGCGCTTGCGCTTCTTAAAACACCTTTAAGACCAGAATTTTTTAATACGTTATTTGCAGATTTAGCATCTCTCGCTACTTCATTAAAAGCATTTTTGTAATTACCTTTATTAGTCTTTAACCATTGGTAACCTTCAAATGCAGACATTGTCAATGGATATGACATCAAGTTCATAGGGTCTAAACCATCAGTGATTTTTTCTTGTTTAGGTTTAACTTCCAAACCATTAGCATATCTAGCTAAGATTTGTAAGTCTTTTTGAGGATATCTATATGATTTTGAACCTAAACCTTGTACCAATTTAACCACCAAATTAATAAACCTTACTCTTATATAAAAACAGTTTTTTCATGGAAATTGCCTATTTTACATGGTTTTGGGGATTTTTATTAACTTTTGTAACAAAAATTGGCTTTACTGAAATTTGAAATTTCTAAATTTGTTTATAGAGATGTAGAGAGTAAAATGTGAGGAGTTTTGACATGCCAGTTGGCGATTTAAAGATTGATCCATTACAACAACAAATGGAAATGGCTCTTGAAAATATGAAGCCTAAAACTGATGAAGAAAAAGCCGCTGATAAATCGGACATGTTATTTTCTTACATGAATATGATTGCTTTCAACAATAAAGTAGATTTGAAATTAAATTAAACACACACTAACTAACACTTACTCACACACACTTATTTAACATTAATTACCTTAGATAAAGTTTTAATGTAAAGCCTGATTTATTTACAAATCGGGTTTTTTTTTGTAAAATACAAATGTAAATACGAGGAAGCAAAAATGAAATTATGTGTTTATTTTGGAACATTTAACCCTATCCACAATGCTCACTTAGCTGTTGCTAACTTTATAAGAGCAAATTACGATTTTGATGTTATTTTATTTGTCCCAGCTTATAAGCCACCTCATAAAGAAATTGATGATGAATTGGCTCACCACAGACTTACTATGGTTAAATTGGCAATTTCTGGGGAAAGTAAATTTAGTTTCAGTAACATCGAATACAGCAACGTTAGATACTCGTACACATATCTAACTATTCAAGAATTATACAAACGTTATCCAGGTATTGAAGGTAAAATTAACTTCGTTATCGGAACTGATGCCTTTAAAGAATTTGAAAACTGGTACGAAGCGGATAAATTAAAAGATTTAGTCCATTTCATAGTTTTCCCTAGAGAAAAAGATTTTAATATTCATTATTTTGACTATTTAAAAGAAAGAGGCTATGATTTTGAAATAGCTAAATTCGCATTTATCGATTTAGCATCTAGAGTTATCCGTTCTAGAATTAAAAAAGGCAAACCTGTAACAGGGCTTATGCCACCTAGTGTTATTGATTACATCAATAAAAATCAATTATACAGACCAAAACCAGAAGAAGATAAAATTCTGTTAAACACAGTTAAAATTGACACAGAAGAAAAAAATGACGACAACAACAGCAACTAAAAATTTAGAAGAAATAAAAGATTGGTTAAAAAACAATCTAAATGACGAACGCTACAGACACACACTTGGTGTGGCTGATTGCGCTAAAGAATTAGCTTTAAAATATGGAATAGACCCAGAAAAAGCATATCTTGCAGGACTTCTACATGACTGTGCAAAATGTTTTGACAAAGAAACTTCTAAATCATACTTCGACAAAGTTGATATAACAGAAGAAGAAAAAATCAATTACAAAACTTGGCATGCTCCAATTGGTACCTATATAGCAAAAACAGTTTTTGGTGTAGATGATGAAGAAATTCTATCTGCAATCCGTTGGCATACATTAGGCAAAATCAACATGAGCCTTTTTGAAAAAATCATTTTTCTTGCTGACAAAATCGAAACAGAAACAAGAGACAAAGATTGGTGCGAGCTTAACAGAAAACTTTTAAAAGAAGAACATGGTCTAGATAAAGCACTTTTAAACTGTTATAATGCCACAATTAAAAGTCTTTGCGACAGAAATTTAAAAATCTGTAAGCTTACAATCGATATTTACAATGAGCTTCTTGATTTGGTTTAAATTTAAAAATTTTTATAGCAAAAGAGTGGCGAAGCCTTCGGCTTCGCCACTCTTTTTATTTATTTTAATTATTTTCTAGTTGGTCTTCTAGTAGGTTTTTTACCACCGTGTGGTTTTTTAGTTCCATTTGGTTTTTTAGAACCAGAAATTTTTGTTTCGTCTTTTTTATCTTCAGTTTTTTCTGGTTTTGGTTTTTGTGGTAATGGAGTTGGAGCTGGTAAACCACGTTCTTTTCTAACTTTATCGATTTCTTCTGGATTTAAAACTTTTAAATCAATAGCGCCTTGAGTTTCACCTTCAACTGCTTTTTCTAAATCAACCATGTGGTCTTCATATCTTGTACCCATTTTACCATTGATGATTTGCTCTGAAATATAGTCAGCATATTTTTGAGTAGCTGATGGCATATTTGGGTAAGTTGATTGCCAGTATTGGTTTAAGTTTAAACTACCTCTGTTGTTGTTACATTCAGCACATTCGCCCATGTAGTTTTCAGTGTTGTTTGGACCACCTTTAGATTTTGGGTGAATATGTTCAGTTGTCATAACAGCTGTTGCGATTAATCTTCTTGCGATACCAACTGAATCTGAAGCTTGAACTTTTTGAATAACTTTAGCAACACCTTTTTCGTCTAATGGTAATTCAATAGCTTCTGTCAATAATTTTTGAGATTTTTCTTGATCATCTTCTGTTAATTTTTTAAGGTTAGCTAAGAATGTACCTCTGCCAAAACCGTTTCTAACGTTTCTTTCAATCATAGACTTTTGGCTTTGAGCATATTTAGAAACTTTATTTTTTTCGCCGTAAAGTTCTTGAGCTTTTTTATCAACATTATCTAAAACAATTAAGTTTTCTTTATTGAAAAGTTTTGTAGAATTCATATCTTTATCAGCCAAGTCAGAAAGTTTTTGGTTTGGATATTTGATAGCTCTTTCCATTAATTCACGAGCTACAGGTCTTTCGTTACGTCTGATTTTGTGTAAATTTGATGCAAATACGTTTGCTAATTCTTCACCTTTAGCTTTTGAAGCGATTGCAACGAATTCATTTTGTTCTTTTGAATTCATCATTTCAGCACCACAGCATGCGCATGGTACGTTGTCTATTTGTTTAACAACAAACTCACCTGTTGAACAAGGATAACCTTTGAATGATGGTACATTTTGCATACCCAAGAAATAGTTCATAATAGCTTTTGCGCCATTGTTTGTTTGTTGTGGAAATCTGTTTTCGATTGGATTTGTTACTAGTTGTGGATTTTTTTCAGCAGCTTTGTTTTGAACACTAAATGTTGCAGGTGCCGCCATTGTGATAGCATTAATTTTCATTTACCTACTCTACCCTTCTTAAATATATTCGTAAATTGCAGAAAATTGTTCTATTGTGTGGACATATATTCTGTGGATATATCTATAATGACTCTAAAATATATTTTTGCTACCTATTTTAACAAATATTTACAATTTATTTACAAAATCGTAAAAAAGATGAGTTAAACTGTGTTAACTCATCTTTTTTAAACTTATAATTATAGTTTTAACCTATGCTACTTTTTCAGCTGTTGGAGCTTTTGCTGGTCTTGGAGCTGGAAGAGGATTTTGTTCATGAGGTTTCTTTTTTTGTTCTCTTCTTGCTTTTTCAACGTTTTCTTGTGTTGGTTGTGGAAGAGGTTCTAAACCTTTTTCTGCTCTTTTCTTATTGATTTCTTCTGGATTTAAAACTTTTAATGTAATTGCACCTTTTGTTTCTGATTCAACTGCAACTTTTAAGTCTTTAGGATAATCAACGAAGTGAGGACCAATTTCCCCTGATACAACTTTTTCTGTTACATCATCACAGAATTGTTGAACGTTGTATGGCATTGATGGATATCTGCTCATCCAATATGAATTCAAATCATAATTTTGTCTGTTTTCATTACATTCATTACATTCACTCATGTAGTTTTCAGTGTTGTTTGGACCACCTAAAGATTTTGGGTGAATATGTTCAGCTGTTTTTACAGCATTGCAATATAATGTTCTAATAAATTTTCTTGGTTGTTGAATTTTCTTTGTCATTTTTTGGAAATAATCATCTTCAAATGGCATATCAATTGCAACATTTAAAACTTTACCTTTTGCCTTAGCATCGCCCATTTCTGTTGTTAAATTATCCATTTTAGCAACGAAATCAGCTCTGTTAAATTTTGGATTGTTTTCTTGACCGTTTATAAGTGGTTTTTGTGATTTTACAAATTTTGAAATCTTGTTATCTTCACCATAAAGTTCTTTAGCTTTTGCATCAACATCATCTAAAACAGCTAATTGACCATTTTTCAAGATACTTTCTGGATCTTTAGCCATTTCATCACATAATTCATATGTTGTTTTATCTGGATATTTTTCACCTAAGGCTTTCATACCTCTGATAATTGTTTTTTCAACTGGACGGTAAATATCCATTGTATCTTCAATGAAATTATTTCTTTCTTCCCCTCTAATTTGAGTTAATTTTTGTGCAAATTTATCTACATTTTCGTTGCCGGCAAGCATTTTCTTACCGCAACATGCGCATGGAACCATTGCCATATTATGGTTAAATTCACCTGTATCGCAAGGAAAACCCTTAAATGCGACTTGTTGAGCGCCCATAAAATAGCTCTTTAATGCTGCTGCACCTTTGTCATTTACGACTTCTTTGTTGTTTGCTAGAGGTAATTGTGTTTTTTCTTCCTTATTATCTTTAGCTTTTGTTTCTACCTTGTTTGTTAAAACAGTTGCTCTTAATTCGTTAATGTTCAAAATAACACACTTTCTATATAAAAATTTTGTAAATTGCAATACACCTACACATATATTTAAACTCCATGCCCTTAAAAAAATTGCCTTATTGTTAAGAAACATGAACTAAGCAGAAAGTAGGTCTTTATCCGACGAATTAAGACTTTCAGCCATTTTTAAGTTTGGATAATCGTTTATATCTTTTTCTGCCATAAATTGTTGTGCTTCATATCGTGCCAACTCAAGGGTTTTAGTATCTTTTATAATATCTGCAATTAAAAATTCAGGTAAACCACTTTGTCTTACACCTAAAAAATCCCCAGGCCCTCTAAGTTCTAAATCTTTTTCTGAAATAACAAAACCGTTATTTGTTTCTTCCATGACGTGTAATCTTTCAAGAGTTTCAGGTTGTTTAGAAGAACTTGATAAAATACAATATGATTGCAAATCAGAACGACCAACACGACCTCTTAATTGGTGAAGTTGAGATAAACCAAATCTTTCTGCATTTTCAATTACCATAACAGTTGCGTTTTTAACATCAACACCGACTTCCACAACCGTTGTAGAAACCAAAATATCATATTCTTTATTTTTAAATTTTTGCATAACCTCTTCTTTTTCTTCGTTTTTCAATTTTCCATGAAGAAGTCCTATTTTCAAATCAGAAAATACAGTTTCTTGAAGTCTTTCAGCCTCTTTAGTTGCAGCTTTCGCACTCAAAGTTTCACTTTCATCAATCAGTGGATAAACAATGTATGCTTGATGACCTGCTTCAACCTCACTTCTGATAAGCTTATAAATCTCTCTATGATTTTTCATAACATACGTTTTAACAGGTTTTCTACCCATTGGCATTTCATCAATAATAGTCAAATCTAAATCACCATGCAAAGTGAATGCCAAAGTTCTAGGAATTGGAGTTGCAGTCATAGTAAGAGTTTGAGGAGCAAGAGATTTTTTCGTCAATTTACTTCTTTGTTTAACCCCAAATCGATGTTGTTCATCGATTACAATTGCACCTAAATTATTAAACTCAACATTATCTTGAATAAGGGCATGTGTACCTACCGCAATATCAATTTGACCATTAATCAAATCTTGTTCCATTTTTGTACGCATTTTTTTCTTGCTAGAACCCAAGAACAAGCCTATTTTCAAACTCATAGGAGTCAACCACTCAACAAGATTATTGTAATGTTGTTTTGCAAGAATTTCTGTAGGTGCCATAATTGCACCTTGATAACCGCTTTCCACTGCAGCTAGTAAAAATATCGTAGCGACAACTGTTTTACCACTACCAACATCACCCTGTAAAAGTCTTTGCATAGGCTCTTCTTTTGTTAAATCATTCAAAATTTCATTCACTGCATTTTTTTGCGCAGAAGTAAGTTCAAACGGTAAATTCTTGATAAATTTCATAACCAAGCCGTCATCTTTAATTTTTAAAGGCACTGTTGCAAGTTCTTTTTTAACCTGTTCTCTATGTTCAAGCATTTTTATCTGAATAATAAACAACTCTTCAAAAACAAGTGTAAATCTCGCTCTTTCAAGCATTTCCATGCTACTTGGGAAATGTATTTCGCAAATGGCATCTTTTTTACTTAAAAGCTTATGTTTTTTTATCAAATAATCTGGTAAAACCGTTGTAATAGTATTCTTAAACATTTCTAAGCATGTATGAATTGCTTTTCTCATAGTTTTGATACTAAAATTTTCACTTACAGCATAAATCGGAACAATTCTACCAGCATTCAACGAAGAATGTTCACCATCAATCGTTTCAATCAAATTATAAGTTGGTTTGTCAATTGTAAGTTTGCCGTCATAAGAATTAACCTTTACGATGCCAGAAACCATTATTGCACTATTCTTAGGAAATTGAGATTTAACTCTTTCTAACAAATATCTTCCAGCCTTTGCCATGAAAAAGTTTAAAGTAATACTTCCCGTTTCGTCTTTTATCTGAACCTTACAAATTCCTAAACCACTTTTTGAAGTAAAAGCCTGAGTCGATTTTATATATCCAAAAATCGTTGTCGTCATGCCAGCCTTCAAGTTTGAAATCTTATCTATATTTGAGTAATCAATATGTTTTCTCGGAAAATAATACATCAAATCATTTGCAGTAAAAATTCCTAATTTATTCAACTGATAAGCAGTTTTTGGGCCAATACCTTTTATGTCGCAAATATCAGTAGTCGCTGGATCTGTAGGAATTTCATCTTCTACCACAACCTCTTTTTTCGGGTTAAGTTCATCTTTTATAACCCTCACCAATCGTGAAATAGCTCTTTTTCTTGCAACAAGAGATTCTGTCGAATAATGGTCAAAATATTCCATTAAAATTTGCCATTTTGGATTTTTAGAGTTTTTATATTCCTCTTTCATCTTTGAATAAATAAACTTTGAAAAAGACTGAGTTCTACCCTGAATATTGATATAACAGTGTTTGACCTCAACCTCTATCGCTTGTTTTATTTGTTCAAATCTATTGTCCATTTACTATTTCTCATTAACTATCGAAGTTACTCTTTTGTCGTTAAAATATTTTTTCGCAACGTTCATAACATCTTGCGCAGTTACAGCATTTACAAGAGTTTTATATTCATCAATAAATTCAAAACCTCTTGATGAAGCTTCAAAATTTGAAATTGTAGATGCCTTATCAAGATTAGTTTCTAACGCAATATAATAGCCACCGATTAACTTTTCTTTTGCAGACTTTAATTCCTCTGCAGAAACAGGTTCAGTCTTCAATTTATAAACTTCTTCAAGTAATCTTTTTTCAGAATATTTTAAAGTTTTAGGGTTTGTTCCAATATAAACCATAAATTGACCCTTCAATCTTTGTGGTGCATAGCTAGAACCGATTTGATAAGCTAAACCTTCTTTATCTCTAACATTTCTAAACAATCTCGAGCTCATTCCGCCACCAAGAATTGAGTTTATAACCTGTAAAGTTGCATATTCCTTCTTGTTTGTAACACCGGAAGTTTGCCAACCTGTAAAATACCAAGAAGTTTGAAGTTTATCAATTTTCTTTTCTACGGTTTCTGCCTTAGTAATTGGTTTAATAGCATTTGAATATTTTGCAAAATCAAACTTTGAACCTTTTTTACCATTAAACATATTTGTAAAATGTCCGACAAGTTCTTTTTCATTAACGTTACCAGTAACACCAATCACGATATTTTCTGGATAAAAAATCTTGTCGTAATATTCTTGAATATCTGAAAGTTTTATCGTAGGAACAGTTTTTTCAAGAATTTTGTTTGTATTTGAATAAGGTGAACCCTTAAAAATCATTGTTTTATAATTTTCTAAAGCAACCTTTAAAGGAATATCTCTTGATTTTTTAATATTATTCATCAAAGATGCCTTATCTTTAGTTAATTGTTCTTCTTTAAAATTAGCATTATTCACTATTTCATCAAGAATTTCTAAAGCTTTATTCAATTGTGCTCTTGTTGTCAAAACAGTTATAGCAAAGTTATCGCCACCAGTGCCTGCAACAATATTGATACCATTTTCCTCTAAAATTCTGCTCAATTCTTCAAAAGAGTATTTTTTAGTACCTTTTGTCATAAGTTGAGAAGTCAAAAATCCAGTACCAGAGATTTTTTCTAAAAATTCGCCACCTCTTGCATTTATGCTAATTGCAACAATTTCGTTTGTATCATTTTGATTTACAAGCAATGTTGCTTTGTTTTCAAGTGTATATTTTTTTATGCCAAAAGCTTCTTTTACAAATTTTGCCTCTGTATTTTTGATAATTTTCATATCCTTAATTTCTTTTTCGTATTTTTTAGGAAGTAAAATTGATGTTGCACTGTAATTCAAATACTTATTTGCAACTCTTCTAACATCTTCTGTAGTAACTTTTTTGATATTAGCTACATAATTGTCATAATAATCATTTTGACCAGTAACGACTAATGTATAACCAAGTTCTGTCGCAATATCTGTGATAGATTCTCTCGCAAATGCTGTGTCTTTTTCAATAACACTTTTTGCAAAATTCAAATCTTCATCATCAATACCATATTTTTTTATCTTTTGAACTTCTTTGTCAATTTCTTTTCTCAATTTTTCAACATTTTCTGGCTGAAAATTTGCACTGATAATAAACAATCCGTCATCTTTGCTAGAAGAATTTCCGCAAGTGATTGAATATGCTAACTGTTTATTTTCTTTTATATCTTGATAAAATCTAGAACTTCTACCTTGTCCTAAAATAACCGCCAAAACATCTAGCGCATAAGTGTCTTTATGCTTCATAGAAACAGTGTTATAACCCATTCCTAAATAACCTGTAGAAATGTCGTCATAATCTATTTTTTCTACATTTTTTGTTAAACGTTTTTCTTGTTTGTAATGTTTTTGTTTAGAAACTTTGTTATTATTTGCAAAAGCTTTTTCAACCTTCTTTAAAGTTGCTTCTGGCTCAACATCTCCAACAACAAGAGTTATCATATTTTGAGGGCCATAATTTTTATTATAAAAATCAAAAATTTCCTCACGAGTTATGTTTGCAATAACTTCTTTCTTCCCGATAACTTCTCTTTTGTATGGGTGAGTTTTGTAAATCAACGCAGTAAGATTTTTAGACAATTTTTTGCGTGGAGAGTTCAAATCTTTTGAAATCTCTTCAATTACAACTTTTCTTTCACTAGTTAACTCGTCTTGAGGAATTTGTGGTGTTAAAAGCATATCAGAATGCAAATCTAATGCCATATCAAATTTATCAGAAGGAATTGTTATATAGTAATGCGTAAAATCTTTGCTGGTTGCAGCATTTGTTTCACCACCTTGTGATTCAACAAGTCTATCAAACTCGCCTACTGGATATTTGCTAGAACCTTTGAAAAACAAATGTTCCAAAAAGTGAGCAACACCATTGTTTTTATCAGTTTCATCAATAGAACCTGTTTTTATCCAAGTATCAATTGTAACAATTGGATTGCTTTTAACTTGTTGAATAACAACAGTTTGACCACTCTTTAGTTTATAAATTTTTGCCTCACCAGCAAAAGCCATTAATGGCATAAAAAATAATACGCAAAGTATAAGTATTTTCTTCATAATAATCCCCAATAATTTTGGGATAAAATCCCAATTCTAACTTATATTGTCATTGCGAGGAGTATCGACAAAACAAACTCTTTTGGATTGCTTCACTTCGTTCGCAATGACATTTTGGTGTTATTCTTTGACAGCTACACAAAAAGTTTACGACGAAGCAATCTCCTTGCATTTATCTTGTTGGGATAGAAACCCCAACCTACATTATTGACTTACAAAGTAAATTATATCATATTTGTTTGGAAATATAAAATTGGTAAATTAGTGAGTGTATTTTCTCTTCTGTCATTCCGGACTCCGCTCCGGAATCTAAGGTTGGTGAATGAATAATACACTTGTTAGTCAGATGCTGTGGAGAAACCAGACATCGTTAATATAAAACAAAAACGGAGTAGATAAATCTACTCCGTTTTTGTTAAAATTTATTCTTTCGCTTCACTTATTGCTCTACTCGCTCGCGCTGTCTTGCTCGCTCGCATTAAACGGGTCTACGATTGAAGATTTTTCAAAATTTTATTTTTCAAAATCTTCAAGTCTTCGCCCTCTGCTCGCTCGCGCTAAAAATCTTCTTCGTCATCAGATGATGTATCTTCAACCTCTGCAACTTCTACACCCATAGCTTTTAAGTTTGCTCTAGCCTTTGGTGCAAGTGCTGTGTCTGAGAAGTTTTCCAAAATTGTTTGAAAACATTCAATTGATTCAGCCTGCATATCTCTTAATTTTAATAAACAACCTAATTTGTAATATAAAGGTGCAAGTACAACATCTGGTGAAATCAACATTTGATTATCTAATTTAATTTTTACGTTAATTAAATTTCTATTATCTTCTGGTGAAAGTAAAGTATTGCCATATACTTTTCTTGTTAAATTATCGATTGTATCTGACATTGCTTGAATTTCTTCTTGCGGAACTTTACTTTTAGATGCTTTTTTCGCAGCATACGCATCAATTCCGAATGCCATAAGTGTGAAAACACCTAGTATTATAATCAATAATGCTTTTTTCATTACCTACCTACTCCCTATTTAGTATTTACATATTACAATAAAAACTTGCAATAAGGTCTCATACAAATGTATGATATTATCATGGAATTAAAAAGTAAACTATACCAAATGTTTATATTAGGGGTTAACCCCAAAAACACTCCTCAAGCGCTTTTAGAAGGTTTGGGCGGTGTAATATTTTTTACTCGTGATATAAAATCAACCGAAGGATTTAAACTCTTAATACAAGATTTAGATAAAAAGGCTAAGATAAAACCGTTCTTCTCAATTGACCAAGAAGGCGGACGTGTAGAACGAACAGAAAATATTCATAATGGTAAAAAATACCTAAGTGCAAAATATGCTTACGAAAAAGGTTTAGACTTTTTAGAAAATCAAACAGAAGAAATTTCTAAAGAATTAAAATTCTATGGCATAAACCTAAACTTTGCGCCATGTACAGATGTTAACTCTAACCCAAACAATCCAATCATCAACGAACGTGCTTTTGCAGACAATCCAGATGATGTTATAAAAGGCGCTAGTGTTGTAATCAAAACTTACAGAAAAAATGGTATTATTCCGTGCATTAAACATTTCCCAGGACACGGCGACACTTCTAAAGACAGCCATTTAGAACTTCCAACCCTAAATCAATCTCTAGAAGAGTTAGAAAAAATTCACATAAAACCTTTCAAAACCTTAATTTCAGAAGGCATAGAAATGGTTATGGTTGCACATATTCAGTCAAAAGCCTTTGGAGAAGATTATCCGACAAGCTTAAACAAAAACTGCATAGATTATCTAAAAAATAAACTTAATTTTAACGGTATAATAATTTCTGACGATATGTACATGAAGGCAATCGCCGATAATTACGGTTTTGAAAAAGCTTGTGAACTCGGTATCCGTGCAGGATTAAATATGTTTATTTATCGTGATGCTTCAGATGAAGTTATAAATATGATTGAAAATATTTATAAAAAAGCATTACAAGACAAACTTTTACAAGAACAAATCGAATGTTCTTATGAAAAGATAACGAAATTAAAGCAATCTCTATTGCAAGAACATTAGTACATTTCTCACAACCGGCATACTCCGCGCTCGCATTAAACACCGCTCTATTTGTAACTTTTCCGCCTGTGCAATCACAGATTGCTTCGCTGTCTTGGATTATTCGGGTTGTCGCGGGAGTAACGTCCCGCTCCACCTTACGGGCTGGGTTCGCTATGCTCACACGGCGCCCTACCGAAAATCCGCTTCGCTCATGCCTCTGCTCGCTTTTACCTACGTTTCCTTTTATCCGTAAGGCTTTAAATTGGTTAACATGCCTAACGGCTAAAAGTCAACTCGGAGACAGGCTCACAAGCTTCACTCTAGCTCAGCTGTTCGCTTTGTCAAAAAAAGGGTCAAACTGAGTAGTTTGACCAAAAATTTTAAAATAGAGAGAGAGAGTATAAAATTTAAATCTTGTTTAAATTAGCTTTTGCTTAGTTGTTGCTTAAAACTAATTTTAAAGTTGCCATATTTTTAATAGCTAACATTTTGTGTTTGTTTTGTTGAGAATTAGAGATTTCGAAAATTCTGCACATTCTACGGATTTCTTCTTGTTTTGCGAAAGAATCAACTCTGTAAACATTATTAATTGGATCTGTAACTACTGCCATAATTGTGTTTAATTCTTGTTCTTTCATCTTGAAATCCTCTCTTATCTCTTACTCTTATATAAAGTAAATTTCTTTTAAGAAATTGCCTTTTTGGTTGCATGCAACTTAACATTTGTTTACAATTTTGATTTTTGGCATTTTCGCTTTAAAATTAAGTACGGAGGAAAGTCAATGAAAACAAAGTTATTAACTCTTTTAGCTGCTTTCATTTTTTTAACAACATCTGTTAATGCAGCTAACGTATATCAATCAAAAGCAGAAACAAAAAGAATTCCTAAAGGAACTAAATTCCAAATACAATTACAAGAACCTATCGGCACTAAAGATAATCAAGTTGAAGACTACTTTTCAGCTATTCTCTTAAAGGACGAAAAAACAAATACAAGCATCGTTCTTCCCGCTGGTTCACTAATTAGAGGTACAATCTCTAACATCAAACCCGCAAAAAGAGTTTCTAAAGGTGCAGTTCTTTACTTAGATTTCGACCACGTAGTAACACCTAGAGGTCGTCAAATGCCATTAGAAATGTCTGTTTACGCAACAATGAAGACAACTTTTGACGGCGGTCTTTATGACACTCTAAACTACGGCGAAGCTATGCAAAACGACTGGGAAACAACTAAAGACATCACAGTTAATTCTGTAAACTTTGCTGCTGATGCCGACGTTCACGGAATTGTAAAAGTTATCACAGTTCCTGTTTGTGCAATCGGCGGTGTTGTTGGTAGCACAGGTTACATCTTATTTGAAACAATAGCAGATATCTTCAAAAAAGGTACTGACGTAACATTCAATCAAGGCGATGTCCTAACTGTTGTTCTAACAAATGATATCGATATTCCTGTAAACTAATTTAGATTTTATTTAAAGTTTAAAAGAGAGGCGAAGCCGAAGGCTTCGCCTCTCTTGTTATATTGTCGGCTAAGTATAGCCGACCTACAATGTTTTAAACATTTTATTATCTATAATTACCGAATTGTAGAGGATAATCGTATTTATCTTCGTTACCTCTCAACATTTTAATTACTTCTTGCAATTCGTCTTTATCTTTACCGCTCACACGAACTTGTTCACCTTGTATAGATGCTTGAACTTTTAATTTTGAAGCTTTAATATCAGCTACAATCTTTTTAGCAAGTTCTTGAGTTAAGCCTTTTCTCAATTTATAAACTTGTCTTACGTTTCCACCTAAAGCATTCTCTACAGGTTGAGGGTCTAAAATTTTAATACTCAAACCTCTTTTAACAATTTTTGATTGCAAAATATCATAGATATTTCTCAATTTCATATCATCACAAGTTGTGATTGTAATTGTTTTATCACCTTCAAGAATAACATCAGAGTTTGAATCTTTTAAATCAAATCTTGATGAAATATCTCTTTTAACTTGGTCAACTGCGTTTACTAATTCTTGTTTATCAAATTCTGACACTACGTCAAAGCTACAATCTTTTGCCATAATTTTCTCCTTTTTGTCAACTATAACATAAACCTACAGTTTTCCCAATACCTCAGCTATCATATAAATTGAGCCACAAATAATATTCCATTTATTAGGTTTTAAAACTTCACCATTTTCAAACACATTTGATTGAATTGGCGAATATTTTTGCAATTCTTCTACTTCAACTGAATTTGGGTGTTTGTAGTGGTAAAAATAGACCTCATCACCTTCTTTTAAAAGGGCAGGAAGCATATTTCTGTAATCTTTATTTTTCAAACAACCATAAACAAATCTAAATTTTTGATTTGGGAAATACGTATCTAAGCTTTCTCTTAAAACTCTTATTCCGTCTGGATTATGAGCTGCATCAATAATCAACCTTCTATCAGCATGAACCTCAAATCTGCATCTATGATGAACATCTTTTAGAGCTTCTCTCACAACTGCAATAGTAATATTTGGAAGAATTAAATTAACAGCACTTAACGCTAGACCTAAATTTTCTAGTTGGTGAATGCCTTTTAAACTAAAATCGTCAAATTGATAATTTGTTGCAACAACAAGGTTTTTGCCCGCAACCTCTTTTATTGTTTCAAAACCTCTATTATTTTTTTGAACAACAACAGGCGCATTTTTAATAATACCTGCCTTTTCAAAAGCAATTTCTTCAATCGTATTACCAAGTCTTTCCATATGATCAAAACTAATTGAAGTTATTACAGAACAAAGTGGATTTGTAATAACATTTGTAGCGTCAAATCTACCGCCCAAGCCTGTTTCAAGAATAACGATATCACAATTATTTTCTTTAAAATACAAAAATGCAATTGCTGTTAAAATTTCAAACTCTGTTAAATGAATGTCGTTTTTCTTTGCCAAATCCTCTATTTCAAAGATTTTTTCTGCAAACTCTTCTTTTGAAATTTCTTTATCATTAATTTTTATACGTTCTGTATAATCAAAAATATGTGGACTAGTAAAAAGCCCTGTTTTATAGCCAGCATGAATAAAAACAGAATTTAAAATAGCGCAAACAGAACCTTTTCCATTTGTTCCAGCAACATGAATAAATTTCATGTGTTTTTGAGGATTACCAAGAAGCTCCAAAATAGCTTCAATTCTATCCAATCCTAGACTTATATAAAATTTTCCTTGTGAAGTTAAAAGCTCTATTGCTTCTTCATACGTTTTCTCAATTGCCATCTTGCTATAGTTTTCAGTTGTTTTACAATTTTTTCTGTCGCATCATATTTTGCCAAACTTCTTGTATTGTTTTGCAAAAGTTCTAATTTATCAGGATTTTCGATTAAGAATGATAAGAATTTCATCAAAGCTTCTGGAGTTGTATCAGAATCTTCTAAATAAATACAAGCTTCATTTTTAAGCATAGTCTTAGCATTTTTACGTTGATGATCAGCAGCAGCATAAGGATACGGAATTAAAATAGGAGCAATTCCGCAAGCACAAATTTCTGACAAACTCAAAGAGCCTGCTCTTGAAATAGCTATATCACTTGCTTTCAAAACTGTTGCCATATCATCAAAATAAGGTTTTACCATTAAATTTTTATCATTTTCGTATTCTGGATAAATTTCTTTCAATTTGTTTATGCAATTTTCATAATGTCTTTTACCAGTTTGGAAAATAACTTGTACGTCGTATTTTTCAGACAATTCTCTTAAAATTTTAACAGTTGCATTATTAATTGATTTTGCACCTTGAGAACCACCCATAACGCAAATAGTCAATTTATTTTTAAGTCCTAGGTTAAGTCTTGCATCAACCTTAGAAAGTTCTTTAAAAGTCTTTCTAATAGGGTTTCCGTTAACATAAAATCTATGAGCATTCATAAATTGTTCGCTTTCTTCAAAAGCTAAAGAAACAGCCTTCGCCAAAGGTGCAACGGATTTTGAAACAATCCCAGGGTGAACATCACAATCATGAATCATAAATGGTTTTTTGATTATTGTTGCAGCAAACAAAGTTGGTGCGCTAACATAACCGCCTGTACCTAGAATACAATGAGGTTTGTATTTTAGTAAATAATACAAAGCTTTCCAGTTTGCTAATTCTAATTCAAAAGCCCATTTAATAAGTCCAAAGCTCAAGTTTCTAGGCATTGCAGAAACCTTTATCGGTAAGAATTTAAAACCCGCTTTTTTAACGATATCGTATTCAAGATTTTTAGGATTACCAACATAAAAAATATCTTTTGTTTCAGCATCGTTTTTCAATGCTTCACAGACTGCCATAGCCGGATAAATATGTCCGCCTGTGCCACCTCCTGTTATAAAGTAAGTATATTTTTTAGATGTATCTGACATTGTTTCTTTCCCTTATTCTTCTTATACGTTTTTTAGAAATATTTAATAAAATACCAATCATCCAAAGAGTTACCATTAATGAAGAACCACCATAACTAATGAATGGTAATGGAACACCTGTTGCTGGTAAGAATGAACATGTTACTGATATATTCAAAAATGCTTGGAAACCAATTGAGAAGGTAATACCTACCGCCAAAAGTTTACCATACATATCCGGACAACGAGAGGCAATGATTAGACCTCTATGAATAAATGTCCAGAACAAGCCTATGACTAAAACACAACCTATAAAACCTAATTCTTCACCGATTACAGAATAAATAAAGTCGGTGTGAGATTCTGGAAGCCAGAAAAGTTTTTGTTTAGAGTTACCAAAACCAACCCCAAAAAATCCGCCAGAAGCAAATGCTGTAAGCGATTGAACAATTTGATAACCTGCCCCTTGTGAATCAAGTTCTGGATTTAACCATGTTGTAATACGAGTTAACTGATATGGTTTCAACAATGACCACATTCCATTTAAAGCAGTAAAGATGTTCAGTGCAACAAAACCAATACCTCCAAAAATAGTTGTAAATGCCAGTTTTAAAGGTCCACCAGCACTTAACCACATAATCAATGAAGTTAATCCCAATAAAATTACCATTGATAAGTTTGGTTGTTTAAAAATGAACAAAACCATTATCAATATTGGGAAAAAGTAAACCATTTTTTGTTGTGTTATCTTTGGATTTTTATAAAAAGCACTTGCAAGTAGCAATACTACCGCCAATTTTGAGAACTCAGACGGTTGGAAACTCAAAGGTCCTAAGTTCAACCAACGGGTAGAATTGTTTACGGTCAAACCTAATGGTGTTAACCCTACCAACGCAAGTAATATAATTACAAAGATTGCGACAAGCATTGTTAATGGAACTAAATTTTTATAATCATAGTTTGAGAAAAATTTAATCCCTAAAACCCCTAAAATCATAAACACAAACTGTTGCGCTACAAATTTTAAAGGTGTAATGTCTGCCTCAATACATTTTGGTGCACTTGCAGAAAAAATTGACATCAAGCCAATAATTACTAAAAATGCAACGACAATCATTAGTGTTCTATCTGGAGGAGAAACAGTAACACTATATTTTGGTGCGTATGAAGATTTTCTATTACTATACTTTGGATAAGACATAGTCCTTAAATACATCTCCTCTTTCTTCATATCCACTAAACATATCGAAACTTGCACATGCCGGTGATAATAAAACGGCATTTGGTCTTAGAGAATAAGCTTTTGAAATAGCACCTTCAAAAGTTTCTTCTTTTAAAATATTTTCAAAACCAGAGTTTCTCAAGTTTTCTTCAAATCTTTGAGTAGCTTCACCAATTAAAACAACTGTTGAAATGTGTTTTTTAATTGAGTTGCAAAACTCTGTTAAATCTGTATTTTTATCTCTTCCGCCTGCAATCAAGACAACATTTTCATTTTCTGGAAAAGAATTTATTGCAACAATTGCAGATTCCGGATTAGTTGCTTTTGAATCATTATAGAACTTAACACCTTCTTTTTCAGTTACATATTCAAATCTATGAGCTGGAACCTTGAAGGATTTAACAGCTTCTGCAATTTGTTCATTCGTTAAGCCAACAATTTTTGCACAAATAACTGAACATTCTACGTTTTGGTAATTGTGTTCACCCATTAATGGAATATCAGAAACGTCCATAATTTTTTCAACTTTGCCGTTTCTCATAAACATAAGTTCACTATTTTCGATATAACAAGCATTTTCGCCAATTTTATCAGCAAAGAAGAATTTTTCAGAAGGACATTCTTTACTAAATTCTACAAGCTTTTCATCTTTTGCGTTGAATATAGCAAATGCAGGAGCCTGCGCACCTCTAAAGATTTTTGCTTTATCGTTAAAGTAATTTTCTAAACTACCGTGCCAGTTAACATGGTCTGGTGTAAAGTTTAACCAACAAGCAATTTGAGCTTGAAAAGCATCACTATAATGCAATTGGAATGAACTTACTTCTAAAACAAAATAATCTAAATCTTTTGTCAACAATGCGCAAGGTGGAAGACCAATGTTTCCGCAAGCTTCCGCTTTGTATTCTTGTTGTAAAATATGAGCTGTTAAAGAAGTTGTTGTTGTTTTACCATTTGTACCAGTGATTGCGATAAATGGCTTACCAGTTTCTTTATAAGCAAGTTCAACTTCTGAAATAACAGGTGTTTTTTCTTCTTTCAAACGATTGAAAATTTCTGTTTGAGGAGGAATTCCAGGGCTTGTAATTGCAAGATAAGTATCTTTTATAAATTCATCACTGTGATGACCTGATTCAATCTTAATACCTTCGTCCAATAATTCCTTGTAATTATCAAGATTAACTTCTTTAATCTCTGTGATATAAACATCTGCACCTTTGTAGTTTAAGTATTTTGCAGCCGCAATACCACTTTTTGACAAGCCTAATATTAAAACTTTTTTATCAAACCAATTTGTTTTCATTATATCAACCCTCTAAAGAATAAGTAAGAAAAAACAATAGAAACTACAGAGAAAATTGCAGATATAACTGCAAATGTAACTACAATTCTTTTTTCACTCCAACCACATTTTTCAAAGTGGTGATGAATAGGAGCCATTTTGAAAATTCTTTTACCTGTAGTTTTGTAGCTTGCAACTTGAAGCATTACAGAAAGAGTTTCCATAATATAAATAATACCAATTGGAATTAACCATAATTCAAATTTACCGATAACCGCAAGAGCACCAAGTAAACCACCTAAAGCCAAAGAACCAGTATCGCCCATAAAAATTTGAGCTTTTGGTTTATTGTATTTAAGAAAACCAATCAATGCGCCAACAACAGTTGCAGAAATAATTGCAACTTCTGGTTCATCTAACAAAAATCCGATAAGTGTACAAGCCAAGAATGAAAATACACCGCAAGATGCAGCTAAACCGTCTAAGCCGTCAGTTAAGTTGTAAGCATTTGATGCACCTGTAAGAACAAATACAACAAAGATTGGATACAACCAACCAATGTTAAAATGCCAATAACCAACACTTAAATATGTTGCCATATCGCCTTTTGTGCACATTACGAAAATTGCAGGCAACAATGCAATCATAACTTGTCTTAAAAACTTACCTCTTGCACTAATACCGTCGTTTTCTTTATTTTTAATTTTAATATAATCGTCTTGAAAACCAACAAGAGCATAGAAAAATAAAGTAATTAAAATTAATAATGCTGTTGTAGTTAATTTTTGAGCCAACATAAGAGTTGTAACAGAAGCAATTACGATTGCTAAAAAGATAAAAATACCACCAGTTGTTGGAGTACCGTCTTTGTCTTTGTGTTGTTCCGCAATAACATCTTTAACATGTTGATTGAACATTTTTTTCTTAACGATATCCACATAAGGAACACCGAAAAGCAAACATAATATTAAACCAAGTAGCATTGCTACTGTTATCATAATCATAGATTATCTCCTTTTAAGTATTTGATTATATCTTCAAATTTTTCTGAGCGTGATGCCTTTAAAAATATTGTATAACGTCTATCAATATTATCAAGAATGTAAAGGCTTACGTCTTTTGTATTTTCAAAATGTTTTTTGTTTATATTAACGGAAATAGCATTGTTGATTTCTTTTGCAAGCTCTCCAACTGTCAAAACAGTTATGTTTGTCTTGTTTAAAGTGTTAATATATTCACCAATTTCAGAGTGATATTTTGCGGAATTTTCACCAAGCTCGCCCATATTTCCCAAAACAAGAACAGGGTTTTCATAAAGTTCAACTACATTTTTTACGAAACCTTTCATGCTGTCTGGATTTGCATTGTAGCTATCATTTATAACTTTAAAACCATTAACTATTTCTTCTTCAAATCTTTTTTCAATGTTTTTGTATTTTTTAAGACCTGTTTGAATATCTTTAATCTCCATACCCAAAGCTAAACCAGCTTCAATACATTCAATAGCATCTTTAACATTGTATTCGCCACTTACATTAATTTCAAATTCATTACCTTTGTACAAAAATTTTGTGTAATCTGTTGTTTTTTCTAAAAATTCGACATCATCTAATTTACAGAAAACCTTTTTACCAGAAAAATCAACAATATTTTCAACCATAGGATTTTCTTCAGTTACAAAAGTACCATTTGGATTTTGGTATTTAACAATTTCACATTTAGCTTTTGCAATATTTTCTTTTGAACCAAGCCTACCAATATGCGCTGTTCCGGCATTTGTAATTATTGTAATATCAGGTTCAGAATATTTTGAAAGAAGTTCAACCTCTCCAAAACCTCTCATACCCATTTCTACAATCAAAACCTCTGTATCTTCTGGCATATTAAACATTGTTTGGCAAAAACCGATTTCGTTATTGTGGTTTTTATCAGTTTTGTGAGTTCTAAATTTTTCTGATGCAATAGCATACATCATTTCTTTAGAAGTTGTTTTGCCGCTACTACCAGTAATACCAATAACTTTTGGGTTAATATTTTTTCTGCATAATCTTGCACATTTTAAATATGCAACAAGAGTATCTTTAACTTGAAGAGCTACTTTTGCGTTATCAAAAACTTTTTCATTACGTGTAAAATATGCTTCTGCGCCATTATTTAAAGCATTTTCAATAAAATTTTCGCCGTCAAAAGTTTCACCCTTAATCGGTACAAAAATATCGCCTTTTTGAATTGTTCTTGTATCTGTAGAAAAATTTAATTTTCCAGTTTTTATATCGTTTTTAAGGACTTTTGCAGAAGTTGCCTTAATAATTTCTTCTAATTCCAGTTTCATATAATAATTTTACTTCAAACAAAATAATATAGCGAAAGAATTAAAAGAGTGTAACAATAAAAAACCTTCATTTTAAAAACTATTTTGTAGGAGTTAATTTTTCACTCAAGTATGCAATTGTTCTAGGGAAGTGTTGTTGCAAGTATTGAGTTCTAGAGCCCAACAAATCAGTGCTTTGATAAGTATTTAAAATAGCATTTGTTTCTGCAATAGTTTCTTTTTTACCTTGATCTGGTCTACCTTTAATAGCTTCATCTGCAATAAAGTAGTTGATGTGATCTCTTTCGTTTGTTGGGAATTCTTTTAAGAAATTTTGTCTTTCTTCAGCATAAATCTTTTTGAATTTTTTATCGTTTCTTAAAGCATCTTCTACGAACATTTCATATCTATTAGTTTTTTTGTTTAATTTTTCTGTTACAAGTTTGCCACCAATATCAGTTGCATGGCCTAATTCGTGTAAGAATACAAATGGGTCAGCACCAACATTTAAGTTGTTAAACATATAAGTTTGGTCTTCATCATAGTAAAAATCTGATTCATCAAGTTCAACATTTTCACAATAAGATTCTAATTTATTTTTGGCCTCTGTCATTCCTAAAACGTTATTGTTCAAGTTGATAAGTTCATCACCTGAAATTGTTTTCAACATTTTGATAAGAGGTGTTCTTCTACCTGTAATTAATTCTTTTAATCTAATTTCATGACGTTCGTCTTTAGTTTCATCAGTAACTGTTAGATTTTTAGTTTTATAATCCAATTCCATTAAGTATGATTTATCATTTCTTGTAGAACGGAATTTATTTTTACCTAAAACTTCAAAAGTTTGAGATTGGTTCATCAAAACTTTGCCGTCAGGGGAAGTGATTTTGTAATCAATAATTCTGTTACCATTTGGGTCATCTTCGTATCTATATTGAGTTCTAGTCATATCTGATGAGCGCATATCTTTTTCAATTAAAACAGCACCTGTGTTTTTATCTTTTGTTGCTTTAGAAATTTGTCTTACTTTGCCGTTTGGAAATTCGTATTTAACGTTGTACATACCTTCAACATCAGACATTTCATAAATTTCTTTTCTAATTAATCTGTTTTGGCTATCACGTCTAATTTTAGTAGCCTCAGTCATAATAGGTTGATAGTATTCTTTATCAAATTTGAATTTTGATTCGCAGAAAGTATTTGTTCTAAAATCATTTGTCATAACCGTTTTAGAAACAGGATAACCTTTTTTATCATATTCATACTTAACGTTTTCTTGTTCTAAAACATTTAAGTTTTTGTCTAAAAGTTTGATATTTTCACTATCATCATTATTTTTTGCTCTTAAAAGGTAATTATTTTTGCCGTCATATTCAGCTCTTTCAAGAGTAACTTTATCAGTCTTGCTTGTAGTCATGTCTTTAACTAAAGATAAAACTTTACCTGTATCAAGTTTATCTTTTTTCATGATTTCTGTACTTTTAGGGTCTAATTTTAATGGAACCATTTTGTTGTACATATTAGCGATTTGACCTAGAACAGTATCTTTTTTAGCTTCTGTTTTAGGTGCTGTTGTACGTTCAAAAGTATCTGGCTTTTGTGGAGCAAGATATTGTCTTGCAGCTGAAGTCTTTTTATCTTCAACTTTTCCAGCAAAATTTATATTAAAAACATTTTGAATATTCATATTAAACCTACTAAACTACCTTATGCTTTATTAAAGGTTTGAAATTCAAAATAATTGCATGTTTTACACTATTTTATTAACATTTGTTACTTTAATTTTTGGATTATCAATTCCGTAGCCAAACATGGCAAAATCGTATTTTACAGGATCATTTTTATCAAAGATTTTTAATTCATTTGTTAATTCTTTTACAGCTTTAAAATCGTTAGAATTTCTTTTTAGTAAATTCATTTCACGAGAAATCCTTGCAACATGAGTATCAAGAGGTATTAGAAGTTCAGATTTATCAATAAATTTCCAAATACCTAAATCAACAACACCATCACGAACAAGCCAACGCAAAAACATATTTACACGTTTCATAGCACCATTTTTGTTAGCATCTGGAATTAAATATTTTGCACCAAAAGTATTCTCCATATTTGAATAGAAATAATCAGTTACTACTTTTAGCATTTGATAAAAATCTTTAGTTTCATAACCATATTTAAAAAGTTCTTCCAATGAACTATTTGAAGAATATAGCTTTTTTAAAACTAAGAAAATTTCTTCAACATCTTCTTCTTTTGCAAAACGATAATTAAAACCTTTCAACGATTTTCTCTCAAAATTTTCTATAAAATTTTTAGGTTCATTTTGAAAAAGATTAAAAAGTTCATCAAGTTTTCTAATAAAAACTTTTCTGTTTCCAAAGGCAAACATTGAAGCGATAAAACCTGCCAATTCAATATCTTTAACCTCTTTAAAACGATGAGGAAATTGAATTGGATCATCTTTTATGAAATCTTTTGTTTCGTATTTTAGAACGAGTTCATCAAGTTGTTGTTTTAAGTTCATCTTATCTTTTTAAAAAACTCCTCTAAAATCTTATCACATTCTTCTTCCATAATGCCACCATACACATTCAATTTTGAATTTGCATGTTTTCTCAAATCAAGGGCAGAACCGAAAGCACCATAGTTTTTGTCAAAAGAACCGAAATAAACAGTTTTAATTCTTGATTGAAGAATAGCCCAAGCGCACATCGGACAAGGCTCTAACGTAACATACATTTCGCAATCATCAAGTCTCCAATTGTTCAAAACTTTTTCAGCTTTGCGGATAGCAAGAATTTCAGCATGAGACGTTACGTCATTATCAAGTTCACGTTCATTTTGCGCAAAAGCTATAATTTCACCATTTTTAACTATTACAGCAGATACTGGAACATCTTTTTCTACTTGTTTTGCAAGCTCAATTGCCTTCTCCATAAACATGACAAACACCTTAAACTTCTTTAAACAAAGGTAATTTCAATGTTACAGTGAAAACATTATCTTTTGTACTTGATAGAGAAATTTTACCATTCATGCAGTCCACAAGACCTTTTACGATAAACAAGCCCAAACCTGTTCCACGAGAAGTTCTTGTTGTAGAATCGTCCATTCTGATAAATTTTTCAAACAATTTTGATAATTTTTCTTCTGGGATATAATCTGCTTGGTTTGAAATCTTGATAATAGCTTCGTTTTCTGTAACTTCGCCATCAATTTTTATCGGAGTATCTTCGTAAGCATATTTTGCAGCATTATCAAGCAAGTTCAAAATGATTTGTTCCAATCTGTCTTTATCAGCAAGAACTAACGGAAAATCTTCATGAATTGAACTTTCAATTTCTTTTTTGTTTTTATCCTTGATAAGAACCTTTGAATTTTCGATTGTTTCAATAATCCAAACCGGCTCAATATTCATTTTAATTCTTTCACGCTCAATATCAGGAATTACAAGTAAATCTTCAATCATACGTTTAAGTCTTTCTGACTGACGTTTAATAATTTTAAGAGATTTTTGCTTAGTTTCTTCGTCAATTTGAATATCTTGTCTAAGAAGTCTTGAAGTGTAACCTTGAATACTTGTCAAAGGTGTTCTAAGTTCATGACTGACTGTATCGATTAAGTTTGAACGGAATTCGTTAAGCTCAACAAGTTCTGCATTTTTCTTTTCAAGCTCTTTGTAAGATTTGTGAATTTCGTTCGCCATTTTATTAAATTCAAATGCTAGGAAAACGATTTCGTACGGAGTGAAGATATTTTTTAATAGACGAATTTGTCTTTGATAATTACCTTGTGAAACCGCGATAATACCTTTGAATAACTGTCTTATGTTGATATACATGTAATAAATGTATAATGCTACAACAAAGAATATTGATAATGACGAAATAAATACCGCTAATAAAAGTTTTGAACGGTTATCATTAATTGTGTCGTTCGTAACTTTTGCGGTCGTATTTACGATAATGATTAAATCTGGATTAGTCTTTTTGTAATAACAAAGAGGTTGGTTTTTAACATTACCAAAAACTACTGGTTTGTTTTCTTCTAGATGTTTTGGTAAAAGGTTTTTCGACTCAATAAATAATTCTGACGTAAAGTTGTGAGCCGCAAGAACCTCTTCGTTTTTGTATGAGAAGACGTAAATTTGTCGAACATCATCTTTCAGAGAACGGAATAAGAATTTTTTAAATAGTTCAAGATTGTACGTTGCAATCAAATACTTACCGTCAAAGGTTTTGATGTTGATTGTAATCATGTCTTTTTTAAGATTTCGTTCATATAATTTGTCAAAACCATTCAAGTTGTTGACGATTTTTAAATCTTCAAACTGAGGGAAATTTCTTTTTAAATCAGTAAGATAAGCTTGTCGAGACTCTGGTGGAATAGTTTTTAGAACAGCATCAATTTGTTGAAGCTCGTTGTAGGTTGTTGCGATGAACATATCAATTTCTTCGCTAACCATGCTTGATACAAGCATTGCAGAGCTTCTCAATTGCGCACGAATTGCGTGTTGGTTGATGTTGTTAATGATAAGACCACTAACAATCATTGGAACCATAACAGCGCAAAACAATACGATAAGTATTTGTTCCGCAATTTTTAATCTTTTTAATTTAAAATATTTTTTCATAATTAATCTTCTTTAAATGGAGTTAACTTGTAACCTACGTTTGTTACTGTGTGCAAGTATTGAGGCGCTTTAACGTTAGGTTCGATTTTGTTTCTAAGTCCACCTACGTGAACTCTAAGCATACGAACATCTTCGTCTGAATCGTAACCCCAAACCTCGTCTAGAAGCACTGCAAGTGTAACAGGGTTGTTGAAATGTTGCATTAGACAGTATAGAATTTCAAACTCCGTAGGAGTAAGTTTAACTTTTTTGTTAACGATGATTACTTCAAGACTTTCTGGCAAGATTGTGATGTCGCCAGCTTGAAGAATTTCGTTTGATAAAGAATTTGTATCTTCTACAACTTGGTTTCTGCGTAGAAGAACTCTTATTCTTAACAAAACCTCTTGGATATCAAATGGTTTTACTAAGTAGTCATCTGCACCGCAATCAAAACCTTCTGTCTTATCCTCAATTGTACCTTTTGCTGTTAAAAGAAGGATTGGAATGTTTATTTTTGCGTTTCTTATGTTTTTGCAAACATCAAATCCGTTCATTTTAGGCATCATAACATCTAATAGGATAAGGTCATAAGAGTTGTTAAGAGCCTTGTTCAAACCTTCAAGACCGTCTTTTGCAGTATCGACAAAATAACCACTTTGAGCAACGTCGAATTCAAGAAGTTCTCTAATTTCGTCGTCATCGTCAACTATTAAAATTTTCTTTTGTGCTTGATTCATAATTTACCTTTAATTAGTGAGTAGTACTCGTACTGTCATTCCTTGCCGTCATTGCGAGGAATGTAATGACGAAGCAATCTAAAACTGTCATTCTGAAAGCTTAAAAATTTGTGAGTGTAACGAACTTAATTTTTTTGCTATTCAGAATCTGATCAACGAACATTTTTCACATTCGTCGTCCTCAGATTCCGTATTGAGTACGGAATGACAAAGAAAGGTAATAGCTACTCACTAACATCTATTCACTTTCTTGGATTGCTTCACTTCGTTCGCAATGACATTTTGGTGTCATTCCTTGCCGTCATTGCGAGGAATGAAATGACGAAGCAATCCCGTTTGTCTTTGTTGGGGTAGAAACCCCAACCTACTTTCTCATATTTTAAAAAAATCCAATCAAGTTTGCAATATGTTTACAAACAAAAATTAAGAATAGAAGAGCGACCTTGAAAAATTTTTCAAGGTCGCTCGTTTCTGATTATAAATAATCTCAAAATAAAATTTGCTTAGTGTGCCATGTTGGCCGCCTAGTAACAACCAACACGGCAATCACTATGGCTATTAGATTAAGTTTATTATTAATCCTTTAATAATCTACACCAACAAATTGTTTATGAATTTAATTAGTTTAGATTGTCTGAACTCGTTTCAGAATCTATTCTATTGTCAGGTACTGAAACGAGTTCAGCACTGGAGTGAAATGGTGAGCTGTGAGTAGTGAGTAGAAAAATCTACTCACTATTCACTAACATCTATTCACTATATTAAACTCAATGCAATTTGTGGGTTTTGGTTTGCAGTTGCTAACAAGCTTGATGCTGTTTGTTGAAGAATTTGGTTCTTAATGTAGTTAGAAGATTCTTCTGCGATATCTGCATCTTTAATCAATGAGTTAGCTGATGTAAAGTTTGTTGACATTACATTAGTTACTTCCATTGCTGAAGATACTCTTTGTTGTGCAGCACCAATTGCTGTTTTTCTGTCAGTTACGTTTGCTAACGCATCATCAACATTGTTCAAGAATGCTTGAGCAGTTACGTCATTTCTGAAGATTTCATCTAAGTTATATACAGCATTGTTTTTAGAACCAGTTTCTGTACCACCTTCAAATGAAAACTTATCAGTTTTTAACGCATTTGTAGCAGTTGGATTGTCTCCAGCTAATGCAGCTTCATAATCCTCTTTAGCTTTTTTAATATCTGCTTCTGCAGTAATTCTTGTCAACTTTTTATTACCATTCTCTGCACCGTCTTCAACTGTGTAATAATCATTGCCAATTCTTGCATTATCACCAAATAAAACTATGCTTGAAGTTGGTTGTTCACCTTTTGCAATAGCTGCAGTTGTAGCAGTACCAGTAATAGTATAATCATCTAGTAATGAAGCAGCATCTGTTGCAGCGAACAATGAACCGTCTAAGTTGATAACTGAATCAGAACCTGATGTAATACCAACTTGTAGGTTAATACCAGCGTCCATAGATCCGTCTAGTAATTTCTTACCGTTGAACTCTGTTGTACCTGCGATACGAGTAACTTCGTCCAAACGACCTTTGATTTCTGATTTAATCGCTGTCATAGCATCATCACCGTATGTACCGTTGGCTGCTTGTTCAGTTAAGTCTCTGATACGTTGCATGTTTGATTGGATAACATCTAAAGTACCTTCTTCAGTATCCAATAATGAAGAACCCATTTGAGCGTTGTCTTGAGCAACATCTAATGAGCTGATTTTGTATTCTAACTTAGTAGATACGGCAGAACCAGCTGCATCGTCTTTTGATGAATTGATTCTCAAACCAGTTGATAATCTTTCCATCGCTGTGTTCATTTTTGACGTTGCATTATTCAACGATTTTTGTGCAACCAATGAAGCAACGTTTGTGTTAATTGTAATAGCCATAAGATTGATCTCCTTTCAATTTTAAATTAATCCGTTTGCTATGTTTGTCTCGTACATGATTGTGAGTAGTGAATTGTGAATTGTGAGTGGATCTCTTTTATTGTCATTCCGAACTTGATTCAGGGTCTGACCAACGAACATTTTTTACATTTGTCGTCCTCAGATTCCGGATCGAAGTCCGGAATGACATGAAGGCTATTCACTTTTCACTTGTGCTATTCACTATCTGTCGAGATTTTCCTAGTGATTGGTAAATAAACTTTTCAATCCATTTGTTTATTTACTAGCCATTTTGCTGTATTTTTTCACTTCAACAATCAATTCTTCTTTATTACTTTTTGCGTTATTTGTTGCCATTTTTCTCTTTGATTGTAACAGCCCTAAAGTATAGTAGTTTTTAGTGAGTTGTGAGTTTTTTGTCTTGCTCGTTCGCATTAAACGGCAGTTCCGAGTTTTGCTATCGTGATTTCATCACTCTCGCAAAAGCTCTCCAGCCTCTGCTCACTCGCGCTTGGATTGCTTCACTTCGTTCGCAATGACATCTTGGTGTCTGTCCTTGCCGTCATTGCGAGGAATGAAATGACGAAGCAATCTCGTTTGTCTTTGTTGGGGTAGAAACCCCAACCTACTTTTCTGTCATTCCGTACTTGATACGGAATCTGAGGTTGGTGAATGGATAATACAGTCGTTAGTCAGATTCTGAGTCAAGCTCAGAATGACATGAAAGATATTCACTATTCATTCGCACTTAGATTGCTTCACTTCGTTCGCAATGACATGAAGGCTCACTTTTGCTCACCATGGTATCTTGAGTAGTGAATATTTCTATTCACTACTCACTAATACCTATTCACTAAATAAGTTGCAATGCAATTTGTGGGTTTTGGTTTGCAGTTGCTAACAAGCTTGATGCTGTTTGTTGAAGAATTTGGTTCTTAATGTAATTTGAACTTTCTTCAGCGATGTCTGCATCTTTAATCAATGAGTTAGCTGATGTAAAGTTTGTTGACATTACGTTTGCTACTTCCATTGCTGATGCAACTCTTTGTTGTGCAGCACCGATTGCTGTTTTTCTGTCAGTAACATCTGCCAATGCTTTATCAACATTATTCAAAAATGCTTGTGCAGTAGCATCGTTTCTAAAGATTTCATCTAAATTATCAACTGCATTTTTAGATTTAATGTCATCACCGTTGTCATCTTTTCCTAATACAGTTTCAAAACTAAATTCTGATTTAGAATTTCTTAGATTTTTGCCATCTGCATCATCTAGAGCAGCTTTGTAAGAATTTTTAGCAGCAGTGATTTCATCAGTATCAGTAACAGCTGTTAAAACAATTTTTGTTCCAGCCTCAGTGTCAGCAGTATCCATTGTATAGTAGTCGTTACCAATTTTTGCAAATTTTGCAGCAGCCTTTTGACTATCAGTACCGTCAAATGTTACAACACTTGCTGTTGGTAATTCGCCATCTGCAACTTTTGCACCATCACCAGTTCCTTTGATTACATAATCACCTAGTAATGAATCTGCTGTTGTTGAAGCAAACAATGAGCCAGCTAGGTTGATAACTGAATCTTCGCCTGATGTGATACCAACTTGTAGGTTAATACCAGCGTCCATAGATCCGTCTAGTAATTTCTTACCGTTGAACTCTGTTGTACCTGCGATACGAGTAACTTCTTTTAAACGACCTTCAATTTCTGATTTAATCGCTGTCATCGCATCTTCGCCGTAAGTACCGTTGGCTGCTTGTTCAGTTAAGTCTCTGATACGTGTCATGTTTGATTGGATAACATCTAATGTACCTTCTTCTGTGTCTAATAAAGAAGAACCCATTTGAGCATTATCTTGTGCTACGTCTAATGAACTAATTTTGTAGTCCAATTTTGTTGATACAGCTGAACCTGCTGCATCATCTTTTGATGAATTGATTCTCAAACCTGTTGACAATCTTTCCATCGCTGTGTTCATTTTTGATGTCGCATTATTCAATGATTTTTGCGCAATCAAAGATGCCACATTCGTGTTGATTGTAATTGCCATAAATGATTCCTTTCATGTTGCTTGTACTTCTATGGTTTGCTCAATAGAAGGCTAGTGAAGTATTCCTTACTTTCACAGTTCACCTATATATTTCGCTATGACATTACTGTCGGGTAAATGAAAAATTTCTTTAAATGATTTAAAATAATATCCTCTATTTGGAGGAGAGCTAACGGGAATTTTGTTGTGAATAGTAAATTTGTGAGTTGTGAGTAGTGAGTTGTACCCTTATTGTCATTCCGAACTTGTTTCGGAATCTTGACGGTTTTGAAAGTCCCGTCGAGGTCCTGAAATAAATTCAGGACGACATATAAATAGTACACATTATTCACTAATGGTATACGGAGTAGTGAATATTTCTATTCACTACTCAATAATACCTGTTATTCACTAAATTAATTGCAATGCAATTTGTGGGTTTTGGTTTGCTGTTGCTAACAAGCTTGATGCTGTTTGTTGAAGAATTTGGTTCTTGATGTAGTTAGAAGATTCTTCTGCGATATCTGCATCTTTAATCAATGAGTTAGCTGATGTAAAGTTTGTTGCCATTACATTAGTTACTTCCATTGCTGATGCAACTCTTTGTTGTGCAGCACCGATTTCTGTTTTTCTATTTGTTACGTTTGCTAATGCATTATCAACGTTGTTCAAGAATGCTTGAGCTGTAGCATCATTTCTGAAGATTTCATCAAGGTTTCCAACTGCTGATTTATCACCAGCTGTTTTTTCAAAATGGAATTTATCTGTATCTTCAGCATTTTTTACATCAGTAGCTTCTTCAAAGTTTTTCTTTGCTGCTGCTTGGTCTGCTGCATAAGTTATTTTTGTTGTATCAGTACCATCAATTGTATAATAATCGTTACCAATTCTTGCAACACTTTTATCTGTTGAGAATTTAACATTACCGTTGCCATTACCAACGATTTCATAATCATCTAATAATGTTTCAGCATCAGCAGCAGCAAATAAAGAACCAGCTAGGTTAATAACTGAATCTTCGCCTGATGTGATACCAACTTGTAGGTTAATACCAGCGTCCATAGATCCGTCTAGTAATTTCTTACCGTTGAACTCTGTTGTACCTGCGATACGAGTAACTTCTTTTAAACGACCTTCAATTTCTGATTTAATCGCTGTCATCGCATCTTCGCCGTAAGTACCGTTGGCTGCTTGTTCAGTTAAGTCTCTGATACGTGTCATGTTTGATTGGATAACATCTAATGTACCTTCTTCTGTGTCTAATAAAGAAGAACCCATTTGAGCATTGTCTTGTGCAACATCTAATGAGCTAATTTTATATTCTAATTTTGTTGCTACTGCTGAACCTGCTGCATCATCTTTTGACGAATTGATTCTCAAACCAGTTGATAATCTTTCCATTGCCGTATTCATTTTTGATGTAGCACTGTTTAATGATTTTTGTGCGATTAATGATGCAACGTTTGTGTTAATTGTAATAGCCATAATTTTCGATCTCCTTTTCTAATTGATTTGTTTTACATCCTTGTAACTCATACCTTTATCCTCTGTATGAAAGAGCTTTATAAAAACTTCTACGTTCTAGTCCACTAACTCAAGGTATTCCCGATTTAGATTCAATTGCCATAAACTTAAACTCCTTTCTTTAATGCTCTATACCGAATCCGTACGGTATTGTTATATCGTGGTCTAATATAACGTCATTGGACAATTCAAAGTTATATACATTATATGCCACATGAATTTTTTTTTATAACGCATGTAAAAATTTTCATTAATATTTCGTTACAATATGTCGAAAAGGTTGAATTTAGTGAGTTGTGAGTAGGATATTTTGTCATTCCGTGCTCGACACGGAATCTGAGGTTGGTAAATGGATAATGCGTTCGCCGGTAAGATGCTGAAACAAGTTCAGCATGACATAAAAGGTAATGGCTATTCACTAATTTCTATTCACCAACAAGGAAGCTTTTTACAACCTTTGTTTGTTTTTCAAATTCCAATAAAAACGCATCATGTCCGGCATTAGATTGAATTTCCAAATACGAAACCTCTTTACCGTTCTTTACCAATGCGTTTACAATCTCTTTAGACTGGCTTGATGGGAACAACCAATCTGATGAAAATGATATTATTAAAAATTTTGATTGTATATTTTCAAAAGCCTTCTCCAAAGTTCCATACTTTAACGTCAAATCGTAATAATCGCATGCCTTTGTAATATACAAATAACTATTTGCATCAAATCTATCCACAAAAACTTGTCCTTGATGTTGCAAATAGCTTTCCACCTGAAACTCTACGTTAAAATCAAAATCAAGTTTATCCTTATCCTGCAAGTTTCTTGCAAATTTATTGTGCATAGAATCCTCAGACAAATACGTAATATGTCCTATCATTCTTGCAATAGCTAAGCCCTTTTCAGGCATTTTACCTTCATAATAATTGCCATGATTAAAATTACTATCAGACAAAATCGCATTTCGACCAACGGCATTAAAAGCAATCGCCTGTGCTGAAAGTCTTGAAGTAGATGCAATAACAATAGTTTTCTTAACCATTTCAGGATAAGAAACAGACCATTCAATCGCTTGCATTCCGCCCATTGAGCCACCTGCAACAATCAATTTCTTAACACCCAAGTAATCAATTAATCTCTTTTGAACCCTCACAGCATCTTCAAACGTAATCACAGGAAAATCTAAACCATAAGGTTTTCCAGTATCAGGATTAGTAGAATTTGGTCCAGTCGTTCCGCTACAACCGCCCAACATATTTGAACATACTATAAAATATTTATCACTATCAAAAGCCTTACCACTTCCGACCATATCATTCCACCAGCCGGCTTTTGTATCACCCTCGTGATATCCCGCAGCATGTGCATTACCTGTCAAAGCATGTAAAAGCAAAATACAGTTATCTTTGTTCTCATTCAATTCGCCATAAGTCTCATACGCAACCTCAAATTCCTTCAAAGTTTTTCCGCAATCAAGTTCTAAAGCTTCATCAAATTTAACTGTCTTTGTCTCTGTGATAAATCTATCCATAAAAATTACCTTTTTGATTATTTTATCATAATTTTTGTTTTATTCCTAAATAAAATAATTGAACTATAATATATATTGATGAAAAAATTACTACTAACATTATTTTTCATATTAATTATCCAGAACCCTGTTTTTGCAATAAAAATAGGGCTTCAAACTGGTGTAATTTCAACAAAAGTTGGCGCCTCAACTGATGCCAAAATAATTGACGTAAAAACAAACAAAACACTCTATACTCTTGAAGATATGCGAAGTTATGAATTTAAGGCATACAAAAATCTTATAGCCTTTAAATTCAACAACGATTATTACAACCTTAAAACAAATCAAGTTGCAATAATACCAACCTCTTCAAATGGATTTGTAAATGCAAAAAATCGTTGGTACAGAGGTGAACTTAGAATTATAAACATAAACGGGAGACTGAATGTAATAAACAAATTAAACATTGAAGACTACATCAGAGGGGTTGTCCCTTGTGAAATGCCGTCTAGTTGGAACTACGAAGCCCACAAAGCCCAAGCAATCGCCGCCCGAAGTTATGCGCTTGCAAATCTAGGAAAGCGCGCCTCACAAGGTTATGACCTAAAAGATACTCCAGAAGACCAAGCCTACGGAGGTGCAACAAGTGAAAAAATTAACACAAACCGTGCCGTTAAAGATTCAGAAGGTATCGTTATGATTTATGACCTTAAAATTATCCCTGCATACTACTCAGCTTCAGCTGGCGGTCAAACAAAAAATGCAGGTGATGTTTGGACTCGTGATTTACCTTACATAAAATCTGTACCTTCTTATGACAACGGCATAAAGAAAAATGGTCATGGTATCGGAATGTCTCAACATGGCGCCAACAACCTTGCTAACAGCGGTTATAATGCATATCAAATACTTCACCATTTCTACAAAAATATAAAATTTGCCCGTATCAAGCAAGACTACTACAAATAGTAGCATTCTTAAACTTTTTTAACATTTTCATGTTTTTTTGAAAAAAATACTTGCAAATCAAATAGGAATGACTATAATAAATTTATACATGACACAGAACACAGATTTTATATAGCTCTCAGCTATGTCTTATCTAAAAAATTACAAATTCATTCAATTTGGGGTGTCAGTTGTTCAATTACATAAGGAGGAAAAAATGAACAAAGAAGAATTAGTAAAAGAAGTTGCAAAAAAATCTAAATTATCACAAAAAGCAGTTGCAGACGTATTAGCTGCTACTTTAGAAACAGTTGAAAAAACAGTTGCTAAAGGTAAAAAAGTTACTTTAGTTGGTTTCGGTACTTTCGAACCTCGCAAAAGAGCTGCTAGAATGGGTAGAAACCCACAAACTGGTAAAGAATTAAAAATCGAAGCTAAAACTGTACCAGCTTTCTCAGCAGGTAAAAAATTCAAAGAATTAGTAAAATAGTTCTTTAAAAGCTTTAAAAAGACCCAATGTCTTATGCTTTTAGCTTTATCATTGAGTCTTAAAACAATTCTTAGACCTCTGAAATTTCAGAGGTCTTTTTTTATGCTTTCGTTAAAAATGTCAAAAGTTTATCGCCATATTTTTTTTGTTTTAGTAAGTTAAAACCGTTTATTTCAACATCTTCTGGGTGTTCAACTACGCAAATATGAAAATCTGGAACAATATCCAAAGTTTTTTCATAAACCCCTGCATAATAAGGTGGGTCAATATAAACAACATCAAAAAACTTATCTGTTTTGAATTTTAGAGTATCCATATTATACAAATCAGGTTTAACACCTAACATTTGATAATTCTTTATAATAATCTGTGCAATTCGTCTATCTTTTTCAATAACAGTAGCTGATTTAAACCCTCTTGAAATAGCTTCCAAGCCCATTACACCAGAACCACCGTACATATCAAGAAAAGTAGCTTCTTCAAAATCAACATAAGATTGAAGAACATTAAAAACCGCCATTCTAACCTTCGACAAGGTTGGTCGAACCAAGTCCGTTTCAGGCGCTATAATCTTTTGTCCTTTAAATTTTCCTGCAGTAATATTCATTATCCAGCTCCGTTTATCGCAAAGTAAACATCTTTCAAACGTTTTTTACTAATATGAGTATACAATTGTGTTGTAGAAACATCGCTATGACCTAAAAGTTCTTGCACAACTCTCAAGTCTGCGCCATTTTCTAGTAAATGTGTTGCAAAGCTATGTCTCATCGTGTGTGGAGAAATGTTTTTATGAAATTTTTCTCCTAACTTATGGATAAAATTATAAATATCTTGTCTTGTAACAAATCGACCTTGATTATTTATCAAGAAATTTTTTGTATCAATTCTGAATTTCTTCAAGATAAAATCTCTTATTTTCAAATAATCCTCAATTGCATTTGCAGAAACATTATTAAAAGGAACAATTCTTTCCTTTGACCCTTTACCTCTTGCAACAAGATATTTTTGGCTCAAATCAAAGCTATTAGTCTTTAAGTCAACAAGTTCACTCACGCGAAGACCTGAGCCGTAAAGAAGTTCAAGTTCAACTCTTTCAAGCGGATTTAAGTCCTCTGCAAGCATTTTTTTTATATCTTCAACAGATACAACCTTTGGCAATCTTTGCGGAAGTTTTGGCATTTCAATTGTATCTATTGGATTTGAAGTTATTTTTTCATTTGCGCTCAACCATCTATAATAACCCCTCAGTGAAGCAATTTTTCTTGAAATGCTCGTTGGATTATAATGATTTTCATGCAAATCTCGCAAATAGGCATTCACAATCAATCTAGAAATATTTTTTTCATCAACTGAAAATTTTGCAAGACAAAATTCTATAAACGTTTCTAAATCACGTCTATAAGCATCTATCGTATTTTGTGAAAGACCTCTTTCTACATCAAGAAAGTCCAAATATTCTGATAAATCTTGAATACTCATACCTAGATTATAATATTTTTTCAAATTAAATTAATAATATAAATAGCTGAAATTTATAAATTATCTCGTGGGTGAGAAGCTTCGTAAACATCTTGCAAGTGTTTTGTACTGATATGAGTGTAAATTTGTGTATTAGAAATACTAGCATGTCCCAAAAGCTCCTGCACAACCCTCAAGTCAGCGCCATTTTCTATCAATTTTGTCGCAAAACTATGTCTAAACATGTGAGGTGTAACCTTTTTCGGCAGTTGAATATTTTCAACAACATCTTTAATAGCATTTCTAACAGTTTTGTTTTGAAGTCTATAACCAGTATTATTAATAAAAACAGGTGTACTTTCAGTTATTTCTTCCAATTTAAAACCTTTTGCAACAATCAAAGGTCTGGCATTTTCAATATATCTTTGCAAATAAGTTTTTGCCCTATCCGTAACAAGCACAATTCTTTCCTTTGCACCTTTACCAAAAACTCTAATCTCGTTATTTTCAAGATTTAAGTCGCCAAAATTAAGCCCGCTCAATTCGCTAATACGCATGCCAGTTGCCCAAAGAAGTTCTAAAATAGCTTTGTTACGATAACCAGCAGGAGTGTCCATTTTAACATTGTTTAAAATCTTTTCCATTTCTTGTGGAGTCAAAAATTTTGGCAAAGACTTTGGTCGTTTTGGAGAATTCAAGTTTGCAGCAGGATTAATCTCCATAACTTTTTCTCTATATAAAAATTTATAAAAAGTTCTGACAGATGCCAATTTTCTAGCAACGGTAGTCTTTTTGTAATCAAACTTTTGTATAAAATAAAGATATTCTCTCAATTTTGTATAATTAACAGACGTACATGGAATATCCTTCAACCAAATCAAAAACGTCAACAAATCAGACGTATATGCCTTTAGAGTATGTTCAGAAAAGTTCTTCTCAACAATCAAATATGTTTTAAACATTTCAAGATATTGTTTTGATGAATCTAAAAGTGCCATAGCCCCTCTATGTTGATTTTTTCACGTTGTTATTATACAATATTTACAATATTTTGAAAAAACTTTTACAAAAAATAACGGAAGAAATTTAGTATGAAAAATAAGATTATATTAACACTAGCAACTGCGCTATTAGTATGCAATACAGCTAATTCAGCACCAGCACCCGCACAAAAAACAACTGCTACAAAACCTGCACCAAAAATGGAGGTTAAGGTTGAAAGCAATACTTACAGTCCAAACTCATCTGTAATAAAAATGCTTGAATATGGCAACAATGCTAATGCTGAGGCAAAAATTAATTCATTACTAAAATCTAATCCAAACGATATTAATGCAAGAAGTTTGCAAATCATTTTAAAAGTTAAGAAAAAAAGCTTAGACTCTGCACAAGCAGATATAAACAAATACATGAAAACAGCACCTCAAAATGCTAACTTACACTATGCACAAGGTTTATTATATTTAGCAAGATTAAATTCTTCTAACATGGATTACCAAGCAAACAAAGCTGAGCTTATTAATTCTGCAAAAGAACAATTCACACTTGCAACTCTTTTAGACCAAAAACATTTTGCAGCATATAACGCACTTGGTCTATGTGAATTAAAATTAAACAACCTTGACAAAGCAAAAGAAATGTTCTTAAAATCAATCTCTATTGATTCACAATTTGCAACTGCACTAGACAATTTAGGGACAGTTGATTATTTGAACAATGATTTAAACGAGGCTGAGTTAAAATTCAAAAAATCAGTTAAACTAAACCCTCGTAATGCTTCAGCATACTTCCATTTAGCACAATTAGCTAACAAAAGACAAGATTATTCTCAAGCACTAACATACTTGAATAATGCTCAGTGTATAAACTCAAACTCTTCATCAATTTTCAACTTATTTGGTGAAATTTACAGAAATCAAGGCAACGAAGCAGCTGCAATTCAAGCATTCAAAAAAGCAAGCGCCATTGCACCAGAAAATATTCAACCTTATTTAAACTTAGCAGAAATCTATGAAAGACGTTCTGATAGCGAATTTGCAATCGAACAACTAAAAACAGTTTCTGTAACTAACCCAAACCTTTATGATGCAAAATTAAAAATTGCAGACATAAGTTATTCAGCTGGTAAATATGACCAAGCTTTAAAATATTACACATCTCTTATCGGTGTAAAAAAATACAACGAAGAAGCTCTAAAAGGTGTTTCTAACACATATTTTGAACTAGCAAAAGTTGTATCTTCAAAAAACATAATCGGTTCAACTCAAAACTTCACAAAAGCTTTAGATAACGTAAATAAAGCTATTGCAGCTAATCCAAGAGATTTAGAATTGTATTTAGCAAAAATCAAATTGATGAACGTATCTAATCAAAAATACAATCAAAAAGAATTGTTATCACAACTTGTTAGCTTCCCAGTAAAAAACACTAACGATATGGTAACTAAAGGTGAAGCATATTTTGTACTAGATGATATTCAACACTCAAATGAAATGTTTGACCTAGCTGTGAACAATACAAAAACTTTAAAAGATGATTTGTATTTAGGCGAAATCCTAACTTACCACAAACACTACGCACCAGCTAAACAAGCATTGAGAAAAGCTTTATCAAAAGATGCAGATAATAAAATTGCTCTAAGTAACTTTGAATACATCTTAAAAACAGAAAACCGTTCAAATGCTATTTTAAAAGATGCTAACGTATTTTTTGAAAAGAAAAATTATATCTTAGCTAGAGAATATGCAATCAGAGCATTAAACTTCAACCCTTCAAACGTTGATGCTTTATTACTTTTAGCAAAAGCTAGTGAAAAGGATAAAAATTACTACAATGCTATTTATAATTACCAAAAATATTTAGCATATCCTCATAAAAAATTTGAAGTTAGAAAAATAAATAGAAAAATCAAAAAATTAGAAAAAAAATTAAGATAATAAAATGAAAAAATCATTAGACGGCAAATTTTTAATAAGTGCAGCAAAACTATCTCAATGTCCAGATTATGGCTTACCAGAGATAGCTTTGATTGGTCGTTCAAATGTCGGTAAATCATCATTTATCAACGGACTTGCAAACAATAAAAAACTTGCTAAAACCTCTAACACTCCTGGTAAAACAAGACTTATAAACTTTTTTAATTTTTCAAACAAGTTTATCATAACTGACCTTCCTGGATACGGTTATGCAAGGGTTTCTCAAGGCATGAAAGATGATTGGCAAAAGAACCTTGAACAATATTTATTAAAAAGAGAACAAATCGTTAAGCTTGTTCAATTCGTTGATGCACGTCATGAAATTCAAAAAAATGATTATCAAATGCGTGAATGGATTAATCATCACGGACTTAATACAGTAACTGTTTTATCAAAAGTTGACCTTGTTAAACAAAATGATTTGAATAAAAGAATACAAGAAGTTAAAAAGAATTTTGGACCAGAAGTTCTACTATTTACAGCCAAAAACAATAGATACAACGAAGAAGTTATCAAATACATCTTCGACAATATCCTCTATTTAGATGATGAAAATTAATATACCCATCTGTTAAACTGATATTATAAAAGATTAGGATATCTTTAGGGGGAAAGTATCAATGGCTTTAAGTATCAGTAATCCAATAATTAGAACTAATGAAGATTTTTATCCGCAAAATAACGGTGAAATTTCTGATTCTTTAACTCAAAATTGGACAGAACAAGCAATTGAATGTTACAACTTAAAATGTGATTGCTCTCAATGCTCACTTTCTGCTGGACAATATTCATTTGTTTGCCAAATGCCAAAAGTTATTAAATTATTGGTTAAATTAATCGGCACACCAAACGAATAAGCTTTTTAAATTCTATTTTGATAATCTATCAAGTAGAATTTGAGCTGCAGTTAAAATCGGGTCTATACTTGTAGAAATTGTCGGAGTATACGTCAAATCTGTATTGACGAATTCGTCTAAAGTATAACCTTTTAATAATGCTGTGGTTACTACGTTAACCCTTTTGTCCGCATCACCAAATCCAACACATTGAACGCCTAAAATCTTTTTAGATTTTTTATTAGCTACAAGTTTTATTGTTATCGATTTTACGTCAGGAATATATTTTGACCTATCTAATGTCGTAAACATCGTAGAAATAACATCAAAACCTAAACTTTTTGCTTTTTCTTCTGTTAAACCTGTTTTTGACATAGAAAAATCAAAATATTTCACAACCGATGAACCCAAAACTCCTTCAAAGGTTTCATTTTCAATACCTGCAATATTTAAGGCACAAACTCTACCCTCTTTATTCGCAGTTGAACCCAATGGAATATAATCATATTTTTTTGAGACAATGTTGTATTTTTCAACACAATCACCAACTGCCCAAATATTTTTTATATTCGTTCTCATTTTGTTATCAACTTTTATTGCACCAGTTTTGCCAATTTTTATCCCCGCATCACGAGCAAGCTCAATACAAGGTCTTACACCTGTTGCAATTAAAATCATATCTGTGTAAAAATGTTTTCCTTTTTCGGTTAAAACTTCTATCTCATCACCAGATTTTTTAACCTCAATAACTGTATCTGATGTAATTATTTTAGTCAAAGACGGATTTATAACCTTAATGTTATCTTGAATAGTTTTTGCGATATCTTCATCATAAAATTTCATCAAATGAGTGTGTGAATCAATAATTGTCGTAGTTACGTTCTGTTTTACAAAACTCTCTATTACCTCAACACCAATATAATTACCACCAATTATTAGAGCTTTTTCGATTTCTAATAATTTTGATTTGATAATCTTTGCATCAGTCAGAGTTCTTAGTGTAAAAACATTTTCAATAGTATCTAATCCCTTAATCTCTGGAACATAAGGTCTTGCACCTGTCGCAACAACTAATTTGTCATACTGTTCATAAAATTCAGAATTATCTCTCAAATTTTTTATCAAAACTTGTTTTTTCTTAGGCAAAATTTTCAAAACTTCATGAAAATTTTTGACATGTATACCTTTTTCTTCAAACTCGTCAATGGTTCTTATGATAAGTTTTTCCATATCTCTAATAAATCCACCTATATAATATGGCAATCCACAAGCAGAATAAGATACAAACTGTTCTTTTGTATAAATTGTTATATCATATTCTGGTTTTAAACGTTTTAACTTGGCTGCTGTTTTTGACCCACCAGCAACACCACCAATTATAATTACTTTAATCATAATAGATTTTTAAACTTACCAGAAAAATTTTTCTATTAGACAATAGAATATTTTTACAAAAAAAATGGATACGATTTTCATCGTACCCATTTTAAATATTTAATTTATAGATAAATTATTTTCTATAAATAATTGATAATTCATCACCAGGGTTCAATGCTGAATCATTGATTGAAGAAGGTAAGATTACGTATCTAACTTCATCACCTAATTCATAAAGAACACCGAATGTACCAGATACTGCTAATTTAGCTGTATCAGCTACGAAGTAACCTAAAGTTACAAATGATTTACCAACATTTCTTAAACCAGCCATTGGTTGTAATGAGAATGTGTTAGCAATCGCATTTGACCAGTTGTCAGCATATCTTTCACCATCGTTAGAGATGTTCATAGCTTCTGTAGAAATTGTTCTAGCAGCAGTACCACCAACTCTACCAATTGCAGAAACTGGAGTAGCTAAGATACGAGCAACAAAGTTTGTTGTTTTTGCTTCTTTAACTGCAGCTCTAGAAACTGTTGGGAAGTCAGCTGAAACTTTACCGTTTTTGATTGTGTTGAATTTAACTTTTACATAACCAGGATTTTTGATACCAGGTCTAGCAACTTCAACAACTTCACCGATTACTTTTGAACCAGCAGCGAATTCAGTACCGTTAACAGTTGCAGCTTCTACTGTTTCAGCATAAACTGTTTCACCGATATTGATGTGTCTAGCATCAACTCTTTCTTTGATTTTTACTCTAACAGTTGAAGTGTTAGCGCAATCAGCTAAGAAAGCTTTGTTGTAATATTGGCTGTGGCTTAAAGTAACAACTAATTTTTGTAATTGTTCAGTTGTTAAGTATTTGTCGTTAGCAACTGATTGTAAATCTGGAAGATTATCTAAGATACCAGCTTCCATAACTTTTACTGTTGGAGCAGTAGCCCAAGCTGGAATTTCTTTCATTTCATATTTGTTAGCTAATTTACCAACAACTGTATTTTTTGGTTCATTAGTTAATAATTGAGCTAATGTAGCGAATACTTCAGCTTTTGTAATTTTTTGATCTGGTCTGAATTTTTTGTCTGGGTAACCAATCATAACATTTGCAGCTAATGCTTTGTAAATGTGAGATTGTAATTTATGACCAGCAACATCTTTGTATGTGTATTTGTTTGTAGCAGGTGTTTTTAAACCTAAAGCTTGTGATAAAGCATGAGCCATTTCAGAACGTAAAGCTGGAGCTTTGAAGTCGAAAGCTTTACCGTAAATTGCAGCTAAATCATCTGCTAAAGCATTTGCTTCTGCATCGATTAATACGTTTTCTTTACCTTGAATTGCTTCGTTAGCAGCTGCTAACATTTTGTCTCCAACTAGGTAAACACCTCTTGTAGCTTGTGTTTCAACAGCTGATGAATTAAACATTGTTGGGTGAGCATATGCTTCTACGTTTGCATTTTCGCAAGCCATAACAGCTGAAGAAGCCATTGCTAACACTGATAATGTTAATAATGATTTTGCTAATTTCATTTTTTTCTCCTTTTGCTATTCTCTCGAATAAATGTATTAAACTAACTAATATTATTTGTTTTATTATATCCTATATTATTATACTTAAAAAGATAATTTCAACCAAATTTTAATAAAATTTAACTTTTCAAAATTAGGTGATATAATAGTTTTCATGAATATTAATACACAGAAAAAACTAGTAGCATCAACCTCAATTGCATCAAATGCAATAATTATTGTATTAAAATTCATTGCCGGACTTGTATCTGGAAGTATTAGTATCATTTCAGAAGCAATACATTCATTTAGTGATTTTTTGGCTTCTGTACTAACTTTTTTTGCTGTGTCTCGTTCTAGCGAACCAGCAGACAAAGACCACCCTTTTGGACACGGTAAATACGAAGACATGTCAGGATTTATTGAAGGTTTTTTGATAATTTTTGCTGCTATATATATTATTTACGAAGCATCTAAAAAATTAATTTTTGGATACCATGCCGAATTAGATTCAGAAATTTGTATATTTGTAATGGCATTTGCGGTTGTTGCAAATATATTGGTAAGTAAATCACTATTTATTGTCGCAAAAAAATCAAAATCAGTTTCATTATATGCAGATGCTGAACATTTAAGAACAGATATTTTTTCATCTCTTGGAGTTTTAATCGGTTTAATTGTGATAAAATTCACAGGGTTAACAATCCTTGACCCAATTATTGCGATAATCGTTGCAGGCATTATATTTAAGGCTGGTTATTCTATAACAAAAGAAACTTTAAATAACCTTCTTGACGGCTCTATTTCAAAAGGCGAAATCAACGAAATAACAAAGATTTTAGATACATTTACAAATATAAAAGGATATAAAGATTTAAAAGCAAGAAATATTGGTCCAATGGTAAAAGTTGAACTAACTGTTCTTTTTGAGAACGATATGAAGATATTTGATTGCCATAAAATTTGCGATGAAATAGAACAAAAGATTTCGTCTAAAATAGGCAATGTGTCAATGATTATACATTCAGAACCCGTAAATACAAAAGTATCAATTTCTCAATAAATTATCACGATTTTTAATTTTAATCGTGATAAAAATCCTTATGTTAAGTCATGTTACTTTTAATAAATATTAAGGGTTGACAAGACACTTAATATTTTTTATACTGTTGCATATAAGGAAATAAATCACGATTACCCACAAAAAAGGAGAATTAAATATGCCAAAAACAACAACAAAGAAGACAGCAACTAAAAAGTCTTCAAAAAAACAAGATGCTGTTGAAAAATTAGAAAAAGCATACAATGCTTCTAATTTGGTAGATAGTGTCGAAGCATTTGAAGCTCTAATTGATAGAGTTCATAAAGCTCAAGAAGAATATTCACACTATTCTCAAGAACAAGTTGATAAAATCTTCAAAGCAGCTGCTACAGCAGCAGACAAAGCTCGTATTCCTCTAGCTAGAATGGCTAAAGAAGAAACTGGTATGGGTGTTTTAGAAGATAAAATCATCAAAAACCACTTCGCTTCAGAATACATTTATAACAAACACAAAAACGTTAAAACTTGTGGTGTTATCAAAGAAGATAAAGCAAACGGTACAAAAATCGTAGCTGAACCTTTGGGTGTTTTAGCAGGTATCATTCCTACAACAAACCCAACTTCAACTGCAATTTTCAAATCATTAATCGCTTTAAAAACTAGAAACGCAATCATCTTCTCACCACACCCAAGAGCAACAAAATCAACAATTGCAGCAGCTAAATTAGTTTTAGATGCAGCAGTTAAAGCTGGTGCTCCAAAAGATATCATCGGTTGGATTGACGTTCCATCAATCGAATTATCAAGCGCTTTGATGAAACACCCTAAAATCGATTGTATCTTAGCAACAGGTGGTCCTGGAATGGTTAAAGCAGCTTATTCATCAGGTAACCCAGCATTAGGTGTAGGTCCTGGTAATACATCTGCAGTAATCGATGAAACAGCTGATATTAAAATGGCTGTATCTTCAATCCTTATGTCAAAAACATTTGACAACGGTATGATTTGTGCTTCTGAACAATCAGTAGTAGTTGTTGAAGATGTATACGAAGAAGTTAAAAAAGAATTCTTATACAGAGGTGCTTACCTAGTAAACAAAGCTGAACAAAAGAAAATGATTGATTTACCATTCATCGATCCTGCAAGAGGAACAGCTCACCCAGCAATCGTTGGTCAATCAGCTCACAAAATCGCTGAATTATCTGGTTTCAAAACTCCAGAAGATGCTAAAATTCTTTTAGTTGAAAGACCAGAAGTAGATTGGAACGATCCATTCTCAAGAGAAAAATTATCTCCAATCTTAGCAATGTATAAAGCAAAAGATTATGAACAAGCTGCTGAAATGGCTTACGAATTAGTAAGCAAAGGTGGTGCAGGTCATACATCAGTATTGTACACAGACGAAAGAAAGAGCGAAAGAATTAATGCTTACGCTGAAAAAATGCCAACTTGTCGTGTATTAATCAACTCTCCATCATCTCAAGGTGGTATCGGTGATTTATTCAACTTCAAATTAGAACCATCATTAACATTAGGTTGTGGTTCTTGGGGTGGCAATGCTGTTTCAGGTAACGTTGGTGTTGAACACTTATTAAACTATAAGACTGTTGCTGAAAGGAGAGAAAATATGTTATGGTTTAAGGCTCCATCAAAAATTTACTTCAAGAGAGGTGCTACTGATTTAGCATTAAGAGAACTTCAAGGTAAAAAACGTGCCTTTATCGTAACAGATAGTTTCTTATACAACTCAGGTGCAGTAAATAAAATTACAAACGTTTTAGATGAAATCGGTATTGAACACCAAGTATTCTTTGACGTTAAACCAGACCCAACATTGTCTACAATTAACCAAGCAATGGCTGTATTAAAACCATTTGAACCAGATGTAATCATCTCATTAGGTGGTGGTTCTCCAATGGACGCAGCTAAAATTATGTGGTTAATGTATGAACAACCAGACACAGTATTCGAAGATATCTCAATGAGATTCATGGATATCAGAAAGAGAATCTGTCAATTACCAGAATTAGGTAAAAAAGCAACAATGGTTGCAATCCCTACAACATCTGGTACTGGTTCAGAAGTAACACCATTCGCTATCATCACAGATGACGAAACTCACGTTAAATACGCAATCGCAGATTACGCATTAACACCAAACATGGCAATCATCGACCCTAACTTCGTTGACGGTATGCCAAAAGGTTTAACTTCTGCATCTGGTATTGACGCATTAGTTCACGCAATTGAAGCTTACGTTTCTTGTATGGCAACAAACTTCACTAATTCAAATGCTTTAGAAGCATCAAAATTAGTATTCAAATACTTAGAAAGAAGCTACAATGAAGGTGCTAACGATCCTATCGCAAGAGAAAAAATGCACTATGCAGCAACAATCGCTGGTATGGCATTCGCTAACTCATTCTTAGGATTATGCCACTCAATGGCTCACAAACTTGGTGCTATGTACCACGTTCCACACGGTGTAGCTAACGCATTGTTAATCAGACAAGTAATCAAATACAATGCTTCTGATGCTCCACACAAACAAGCAATCTTCCCACAATACAAATATCCATGTGCGAAGACAAAATATGGTCAAATCGCTGATGAATTAGGCTTAGGCGGTAAAACTGACGACGAAAAAGTTAAATTATTGATTAAAGCAATCGATAGATTAATGAAAGCCGTAAACTTACCAAATTCTATTGAAGAATTCATCTCTAAGAATGGCTATACTAAAGAATATTGGGACGAACATTTAGATGAAATGGTTGAATTAGCATTCGACGACCAATGTACAGGTGCTAACCCAGCTTATCCATTGATGACTGATATTAAACAAATCTATACAGACGCATTCAACGGTGTTGTATAGTTAATAACTTAGAAAACTCCAAGCCGACATTTGTCGGTTTGGGGTTTTTTATAAATGTCATTGCGAGGAGTTTACGACGAAGCAATCCAAGCGCGAGGGAGCAGAGGGCAAAGACTTGAAAATTTTGAAAAATGAAATTTTGAAAAATTTTCAATCAGAGACCCGTTTAACGCGAACGAGCAAGACAAAAACCCTCACCGATTTTTTAAGCACTCATACTTCGTGCAAAAAATCTCCTCTCCCCTTCGTGGCGAGGGAAATAAATAACAACAAAATATAGGACAAAATGAAAACAAAATTAACAGACAAAGTCATAAATAGATTAACTCTTTATCATTGTATTTTAGTTGAGTACAATGAAAAGGGTATTGAATTCATTTCAAGTCCTCAAATCGGTTCTAGACTTAATGTTGACGACTCACAAGTCAGAAAAGATATCAAATTTTTGAATAATATCGGCAAATGTAAAGTCGGATATTCAGTAAAAGAATTAAAAGACTCTATTGAACACACATTAGGGTTCAAAAAAGTAAAAGACGCATTTATCGTAGGCGCTGGTAACTTAGGTATGGCGCTTGCAAAATACGACAATTTTGAAAATTACGGATTAAATATACTAGCGCTATTCGATAACGACCCATTAAAAGTTGGGAATTCAATCAAAGGAAAAGAAATTTTCCATATTTCTAAATTACCAAATTTAGCAGAAAGATTAAACGTAAACATAGCAATTTTAACTGTTCCTAGAGAATTTGCAAATGACACAGCATTATATTTAGCAAATTCTGGTATTAAATACATTTGGAATTTTACTCCAAGTGTTTTAGATGTTCCAAAAGAAATAAAAGTTTGGAACGAAAACTTGATAGGAAACTTTTTACAATTCACCAACAATGATGATGAGGTTTAAGAATGAGTACAGAAATTAAACTTTGCATGGGAAGCGCTTGTTTTGCAAGAGGAAACGATAAAAACATAGAAATTATCGAAAATTTTATCAAAGAAAATAATCTTGATGCAAAAATTGAGCTATACGGTTCTCGTTGCGAAGGAAAATGTGCAGACGGTCCTAATTTATATATCGACGGAAAACAATACACAAACATTACCCCAGACAAAATTGAAGAGTTATTGAAAGGTTTGTTATAGATGACATATCCAGTATACACACTTAAAAACGAATGCCACGATTGTTATAAATGCGTAAGAGAATGTCATATCAAAGCCATTAAATTCCAAGACGGCAGTGCCTCTGTAATCAAAGACAAATGTATTGCTTGCGGACACTGCGTAAAGGTTTGTCCTTCTGGCGCCAAAAAAGTTAGAAACGATATCGATAAGGTTAAAACCCTTATGGTTCTTCAAAAACAGGTATATGTTTCCCTTGCACCAAGCTGGGCGGGAATTTATGATTTAACACCAGCACAAATGGTTGCTGTACTTAAAAAACTAGGTTTTTATGCAGTGAGTGAAACTGCTTTAGGGGCTCAACAAGTTTCTATTAAAACAGCAGAAATGCTTAATAATGGCGAAAATGGCTTGTACATTTCAAGTGCATGCCCTGTAATTGTTGATTATATTAGATATTACAAACCTGAATTTGCGAAATATATTACACCACTTGCATCTCCGGCTTTAACTCATGCAAAAATGTTGAAAGAAAAATACGGAGATAACATTAGTGTTGTATTTATTGGACCTTGTATCGGAAAGAAAAACGAAGCCGATTCAAACCCTGATTTTATAGATGCAGCTTTGACTTTTGAAGAATTAAATTACTGGATAAGTGAAGACTTTATCAATGTAAGCGAAATTGAAGTAAATAGTGGCGATAAATTTGTTCCAGAAGAAGCCTTTGAAGGTGCTTTATATCCTGTTGAAGGCGGAATGAACGACACAATTAAAGAGGTTGGCATAAATAAAGATGTTACACTTGTAAAAATTAGCGGATTAGAAAACTTTGATAATTTTGTTGAAGGATTAAATGCTAATTCACTTAATAATAATGTTTTTATAGAAGCTTTGTCTTGTGAAACAGGTTGTATAAATGGACCATGTATTGCAAGCAAAAAGGCTGGTTTAGCAATAACGACAGACATTTTATCAAAAATAAAACACAGAGACAATGTTCCTACAGTTGCAGAAACAGTTTTTGAAAAAGAATACGTAAGCAAACCAATAGTTGAAGATGATATCAAATTTGCAGATATCACAAACGCATTAAAGAAAATTGGTAAACACACTCCAGAAGACGAATTAAATTGCGGAGGTTGCGGATATTCGACTTGTCGTGATATGGCAAAAGCACTTGTAAACGGTGATGCAGAACCTTCAATGTGCGTTTCATATATGAGAAAAATTGCCATGCGAAAAGCAGCAGCAATGTTACGTTGTATGCCTTCTGCCATTGTTATGGTGGATAAAGACTTGAACATTGTTGAAGCAAACGATGCCTTTATGAAAATGTTCTGCGGTGATATGTACGAAATCTTCGCATCAAGAAAAGAAGGTTTATCTGGCGCATCTTTAGACAGAATTATTTCTTTCAGCGATATTTTCAGCCAATTACTTAAATCGGGTGGTGATATACACAAATCACATTACCAAATTAAAAACAAATTGTACGATATAAGCGCATTTACGATTGAAGACGGAGAAATTGTAGGTGCCGTAATAACCGACGTTACAAAAGCAGAAATCGATAGAGAAAAAATCGCCGCAAAAGCAAGAGAAGTTATTACAAAAAATATTACCAAAGTTCAAGAAATAGCATGCCTGTTGGGTGAACACATGGTTGAGACAGAGGTTCTTCTAAATTCTATTGCAGAAGATTACTCTAACGATAATTCAGACGACGACGGAGAAGAAATGTAATGTTTATCGACATCGACGTTGCACAAGAAAAAAAATATAACCAAAACACCTTCGGTGATTACTTTACCTCAAAAAGATTTCCAGACTCTGGAAGACTTCTTGCGGTGCTTTCTGACGGACTAGGTAGCGGAATTAAGGCCAATATTTTAGCATGTATGACTTCAACTATGCTTTTAAAGTTTATGGAAGAAGGAACAAGTATTAAAAAAGCTTGCGAAACAGTTATGAACTCTCTTCCTGTTTGTCAGGTTAGAAAGATAAGCTATTCAACGTTTTCAGCACTTGATTGCAACGAAAACGGAACGGCAAAAATAGTTGAAGAGGGTAATCCTCAATTTTTGTGGATTAGAAACGGCGAAGTTTTAGAACCAGAGTTTGAAGTTTTAACATCAAAAGAATTTCCAAACAGACACATGCATATTTATCATTTAAAAATGCAAACAAATGATAGATTGGTATTCTGTTCAGACGGTGTAACTCAAGCTGCACTTGGTACAAAAAATTTAAGACTTGGTTTAAGACGAGAAGGCTTGATTGAAATTGTTAAAAAAGAATTGGAAAAAGAACCAGATATTTCAAGTTCAAATTTAGCTAAAAGAATTGTAAAACAAGCTATTTTAACTGAACCAGACAGAAAGCCGAAGGACGATGTTTCAGCAGTTTGCGTTTATTACAGAGAACCAAGAAATGCGGTAGTCTTTACTGGCCCACCTTATCACCAATCAAAAGATAAATTTTATGCTCAAGCTTTAATTGATTTTAACGGTAAAAAAGCAATTTCAGGAGGAACAACTGCAAATCTTGTTTCAAGAGAATTAAACATTCCAATAAAAACGAACATAAATTTGAATATAGGTAAACTTCCTGCAATTTCTTATATGGAAGGAATTGATTTAGTAACAGAAGGTATCTTAACATTAACTAAAGCTTGTGAATATCTTGAAACAGGCGAAGTTGAGAACGATGCGGCGGGAGACCTTGTAAAATTTATGCTTGATACAGATTGCATAACTTTTATGGTTGGTGCAAAATTAAATCAGGCACATTACGATCCAAATTTACCTATCGAAATTGAAATTCGTAAAAATGTCATAAAAAAGATTTCAGATATTCTGGAAACTAAATATTTTAAAAAAGTAACAGTTCAATACATGTAAGGAGAATTAAATGGAAAAGATTAAAGTTGACATATGCTTAGGAACAACGTGTTTTGTTATGGGTGGTTCAAATTTACAAGAACTAATCGACACTATTCCTAGAAAATATGGTGATAAAGTTGAAGTAAACGGAAGCACTTGCTTAGAAATGTGTTCACAAAATACTGAATACTCTAAAGCTCCTTACGTAAGAGTAAACGACGAAATAATTTCTGAAGCTACAGTAGAAAAAGTTTTAGAAAAAATTAATGAAATTTTAAATAAATAATAGTATAATTTTATATGTAAAAAGAAGAATGGAAGACAGGAAAATGAATAATAACGCACAATCAATACATTTAAAAAAAGAAATTTTGATTAGACTTGTAAAAGCATTTTTCTCAGATGACTTTGCAGAAAACACAAGACTAATTCCCTATGACATGAGACCAAAAGGAGCAGAAGTTCCTTATAGATGTTGTATCTATAAAGAAAGAGCTATCCTTAAAGATAGAGCTATCGCTGGCTTAGGTTTCCAAATTGAGGAAGATGATGAAAGAAAATCACTTCATACATACGCAAAAGAAGCTTTAAAAAGAACAGAACTTGATAATAGAAACTTAACAGTATTACAAGCAGCATGTAAAGGTTGCGTATCAAGTCAAATTCACGTAACAGACTTATGTCAAGGTTGCGTTGCAAGACCTTGCGAAAAAACATGTAAGTTTGGTGCAATATCAATCGTTGACGGCAAATCTCACATTGACACAACAAAATGTAAAAAATGTAAGATGTGTATGAACGCTTGTCCATATAGCGCAATCGTACAAACAACAGTACCTTGCGAAGCTGCATGTCCAGTTGGCGCTATTTCAAAAGACGAAACTGGTTTTGCAAGTATTGATTTTGAAAAATGTATCAGCTGTGGTAAATGTATTGCAGCATGCCCATTTGGTGCAGTACACGAAAGAAGCCAATTAATTGATATTTTAAAAGCTATTAAATCAGACAAAAAAGTTGTTGCAATGATTGCACCATCAATCGTTGGACAATTCCCAGGAACACTTTATCAATTAAAAACAGCTATTTTAAAAGCTGGTTTTGATGAGGTAATTGAAGTTGCACAAGGTGCAGATATCACAACAAAAAATGAAGCTGCTGAATTCAAAGAAAGAATGGAAGAAGGCGCAAGCTTCATGACAACATCTTGTTGTGCAGCTTACAACAACCTTGTTGCAAAACACTTACCAGAAATCAAACCTTTTGTTTCAACAACAAAAACTCCATTGTACTACACAGCAGAACTTGTTAAGAAAGAACAACCTGAATCAATTACAGTATTTGTAAGCCCTTGTGTTGCAAAACGTTCTGAAGGTAAAGCAAATGACAATGTAGATTTCGTAATGAGCTACGAAGAACTTGGCGCAGTATTCATCGGACGTCAAATCGACGTATTAAATTGCGAAGAAACAGAATTTGAAACAAAAAGTTCAAAACAAGGTAGAAAATTCGGTGTTTCTGGTGGTGTTGCAAGCGCAGTTCAATTCTTAGCACCAGAAGCTAAACCATGTATTATCAATGGTTTAAATAAAACTACAATCAAAGAATTGAAACAATATGCTACAAAAGGCGAATGCGCTGGTTGCAATATGATAGAAGTTATGAGTTGCGAAGGCGGTTGTGCTGGCGGTAATGCTACAATCAACCAACCAAGAATCTCTGCTAAACAACTTAACCAACTTCTTGAAAACAGTGAAGATATTACAGAATAAGAAAGAAAAGGAATAAAAAAAATGTTAAAATCATCTGATGCTTTAATAATTATGATAGATATGCAAGAAAAACTTGTAAAAGCTACTAATGCTGAGAATGAAGTCAAGCAGGCAGAAAAGATTATTAAAGCAGCAGAGATTTTAGACATTCCAGTTCTTGTAAGTGAGCAATACCCAAAAGGTCTTGGTCAAACTGTTGAAGTTCTTAAAAACGATAAACAAAAATATGTTGAAAAAACTTCTTTCTCTCTTTTAAAAGAAGAAACTGCCGTTGATATGATAAAACTTTTCCATAAAAAACAAATCGTTTTATTCGGTATCGAAACTCATATTTGCGTTTACCAAACTGCAATGGACTTAATCAAAAAAGGTTATGAAGTATATCTAATCAAAGATGCTTGCAAAAGCAGAAAAGAATACGAATACAATACAGGTATTGATTTAATGCGCCAAAACGGTGTTAAAATTTCTTGCGTTGAAATAGCTTTATTTGAATTCTTAGAATCTTCTAAACACCCTCATTTCAAAGAAGTTCAACAACTTATTAAGTAACATTGTTGTATTTTATAAGTATTTAAGGTAAAATATCATCTATGAAAGATTGTATATTTTGTAAAATTGCGAATAAAGAAATTCCTAGCGAATTTTTATATGAAAACGACTATTTATTTGTAATTAAAGACATTAATCCAAAAGCCCCTATTCACTTGCTTGTTATAACAAAAGAACACGCAGCGAATTTGAATGAAATTAATGATGAAAAACTTTTGGCAGAAATTTTAAAAGGTATTAAAGCTGTTTGTGAAAAATTAAACATAAAAGAATACAAAACAGTTATTAATACTGGTAAATCTGCTGGACAAGAAGTGTTCCACTTCCACGCACATATTTTAGCTCAATAATGGTCAAAAAAAAATAAAAAGGATTAAACATGACAAATAAAGGTCAATATTACAGAGAATTAACACCTTCTGGCTTTGGCATTGCGATAAAAATCAAAGATGTTTTATTTTCAGAACAATCAAAATACCAAAAAATCGAAATCATTGATACAGATTCACAACTTGGTAAAATGATTACACTAAACGGTCTTATGTACGCAACAGAAGGCGACGAATACTATTACAGTGAAATGGTTACACACGTTCCACTTTTAAACCACAAATGCCCTAAAAACGTTCTAGTAATTGGTGGTGGAACAGGTGCTACAACAAAAGAAATTTTAAAACACGACACTATTGAAAAAGTTGTTATTGTTGATATTGACGAAATGGTAGTAAATACTTGTAAAAAATATTTACCGTCAATTTCAAGCGGCTTAGATGACCCTAGAGTCGAAGTCTTGATTATGGATGCATTTGAATACATTAAAGATAAAAAAGATATGTTTGATGTAATCATAATTTGCACCCCAACACCACTTGGTCCAGGAGTTGGAGAATTTACAAACCAATTCTACGACAATATCAAAGCTGCTATGAGAAAAAATGGCATTTTGGTTGTACAATCAGAAGCTCCAGTTACAAAAGACGAAGATTCTTTATCATTGTATAAGTTACTTTTGGAAGAATTTAAAGTTGTAGAATCATACTCTTCACCACTTCCAACATATCCAGGGGGTTATTGGGTTTGGGCAATCTGTTCTGACACGTCATATCCAGCAGAAGATATTGATGAAGAACGTTGCGAAAAAATTTCAAACCAATGCAAACTTTATACAAAAAAATACCACGCAAAATGTTTTAAAGCACAAACCTTGCTTGACGAATTACAATAGACTATTGTTTTAAAATATTTATATCAAAATTTAAAATTTTTGCAAATTTAGCAACTAAAAAAAATTTTGGGTGTTGTAATCCTGATTCTATCAAAGATATTGTTCTTGTTGAGACTCCTAACTTTTCAGCAAGTTGTTCTTGAGAATAATCATTTTTTATTCTTTCAATTTTTAATGTTTTGCCAAACTTTTTTAAATCATAATCCATAAATACATGTTATTGTCTTGACTATTGTATTTCTATATAGTATTATTCATATTATTTGATGTTTATATCATAAAAAATACTCTTTAATTTATAAATCATGAAAAAAATTTCCAATCAAATATATAAAATAAAACGAGAATTGAAAAGAATATGCAATAAAATATTCAAGACAAATTTTCCAATCCATAAAAATGTTTTTATTGGAAAAAATGTTAAATATGACAAAACAGTAGTTCTTGGTGGAGATCTAAAAATTGGTGATGAGAGTTATATAAGAGCCTATTCTGAAATAGGATCATGCGTTGAAATTGGAAAATATTGTTCAATTGCAAACAATGTAATTATTGCGCCACCGGAACACGATTATAGTAAATTTTCAACGAGATGGGATAATAAACCAAATAAAATTACAATTATAGAAAATGATGTCTGGATAGGAACACAATCCATTATTTTACAAGGAGTAAAAATAGGTAATGGAGCTATTGTCGGGGCAAATTCGGTCGTAACAAAAGACATACCACCATACGCAATAGTGGTAGGTTCCCCTGCAAAAATTTTAAAATTTCGTTTTAATAATGAAACAATACAAAAACTTCTAAGTCTTAAATGGTGGAATTTACCGCCTAATGAAATTGAAAAAATGAAGAAATCATCATTACAAAATATTTTACAATAGATTTTCGTAAACAGAAATATCTCTTGATGCTAAAGGTTTTGGAATAAAATCAACATTGTATCTTTCTGCAATCATTCTTATATTAGAAGCTGCAGAACAGATATAGATTTTTGTTTTGTAATACTGTTTTAGCATTTGAATTTGTTGAATTAACCATTCGCCTGCGTATAGAGGTTCAAAATCATACTCCATGTGTAAATCTGTTATGATTAAATCATAAGGGTCAGAAACCATTCCAAATACTAAATCATACGCATCTCGAGCTGATAATGCAGTATCAATTTCTATATCTTTGTAATTGCAAAGCATATTTTCCTTGTGATAAGCAACCCAACTTCTTGAATCATCAACTATTAGTACTTTTTTCATTGTTTGTAATCCTTAGAATTTCATAGATATTCATCTTTTTAGCTTTACCACGAATTTGTACTTCTGAAATTTTGATTACATCAACATAACCCTTAACTTCATCATACGTAGAACTACTAATCAAGAAATTTGTTTTATAGATTTTGTTATAACTTTCTAGACGAGATGCAAGGTTAACAGTATCACCGATAACTGTGTATTCAAGACGTTTTTCAGAACCGATGTTACCTACGAAGGCATCACCTGTGTTTATACCAACACCAATTTCGATTTTTGGTTTACCTTCGTATAACCATTTTTCTTGAAGTTGTTTAACCTTTTTAAGCATTGCATTTGCACATAAAACGGCATTTAAAGCATGGTTTTTGTCTTGAATAGGTTCACCAAAGATTGCCATAACAGCATCACCGATGAACTTGTTAATAACGCCGTTGTATTTTGTAATTATTGGTTCAATTTCTGTAAAATATTCGTTTAATATAACGGAAATCTCTTCTGGAGTAAGCTTTTCACTCATAGAAGTAAAACCTCTGATATCAGCGAATAAAACAGTTACGTTTGAACGTTTTCCACCAAGAGATAAGTTGTCAATGTTGCTTACAACATTTCTCATAACGTCTTGAGAAATGTATCTACCCATTGCGTCTTTGATTTTATCTTTGTTACGAGCTTCTAGGATAAACTTGTAAGAATATCCAAAAATCATTGTGATTAATTGAAGCGCAAGCGGTGTTATAACGTTTATTGCGATATTAAACTTGAAGAAGGTTATACAAATTGCGATATATGCAATCATAATAAGAGCAATAATACCCAATGACATAAACAATGAGTAATAAGTTACAATTAAGAAGGTTGCCAAGATAAGCACAACTTGAACAATAAAATCTTGTAAAATCGGTGTTGGAACGATAAATTCGTCATACAAAAGGTTGTCTAAGTTTGTTGCCTGAATATCAACCCCAGGGTGTTTTGGGTGGATAGGAGTTGGCAAAGCATCTTCCAAACCTAATGCTGCCGCTTTTGCGTTTGCACCAACAAAAACAATTTTTCCGTCAAATTCTTTTGGATCAATAACAGGCTTTTTACCTTTTTGAATATTATCCCAAGAGTCAACAATATCAATAGCAGAATAAGTTTTTCTTGAATATTCTGATTGAGGTAATGTTTTGTAGAAATGCATGTAGTTAAACATTGCAGTGTATGATTGATTTACAGGAATTTTCAAATCAGTTTTGTTGTTTGTAATGTATTTATCTGTAACGGTGAATTCAGTAATACCGTTTAATTTGGCATACATTCTCAAACCTAATGACGGATATAATTTACCTTTGTATGACAATAATTGAGGAATTGTTCTTATGTAACCGTCTCTATCAAGCTCAACGTATACAGAACCAACCTCTTTTGCGGCTTTAAAATATCCTTCTGGATACATTGATAAACTTCTGAATGGACTTCTCGCTTTTTGAGAACGTTCATCATTAATTTTTATACCGAATTTATCATCAAAAGCTTTGTCATAAGCCTCACCAATAGATTTGTCATTGTATGATTTAACTAATGGCGCAAAACCTACGACTAATTTATTACTGCTTTCAACAGATTTGTATAGCTCTAAATCAGCTTTGAAATTATCTTTATCAACAGAAGATAAAATTGAGTCGAAACCAATCAATTTAGCATTTGTGTACTTGTCCAAATAGTTGAACATTTTTGCATACATATCTCTTTTCCAAGGCCAACGTTGCTTAGATATTGATTTATCATCAATAACGATGATAACAGCATCACTATGACCCGCCTTGTCTGCGACGACAGAATTCATCATTACATTGTAAAATTTAGGTTCAACAAAAAAGTTGAAGATAAAATATGTAATGAACATAAAAACTATAACTGCTGTAAAAATTATTAGTGGTTTAAACTTTTTCATCATAACTCCGTTTTACTTATTTCATGATATAATAAATGTGAAAAAAAGGATACTAATTATGGCAAATTTAATCGATTTATTAAAAGAAGAAAAACTTTACCCAATCATCAGATGTGCAGATCCTCAAAAAACAAAAGATACTGCAAGAGCATTGATTGACGGTGGAGTAAAAATATTAGAAATAACTCTTGAAAACAGAGAAATTTATGGCGCAATTGAAGAATTATCAAAAGAAGTTACAATTTGCGCAGGTGGTGTTATTACTGCACAACAAGCAACAAATGCTATTCAACACGGCGCAAAAATTATTTCTTCACCAATTTTCCAAATGAATATGGTTAAGATTTCAAAAAATGCACAAATTCCGTTTATCGCTGGTACTTCAACAGCAAACGAAGCTTATCAAGCTTGGAAAGCAAGAGTTCCATTAATTAAGATTTATCCAATTACTGCATTGGGCGGACCTTTGTACGTTGAAGACTTGCTAAGACCAATGCCATTCTTGAATATTATGCCAATGGGTAATATCAAATTAGAAGAAGTTCCACAATATATTGAAGCTGGCGCTGCAGCAGTTGGCGTTGGTAGAGATTTATACAAAGGCTTTAACTTCTCAGAAATTACTAACCGTACAAAAAAGATTATGCAAGAAATAAAAGGTTAATAAAATGGCTAAAAAAGTTGTTATATCTGGATATTATGGCTGTGATAATTTTGGCGACGAAACTATTTTAAAAGTTTTGGTTGATAAATTGAAGGAAGAAAATGCTGATATTACTGTACTTTCTTTAAATCCAGAAAAGACAAAGGCTTTGCATAGGGTTAAAACGGTGAAGAGTTTTGACTTGTTGAAGGTTATAACAACTATTATGAAATCAGATGTACTTATATCTGGTGGCGGAAGCCTTTTACAAGATGCTACAAGCTTAAAGAGCTTGTTGTATTACCTTTTTGTAATTTCTGTTGCAGAATTTTTCCATAAAAAGGTTATGATTTTTGCACAAGGCATTGGACCTATAAATAATAAATTGGGTCAAAATTGGTGTAAGAAACTTCTTAAAAAAGCAACTTGCGTAACTGTAAGAGACGATAAGAGCTTGTTCTTGCTAAGAGGTTGGGGAATTAATACAGAACGTGTTGTAGACCCATTATTTGCACTTAAACTTGCTGGCTCTATGCCTACAGAAACAGTTGGTATCCAACTTAGAAGTTTTAAAGGTTTGACAGAAACATTTTTACAAAAACTAGCTAAGTCTGTTGAACAAAATTTCTATAATAAAAAGATAAAGATTTTTTCATTCCAAGATAGCTTGGATAAAGAGGTTTGCACACATTTTGAGGGTCTTTTGAAGAGCTTAAATCCTAATATGCAAACAGAAGTCGTTTATAATAAAACACCAGAACAATTGATTGAACAAATGAGAAGTCTTCAATATATGATAGCGATGAGATTTCACGCATGCTTGATTTGCGCTAAATATGGTGTGAAGACATTGGCTCTTTCTTATGATTATAAAGTAGAAAGATTGGCAGAAGACTTAAAATTACCTTATACGAATATAAAACCAGATGTTAATATGGACTTTTTCATTAATTTAATGAGAAATATCGATAGAGGACAACTTTTGACTGTTGTAAACTCTAAAGAATTTGATTGGTCATATTTAGAAAATCTAGTTAGATAAGTATGTTGCTAATTTTGCAACAGTTTTTGGAAAATATCTTTGTAAATATTCTGCTCTCATTGAGTATTTATCAACTGTGTTATAAGTATTCAAAAGTGCATTAACTTCTGCCAAAGATTCTTTTAATGCTCCATTTGTCCCACTTGGATGTCCTGAAGTTTTAATAAAATAGTCAATGTGTTCTCTTTGCGCATTTGCAAAATTTTTATTAAATAATTCTTTTTCTTTATCGTAAGTTTCTTTTATATCCTTGTTTGCAGAAACCAATAAACTTTCTGTTGCATCTTTTGTTTTAAAAGTTGTTGTATCATATTGCTTCATATCTTTCGCATGACCAAGTTCATGCAATAAAACATAAGGAATATCACACGTAGTAACATCTTTTCTTGCTGGATGATAAAAAGATTCAGCACTATCATCTGTTTGTAACAAACGAGTTACATTATCTTTCATTTTTATCAACTCATCACCTGAAACAGTTTTTAAAATTGGAATTAATTTTTTGCTATTTCCACCTAGGATATAACTATATAAATCAATTTCTGTGTCTTTATTAGTTTTTATATCTGTTATGTTTAATTTCTTATTTTCGTTACTATATACTATTTTATAAGATTTATCATTTTTTGATGAAATAAAAGTATTTTCATCAATAACTTCAAATGCCTCTGAATTTTTATACAAAACTTTTCCTGATTTGTCTGTAATTTTATAATCAGAAATTCTATTACCTTTAGGATCATCCTCAAATAAGTACTCTGTTTTTGTACCATCTAAAGAAGTCATATTCTTTTTAACAGTTTTTATACCAGTCTTTTTATCGATTTTTCCAAGACTTATTTCTTCAATTTTTCCATCATTATAAATTCGTTTTCTGTTAAAAATGCCTTTTATTTCAGACGGTTCGGCATACTCTTTATAATTTTTTGTTACAATTAACTCCGTTTGTGGAATTAATTTGTCATTTACTACCTTGCTTGTAACTTTTGAAATCATGCCTGTTTCTAAATCTTTTGATTTTTTAATTTCAAATTTTTCTTTATTATGGATTTTGTAATTTATATCTTCAGTACAACGAGGTTTGCCGTTTTTATCTATGATTAATATTTTTTTATTTTCATCAGTCGTAATCACAGTTATATCAAGAGAATTATTATCATATTTATTTGAATCTAGTTTAATTTCTTTTAAATTTTCACCGCAAATTTTCTCCATCTCAATAATTTTATCTGCAACCTTTTTTGCATCTAAATCTTTATTTGAATAATATAGGTTAAATGTAATATCCTCAGCTGAAAGTTTTGTATTAGCTAAAATATTAACTTTTTCTTGAATTTCAACAGGTTTCTTTGACAGTTTTTCTAGTTGTTTTTCACTAAATTTTTCTTTCAATTTATCAGATATAATAAAAGTAGTTTTTTCAAAAGTATCAGGCTTGTTTGACAATTTTTGTGTACTACTAGATACAATTACATTTGTAACTGAAGTTACTCTATTAATATTATTAGATATATTCACCATTATTTTTTTGTTACCATGCTTAAAAAAGTATTAACCATATCCATAATACCCAAAATACCTATTAATAAACTCCCATTACCTGATGATTTTTTATTAGTATTTGTAAATGTATCAACTTGTGGTTCTGTTTGTGCAACTGGTGCTGTTACAAGTTGTTGTGTTTCTGTTGTCTCAACAACATTTGTATCTGCGTTTCCTTTAAAAGAAACTGGCATAATTCTACTAATCATCTTTTTCTTTTCTCCTTAACAATATCCTTGCATATCACTGCAACCTTTTTGTCAAAGCAGAATCGGGTATTAATTGCTATTTATAAATATCCCTTTTCCTGTCTCGAGGTTGAAAACAAATTAAGCATTCCGACTTTTACGGCTGCGGACCAGTGTAGGACTCTCACCCTTCTTTCCTCAATTCGTTACCTTTATTCTAAATCAAACACAAAAAACATGAAACACTATTTTTACATGTATTAATATTAGTTATTCAAAACTTTTTTAACTATCGAAACAAATTCCTTCAAAGGTTTTCCGCAATTGTTATTATAAATTGCGCAAATATCCCTCGTAGGTCTATAATTTTTTATTTTTTTATAAACAACTTTATCATTATATTTTACAAACAACTGAGGCACAAAAGCTATGCCTAACTCCTGTTCCACAAGTGAATGCGCCGTCTCAACATTTCGACATTCAGCCAAAACTTTTGGTTCAAACTTCGATTTTTTACATAATTCTCTTGCCAATTTACCCAACATCTGTTCACTAGAAAGCATAACAAAAGGTTTATCCGTCAAATCTGCTAAATCAACCTCGTCTTTTTCAATTGAAAAACTTTTCGGAATATCTAAATAAATTTCTTCCTTCATCAACAATTCGCTATTATATGAAACAGAATCAACATTTACCTCATCTAAAAGCAAGTCTAATTCTTTATTCTCAAGCATTTTATGCAAAATCGGTGTTGGATATTCTTTTATCACAACAAAAGAATGTGGATACAAAATTCTAAACTCTTTTATTACCTGTGGTAAAAGATAAATACTTCTGTGAGTTGCAACACCTACAATAATTCTGACATTATTCTGAGTAGAAATCTCTTTCAATTTATCTAACATTTCCTCTTCAGTTGCTAAAACACTCTTTGCCCACTCAATATATATCTCACCCGCATAAGTCAATTTTAAAGGAGTAACATTTGTCTCAAATAATTTAACTCTTAACTCTTTTTCCAAATTTTTAATACATTGGCTCAAAGACGACTGTGAAACAAACAACTTCTTTGAAGCCTTTGTAATATTCAATTCTTCCGCAATAGTAACAATATATTTTAGCTGATTTATATTCATAACAAAATTATACCATAAGCAAAACTTATAATTATAATAAAAAATTAGTATTTTTAATTATGACAATTTAGATTTATTATAATTGCGAAAGGAAAAAGATATGAGTATTTTTGAAGCTGGAATGATGGTATGTTTTGGTGCAAGTTGGCCTATCGCTGCATACAAAACATTTAAAGCAAAAAGTGTAGACGGAAAAAGTTTAAGATTTTCATTTTTAATTTTATTAGGATATGTTTTCGGGATTATACACAAGGTTTTATACAGTCCAGATTTAGTAATAATTTTATACATACTAAATATGCTTTTCTTACTAATAGATATTGGTCTTCATATTAAATATAAATACCAAAGAAAAGCCTAAAAAGTGTTTATTTTTTAGAGGTCAAAATGTTCTTAATTGAAAACAGATAATTTAGTGTAACCATTTGCCCCAAAGTATTTTTACACTATTTATTCCCGAAAAGTTTTTTCAATTTGTCAAAGATTTTCTTTGCCAAATCAGAATCACTCTCTTGTAAAAACGAATCGTCATCATCTTCGTTAAAGATGCTTTTATCAAATTCATCTCTATCACGTTCTTGTTGCTCTTCATCCTGCTGTTCTTGTTGAAAATACCCTGTATTTCCAGCGCCACCGTCGCCAACCTTTGAAGATTGTTGTATTGTCGGTTGATTGAATTCGTTGCCAACAGGGTTAAAATTGAAGCTCATAAGAAAATCCTTTTTGTTACAGTTTAAAAAATTACACGTATATTTTCATCGTATACATGTATTATTCCTTAAATCTCTGCAAGTCTAACATTCAAAAAGTCGACTTTCTTTAAAGTTTCTTCTAAGAACAATTCAAAACTTGCTCTCTTTTGAACAGTATTCGGTTGAGATATCAATTTTGTGCAATTTAAAAGTTCAAACTGCAATAACTGTGATAAAAAGATTGTCTTTGAAATCTTATCTAAAATTGTATAAGAAGTAACATAGAAAACTTCGTCATCAACATCTTTATTCAAAAGTGTTTTAATAGAACCTCTTATTTCAAAGTTCAACTCTTCTTCGTTTCTAACAAGGTTTCTAGCCTCTTTTTTCAACTCAACAGGATTATAATTACTTTCGTATAAAGTATCGTTAATTATGTCTTCAGTCGATTTGTTATCAAAAGGAATTTCAATATTAGACATAATCTTTTCAAAATTCAAATTCTCAGCCCCGTCTATTTGAGCGCCAAAAGTTGTTGTATTAAAGGCTTTCAATTGACGATTTTCACTAAAGAAGTTTTTGAATTGTTTAATAAAAATTTCATAATCTTCTCTAGATTTAACAGTTTCACCTGTAACTGATTTTACAAGTACAACTTTTTTCTCTAAATTGCCAACTTTAACCTTATCTTCGCCAACTTCTATCTCAACAGGGAAGTTTTCTGTACAATAAAGGTTATCATTTTTAAAAGCTAAATCAACACCAGATAATATAATATTCTTACAGCCCAATTCTTTTGCACATATCATTGCGCAATATGTAGAGGTACCTGCTGTTTTGTACAAACGAACATAAGAATTCTTTTCTGACAAAGTTTTAGCTAAATCAAAATTGTCCGGATAATAGATGAAACAACGTTTTTTCAAAACATTATAAAGTTCTTCATCAGCTTTTATATCGACAACAAAATTTATATCCTTCAATTTTGGTGAATTACTATCGAATGTTTTTATAATATCTTTTGTATCAGTAAAGATAATAAAATTTGGAATAACGTCGCGTTCAAGCAAGAAATTTGTTGCTCTATTTACAGCAAAAATAACCAATCTATCAGAATATTTTTTAATATAATCGATATTATCCTTCAAACTTGGGCCAGCGCCTACAATAAGTGCCGTTCTACCTTCAAACTTATTATCCAACAAGCTTATTGGATAAGTTTGTCCGCTGTTTTTTATAAATTTAATACTCGAAGTTACCCAAGATTCTGAATTAACCTTGATTGTATTAATATCTGCAATCTTCATTGCGCATGTTTCATAAACTTTTTCCGTAAATGCCTTGATTTCATTAGAATATAGCTGAATATAATTTCTCAAAAAGACCATTTCAATCTTGTCATTGATAATGTATTTTTTAGAAATATATTTATAAACTTCTTCAAAATCACAAGAAATAAATAATCGACCACTTTCAATGTATTTTGAATAATCAACCATTTCAAAAGCAGTTCTCATAACGTTTATATCTGGTTCAATCAAAACAATTTTGCTATTATATTTTTCAAAAACATAATCTAGCATATAACCAACACCTAGACCAAAAACAATAATAAAATCAAAAGCTCCCAAAGAAGATTTTATACTTGATTGAACATCATAAAAAGCATCTTCAACAGGATTATCAATACTTTCAAGGGGTATATTATTTTTTATAAAAATAATATCATCACTCTTTGATTTAGCAATGTCAATTGTTTTTCTGGCATCATCAAAAGACAAACCAATTAAATTATTTGCTAAAGTCGGATTACATTTTTTTAAAGCTAAAATATTTTGATTAAACATAAATTTAAAATACCAGTTTTATAAAAAAAAAGCAAGTTCGTTACCGAACTTGCTTTTCCTTTTTATCTATTGAATTACTCAATAGTGAAGTCAGGAGCGCCAAACATACCTTCAATTTCTTCTAAGATTGCAGAAGGTTTTCTAGCTTGGTTACGAGCTGCTGCTCTTCTTTGTGCCTCTTTATCTTTTTCTTCATTTGCATGAGTCAAGTGGTGGTAACCAGTACCAGCTGGGATTAGACGACCAATGATAACGTTTTCTTTCAAACCTCTCAATAAGTCTTTCTTACCATCTACAGCTGCTTCAGTAAGAATTCTTGTTGTTTCTTGGAATGAAGCTGCTGAAATAAATGATTCAGTGTTCAATGAAGCTTTTGTAATACCTAATAACATATATTCACAAGTTGCTGGTTGTAAACCATTTGCAACTGCTTCCTTGTTTTCTTTTTCGAATGTTTGCATTTCTACAAGTTCACCAGGAAGAAGTTTTGTATCACCAGGTTCGATTACTTTAACTTTCTTAGTCATTTGACGAACAATGATTTCAATGTGCTTATCAGCAATTTCTACACCTTGAGAACGATATACACGTTGTACTTCGTCTACAAGGTATTGTTGTGCAACTTCTGGGCCACATAATCTCATAACGTCGTGTGGATTTAGTGAACCACTTGTTAATGGTTGACCTTTTTTAATCTTTTCGCCGTTTGAAACTACAATATTTGCGTCAATTGCAAATTTGATTTCTGTTCTTGAACCATCTTCTGTTTCCAAGTAAAGTCTTGGTATATCATCATCTGTTTCAATAACAGCTTTACCATCAAATTCTGCTAAGATTGCGCTATCTTTAGGTTTTCTACCTTCAAGTAATTCTTCAACTCTTGGAAGACCTTGAACGATATCACCTGTTTTTTGTCTTTCGTATAACAATGTAGCCAACATATCACCACGTAGTACTAATGAATTTTCTTCAACTAGTAACTGAGTACCTGGGCTGATTAAGTATGGTCTACCTTCTCTAACAACAACTTCTGATTTTGTTACAGAAACTACTTGACCTGAAACTGGTGATCTGTCGCCACCTTCTGATAGTAAATCATCTAATTTAACCATATCGCCAGCTTTTACTGTTGCTTTTGTTTTGATTGCAACTTTTGATTCAAAGTTTTCGCAAACTAATAACAATCTTCTTGCATCTTCTTCAGCTTTCTTGATTGATGCAACACCGTCATTAATTACTAATACTTGAGTTTTTGCAACTGGAGTTTTTGGTTCAATGATATCACCGTGATTTACAAGTAATTCTGTTTGCATTGAAGAATTTAATTTAGAATTGCCTTCCATTTCACGACGAACGATTAATGTTTCAAGTACTACAATCTTCAAGTCGTTGTTTTTATCAAGTTCTACCATACCTTTTAAGTGTGATAAGTAGCCTTGCATTTGAAGAACTAAACTTGTTCTTGTTAATGTAGCACCGTCAAGATTTCTAACTCTTGCACCGTCCTTGTATTGTAATTGTGTTACAGGAACGATATCAATTAAGTCATCTGTTTTGTTAAAGTTAATTGAAACTTCTTGAGGTTTGATTTTAATAACTTTTACAGGTCTTACCAAGATTTGAATTGGTTTGTCTGTAATGTTTTCTTCATCTAAGCTCAATGATGTATCAAGTTCTTCATCTAAATCATCAATATCAGCGAAATCATCATCAGAATCCATTACTGTAACGATAGAAGTTTCTTTTGCTTTGATACCTTCTGCGATTACTGTACCTTTTTTGATAACTTCGTTTTCTTCAACTTTTAATTCAGAAACACTTGATAATGTATGAATTTGACCAGGTCTGATTACAGCTTCGTGAATTACATCGTTGTATTCTTTGATTTCAACGATACCATCTAAATGACAATATACGTCTTTAACGATTTCTGTACCAGCTGTTACGTATGAACCAGATTCAACCATTTTTAAAGCAGAGTCTTTGCTTAATTGGTGAACTTCTTCTGGAATAAATACTACATCACCTGATTTTGTAATGATTTGGTTTTCATCAACTTCTACGTCGATATATTTGATTTCACCAGAAGATTCAACTGAACAATCACCGTTGATTAATTCGGCAATAATCATACCGTTTTCAACTGGAGTGTCAACTGGAGATTTAACGATATATTTTTCACCAGTTGCTTCAACTGTCCAAAGTTGTTCTTTCTTAGTTTGTTCAAATGTAGCATTTGAAGGCATTAATGATGCGATAACGATTGTTAATTCTTTACCTTGAACAATCTTCTTGATTTTATGACCTTCAAATTTAGTTTCTTCGATAACTAAGTCTTGACCTATACGAACTTCACCACCATGTTCACAAATAGTTAAAGTTTCAGCAAGCTTTTCGCCTTCTTTCATTTTTTGACCGTCTTTAACTAATAATTTAGAACCACTTGGTAAATTGTAAACGTCGCCACCTAAAACCCAAACAACACCTTGTTTGTTTGCTGTTCTAGAAATGTTACCTTGTCTATCTTTCTTTTCATCAGCAATGAAGTCTTTAAATACAACTTCACCTGATAAGTCTGAAGTGATATCTTTTGTAGCTTTTTCTGTTAAACGAGAACCGTCCCCTTGAGAAACTGGTTCGTATTCAGCAAGTTTAAAGCCTTTTTCAACTTCTTGACCGTCTGTAAAGAAGATTGTTGCACCAGCAGGAATGTGGTATTTAGTAGTTCTCTTAGCGCCTACTATTTCTGCTTCTACTTCGTACATAGAAAGTTTTACAACGTCCCCATGACGAGTTCTTACTTCTCTAGTTTTTAATTTACAAGAGATTTTACCAGAATCTTTAGCTTCAACAGTTTTCATAGCACCAGAACCTTTGAATACACCACCTGTGTGGAATGTTCTCATTGTTAACTGTGTACCAGGTTCACCGATTGATTGAGCTGCGATAATACCGATTGATTCACCAACATCAACAAGTTTTTGAGTTGTCATTGCCCAACCATAACATTTTTGGCAAACACCATATTCTAATTCACAAGTTAAGCCTGAACGAACTGCAAGTTCTTCTAAATTTAAATGACGAACTTTTTCAATATCTTCACGACCCATTGTTGTATTTGCAGGAACAAGAACTGTACCGTCTGTATCAACAATGTCTTGTGCAATTGTTCTACCTAATAATCTATCGATTAATGGAACGATAACTGAACCACCATCTGTGATACTCTTCAACATAATGTGTTTAGTACCATGACAGTCTGTATCACGAATGATAACATCTTGAGCAACGTCAACTAGACGTCTTGTTAAGTAACCAGAGTCGGCTGTTTTTAACGCTGTATCTACAAGACCTTTACGAGCACCGTATGATGAAATGATGTATTCTGTACAAGATAGACCTTCTTTAAAGTTTGCTTTAATAGGTAAGTCGATGATTTGACCTTGCGCATCTGCCATCAATCCACGCATACCAACTAATTGTGATACTTGTGATAAGTTACCTCTGGCACCAGAGAATGCCATCATATATACTGGGTTCAATCTATCAAAGTTTTCAACTACTTGAGCTGTTAATTTAGCTGTTGTTTCTGACCAAGTGTCGATAACCTTTGTATATCTTTCTACTTCTGTAATTTCACCTTTTAGGTAACGAGTTGTAGATTTTTCAATTTCTGATTCTGCTTCGTTCAACAAATCTTTTTTAGTTTCTGGAACTGACAAGTCTGAAATTGAGATTGTTACGCCTGATTTTGTTGCGTAATGATAACCCAAGTTTTTCAATGTATTTGCAAGCTCAGCTGCTTTAGCTCCGCCGTATTCAAGATAAATTTGAGATAATAGCTTGTTTAAAGCTTTTTTATCCATCTGTTTATTAATAAATTCTGGAGCATTTTTTGTTTGTGTGTACATATTTTCCATTTTTTATTATCCTTACTAACTTTCTATACAAGTGCCTTTCTAACAGCTTCGTTGAAGATAATTCTTCCAGCTGTAGTTTCAAAACGTTTACCATGTTCATCACGAACAATGATTTTATCGTGAAGCTTGATTACACCTACTTCAAGAGCAGAAATTGCATCTTGGAAGTTGTAGAAATAGTGTTGAGCTTCCATACTTTCGTCTTTGATAAGAGTCAAGTAGTACATGCCCATAACCATATCTTGAGATGGTGTAATGATAGGTTTACCTGTAGCAGGAGCTAAGATGTTGTTAGATGCTAACATCAACATTCTTGCTTCAGTTTGAGCTTCAATTGATAAAGGAACATGGACAGCCATTTGGTCACCGTCGAAGTCAGCATTGAATGCTGTACATACTAGAGGGTGTAATTGGATTGCACGTCCTTCAACTAGTTTTGGTTCAAATGCTTGAATACCTAATCTGTGAAGAGTTGGGGCACGGTTTAGTAATACTGGGTGTCCGTCGATTACCTCTTCTAAGATATCCCAAACGATTGGTTCTGAACGTTCAATTCTCTTCTTAGCTGATTTGATATTTTGAACATAACCACGTTCGATTAATTTGTTTACAACGAATGGTTTAAATAATTCGATTGCCATTTCTTTTGGTAAACCACATTGATTTAATTTCAATGATGGACCTACCACGATAACTGAACGACCAGAGTAGTCAACACGTTTACCTAATAAGTTTTGACGGAAACGACCTTGTTTACCTTCGATGATGTTTGATAATGATTTCAATGGTCTGTTGTTTGGACCAACAACTGTTCTACCACGTCTACCGTTATCGATTAATGCGTCTACTGCTTCTTGTAACATACGTTTTTCGTTTCTTACGATGATTTCAGGAGCACCCATTTCTAACAATCTTTGTAAACGGTTGTTTCTGTTGATTACACGTCTGTATAAATCATTTAAGTCAGATGTAGCGAAACGACCACCGTCTAATTGAACCATTGGTCTTAAATCTGGTGGAGTTACAGGAATTACGTCCATAATCATCCAAGTTGGATCTGTTTCGCTTGAAATTAATGAATCTAATAATCTTAATCTCTTAATTAATTTTGATTTCTTTTGAACAGAAGTTACACCGTTGTTTAATTCTGTTCTAATTTCTTCTGCAAGAGCTTTAATATCGATTTCACCAATCAATTCTTTAATAGCTTCTGCACCGATACCTACTTTAAGAGTTGTATCTTCGTGTTCTAAAACGTAATCTTCGTATTCATCTTCGTTAAGAAGTTGATATTTTCTGAATTCGCTTTCGCCACCATCAATAACAACATAGTTATTGAAGTAAATTACTTGTTCTAAGTCTTTCAAAGACATATCAAGTAAAAGACCCATGTATGAAGGAATACCTTTTAAGAACCAGATGTGAGAAACAGGAGCAGCTAATTTAATGTGTCCCATTCTGTGTCTACGAACTTTTGAATCAGTAACTTCAACACCGCATCTTTCACAGATAATACCTTTATGACGAACTCTTTTATATTTACCGCAATAACATTCCCAGTCTTTTGTAGGTCCAAAAATTCTTTCGCAGAAAAGACCATCTCTTTCTGGTTTTAAAGTACGGTAGTTGATTGTTTCAGGTTTAGTAACTTCACCGTAAGACCATTTTAAAATTCTTTCAGGTGAGGCGATACTAATCTGTATATAATCAAAGTAATCAATACTTGTTGACATTTATTATTTCTCCTTTATATACTTTGGCGAAATGTGAAAGAAGTCTTTCACATTTCGCTATTAATTATTTACTAATCACCAAATGTAGTTGGTGTTTCAAAGAAGTTGATATTTAACAATTCAGAGTCAATATCAGACAATGTGCGTTTTGGAGCAGCTTTTCTCAAGTCGTCCATGTCGCTCATTAAGTCAACTTCAACACCGTCTTTCTTAGCAACAGTGATATCCAAACCGATACTTTGTAATTCTCTTACAAGTACTTTGAATGATTCTGGGATACCAGGTCTTGGAATGTTATCACCTTTAACGATTGATTCGTAAGCTCTGTTACGTCCGTTAACATCATCGGATTTGATTGTAAGCATTTCTTGAAGAGTATAAGCTGCGCCGTATGCTTCAAGAGCCCAAACTTCCATTTCACCGAATCTTTGACCACCGAATTGAGCCTTACCACCTAAAGGTTGTTGTGTTACTAATGAGTAAGGACCAGTTGAACGAGCATGAATTTTATCGTCAACTAAGTGGACAAGTTTCAAGATGTAAGTTAAACCAACTGCAACTGGTTCATCGAATGGTTCACCAGTTCTACCGTCGATTAAACGAACTTTACCGTCTTCGCCAACCCAATCACAACCAGATTCTTTAATACCTTTTAGTAATTCAGCTTTAGTTGCGATTTCTGATTGGTTTTCGCCGTATCTTTCATCGAAAGATGGAGCTTCGTAATAATTACCTGTTAAGTATGCTGCTAAACCTAATAAGTGTTCGTAAGTTTGACCTACGTTCATACGTGAAGGAACACCTAGTGGGTTCAATACAACATCAATTGGAGTACCGTCTGGTAAGAATGGCATATCTTCTTTTGGAAGAATTCTTGATACGATACCTTTGTTACCATGACGACCTGAAAGTTTATCACCTACAGATACTTTACGTTTTTGAGCAATGTAAACTCTAATAACTGTATTTGCACCTGGTGGTAATTCATCACCTTTTTCTCTGTCAAATACTTTAACATCAAGAACTCTACCGCCTTCGCCGTGAGGAACTCTTAATGAATTATCTTTTACATCTCTTGCTTTTTCAGCGAAGATTGCTCTTAATAATTTTTCTTCTGGTGGGTGTTCAGATTCACCTTTTGGAGTAACTTTACCAACAAGGATATCATCTGCATAAACTCTAGCACCGATACGAACAATACCACGTTCATCTAAGTGTCTCAAAGCATCTTCTGAAACATTTGGAATTTCACGAGTAATTTCTTCTGGTCCAAGTTTAGTTTGTCTAGCATCTATTTCTAATTTTTCAATGTGAACAGATGTGAATATATCATCATGAACGCATCTTTCTGAAAGAAGGATAGCATCTTCGAAGTTATATCCTTCCCAAGGCATATATGCTACAAGAACATTTTTACCTAATGAAAGTTCGCCACCACATGTTGAAGCACCGTCTGCAAGTACATCACCTACGTGAACCTTATCACCTTCTCTTACGATAGGTTTTTGGTTGATACAAGTATCTTGGTTACTTCTTACATATTTCATTAATTGATATAGGTGAGGTTTGTTATCCATATCTCTAACGATAATTTCTTCACCTACAACTCTTTCAACAGTACCGTCGCAGTCGCAAACGATAACCATACCAGAGTCTTTAGCAACTCTCTTTTCCATACCTGTACCAACAACTGGTCTTTGAGTAATTAAAAGAGGTACTGATTGACGTTGCATGTTAGAACCCATCAATGCACGGTTGGCATCATCGTGTTCGATAAATGGAATCATTGATGTGGCAACTGAGATAATTTGGATTGGGCAAACACCAACATAGTCAACTTTTGAAGATTCACACATAATGAACTCTGAACGATAACGAGCAGGAACATTTGCGTCTTTAAATCTTCTGTCTTCTGTTAATTTAACGTCAGCTGGAGCGCAACGGAAGTTTTCGTCTTCGTCAGCTGTCATATAAACTACTTCATCTGTTACAACGCCGTCTTTAACAACGAAGAATGGAGATTCGATGAAACCATAATCGTTAACACGAGCATGTGTAGCTAATGAACCAATCAAACCTGCGTTAGGTCCTTCTGGTGTTTCAATCGGACAAATACGACCGTAGTGAGAAGGGTGAATATCACGAACTGCGAAACCAGCTCTTTCTCTTTGTAAACCGCCAGGTCCTAATGCTGAAATACGTCTTTTGTGAGTCAATTCAGCAAGTGGGTTAATTTGATCCATGAATTGTGATAACTGAGAACTACCAAAGAATTCTTTCAATGAAGCAACTAATGGTTTAGTGTTCAATAAGTTCAATGGAGTAAGAGTTTCACTATCTTGAAGTGTCATTCTTTCTTTAACGATACGTTCAATACGGCTTAAACCAACTCTGAATTGGTTTTGTAACAATTCACCAACTGAACGAATACGTCTATTACCTAAGTGGTCAATATCATCAACTGTACCTTCATCATAAGTTAAGTTGATTAAGTATTCGATAGATTGAACAATATCAGTAATAGTCAATGTTCTTTGAGAAGCATGAATATTCAAGTTCAATTTTTTGTTTAATTTGTAACGACCTACACGACCAATATCGTATTTCTTTTCATCGAAGAAACGAGCTTCGATAATTTGACGACCACCTTGAGCAGATGCAGGATCACCAGGTCTTAATTTTTTGTATACATCAATTAAAGCATCTTCTGTTGTTTCAGTTGTATCTTTTTCCAATGTTTTCTTTAAGAATTCAAAGTGAGTGAAAGATGCTTCCATTTCAGCTACTGACAAGCCCATAGCTTTTAATAATGTAGTAGCTAAGATTTTTCTATTTTTATCGATTTTAACGTAGATTAAATCGTTAGAATCTGTTTCAATCTTAATCCAAGCACCTCTGTTTGGAATGATTGTAGCATTATATAAACGTTTACCAGTAGGTGAAACATCACGTTTGAAGTAAACACCAGGTGAACGAACGATTTGAGAAACGATAACACGTTCTGCACCGTTAACAATGAAAGTACCTTTATCAGTCATAGTAGGAATATCACCGATATATACTTCTTGTTCTTTAATTTCACCAGAATCACGGTTAACTAATCTAACCATTACACGTAATTGTTTTGCATAAGTAGTATCGTGAATTCTAGCTTCTTCGATAGAATACTTAGCATTGTCAAATGTATAATTTGGTAAAAAGTGTAATTCTAAACGACCAGTATAGTCTTTAATTGGTGAAAAAGAAAGTAATTCTTCCTTTAGACCTTCTGTTAAAAACCATTCAAATGATTTTTTTTGCACTTCAATAAGGTCTGGTAAATCGTCCAATCTGGTACTAGGAATACCCATTGGAGTTACTCGTTCTGCGAATTTTGTCGACATTCTATAAACCTCGCTTCTTTGTATTATTCATATTGTGTACGTACTAAAAAATTTATAAAACTTAACATTTCTGTTAGAGCTTATAAGAACATGTATTTTAATGTTACTACGACAATATAAATAGTCAAGAAATCATGTAAAATTTACACTTATAAATTGTTACAAATTTTTACAATCAAAAATCAACATGCTGAAACTCGCCACATGACAAGGTTTGACTGTCAAGTGGGGCAGTTGGAGATTTAATAAGTAGTGAATATTGAATGGTAAGTGGAAAATTTCTATTCACTACTCACTAATGCCTACTCTCTAATTTACAATGTTCTATTAATTTATATAATATGTTATAATAGTTAAGGTTATGAACGAGATATTTTCAATATTTAAAAATAAAAAAGCCTTCACCATTGCAGAAATGACAGTTGTATTACTAATCCTGTCATTAGTAATGGCAGCAATTTTGCCTGTAACCACAAACAAAAAAACTAGTGGTGGTGGCGGTGGCGCCGGAGGAAGTTTATGGAAACTTGCTCGTAACAACACAGATATTTGGTTTGCATCACCATCTTCAACTCAAAGTGCCTTGTTAGGTACATCTGTAACCCCTGATGCACAAGGTTATGCAAGACTATATATCAACATTCCTAACAGCAACACTCGTTCTCAAATCGGAATGATGTACAACAATTCAACTGTGGGTTACATAAGATTTAAAAACAATAACAACATGGGCTTTGGTATGAACGCAGTACAAAACAGTACTGGTTCTAGCAACTTTGGCGCAGGTTATAATGTTATGACAGGAAGTGTAACAGGCAGTAACAACACAGGTATTGGTTATCAAGCCTTAACAGGTTTAACTTCTGGTGGCTCAAATGTTGCAATCGGTAATAACACCCTAAAAACAAACACAAACGGTAATTCAAATATTGCAATAGGTGAAAACGCATTACAAGCAAACTCTGGTGGCGAAAGAAACATTGCACTAGGTCAAAACAGCCTTCTTACAAATGTCTCAGGTACTGATAACGTAGCTATCGGTCAAAACGCATTAAACCAAAATACTGCAAACTTTAACGTTGGTATTGGTAGATTAGCACTACAAAATACAACCTCAGGAACTTGTAACGTTGCATTAGGAAGTAATGCAGGTGCTTCTAATGTTGCAGGCGCCGATAATGTCTTCATCGGCAGATTAGCCGGTCAAACAAAAGCCTCTGGTAGCAACAACGTTGCAATCGGTGCAGAAACTGTTTTTGCAAACGGTACAGGTTCTCATAACGTAGGTATTGGTTATCGTTCATTATATTCAGACACAAACGGTAGTTATAACGTATTTTCTGGATATCAATCAGGCTACAATGTAACAACTGGTAATGCTAACACTGGTATCGGTCAAAATGCTTTAGACGGTGTTCAAACTGGTTCTAACAATGTCGGTATCGGTTACAAAGCTTGCAGCGGTGTTTCAGGTAGTAACAAAACATGTTTAGGTTCATCATCTGGATACACAAACTTACCATCTGGGTTTACAGCAAGTAACACAACTGCTGAAACAATCGTAGGTTCTGGCGCTGGTAACATTTTCTTACATGCCGGTAATGTTTTTGTAAGAACCGGTAATTCTATTAACACAAATGCAAAACTTACGGTAAACGGTAACACAGAAACAACAACAAACTTAACTGTTGGTACTTACGCAAACGTAGGCACATATCTTCATACAGGAAGTTATGTAAATGCGACAACAACAGTTACGGCAGGTACTTCTGCATATTCAAACTGGACTTACACAAACTACATCAGACAAAGAACTGGTGCAAACTATTCTACAGAAATTTGGGGTACATTCACTGGTACATACAACAATATTTCAGACAAAAGACTTAAAAACATTCAAGGTTTTGCAAACACAGGCTTGAACGAAATCAAGCAACTTGATGTATACAAATTCACATACAAATCAGAACCAGATGTTCAAAGAGTAGGGCTTATTGCGCAAGACGTGGAAAAAGTTCTACCTTATGCAGTTACTAAAAACGAAGAAGGATATTTAGTTCTTCGTCAAGATAATATCTTATTCACAATGTTCAATGCTATCAAAGACTTAGATAAATTATACGAAAACTTAAAAGAAAAAGTTCAAAATTATATCATACGTTTGAACCGTGCAGAAGATAGAATTCATGCTTTAATAGAAGTAAACAAAGAATTATCAAAAAGAGTTGATACTCTTGAAAAACGTGTTGATACCTTAGAAAAAGGCATTAAAGCGTTAGAAAAAAATCAATGCAAATGTAAATAATTTAGAAAGGTAAAATAAAAAATGAGCGAAAAAAGAATTATTATTGGTTGCGACCATGGTGGTTTAAATCTAAAAAATAAAGTTATCGAACACTTAAAAGAAATTGGTTACGAAGTAGAAGACGTTGGAACATACACACCAGACTCAGTAGATTACCCAATCTATGCTAAAAAAGTTGCACACGCAGTAGCTGACGGCAAATACGAAAAAGGTATCATAATTTGTGGTACAGGTATCGGTGTTTCAATCGTTGCAAACAAAGTAAAAGGTATCAGAGCTTCACTTTGCGGAGACACTTTCTCAGCAAAAGCTACTCGTCAACACAATAATTCAAACATCTTATGTATGGGCGAAAGAGTTATCGGTGCAGGTTTAGCACTTGATATCGTTGATATTTGGTTAACTACTGAATATGAAGGCGGTCGTCATCAAAAAAGAATTGATATGATGGAGGACTAATGGTAGAAGATATTTCAACAGAAAAATTCGCATCTGTTATTGCTCGTGTGCTTGATGATAGATTAGCAAAAAATATTGTAATTCTTGATATCAGTAAAGTATCTTCTCTTGCAGACTTTTTTGTAATCGCATCAGGCGATTCTCCAACTCAAGTAAAAGCTATGACAGAAACTTTACAAGACAGAATTAAAACTCTTTTTAAACGTCTTCCAAAAGGTGTTGAACGAGACATGAAAAATCGCTGGAATTTAGTTGATTACGGCGATGTTATCGTTCATATTCTTCACAGAGAAGAACGTGAAAATTACATGATTGAAAAATTCTGGAACCATGCTTACAGTATTCCTGAAGAAAAATGGAAAGCTGAAACTGAAGAATATTCTGAATATAAAGAAAATATGTAAACAATTTGCTAAATGGAAATTATAGGATAAAATTTAGATATGGTAGATGCAAATGAAATAAAAAAACAGATTGATGAAACTATTATGAAAATGGCTATGGACCCAACAAATCCAGAGCATTATCATTCATTGGCAAATTTGTATGCCCTAGACAACAACTTTGATAAGGTTGCATCAGTTTATGAAAGTTTATTGAGTATTAAGCCAGATGATGCAGACGCATTGTTGAACTTGGGTAGTATTTATTTCTACAGTAAGGATTTCCGTAAAGCGCTTAGTTATTTTAACAAAGCTATGGATAAAAACCCTACAAATTACCTTGTATATTACAACTTGGGTAATGCGTATGCTGAACTTAAAAACTTCTCTAAAGCACTTCGTTACTACAACCGTGCATTAGACTTTAACACAATGTCTCCTGATATCTATAACGCAATCGCAATGCTTTATCACGATTTTGAAGACTTCGTTGAAGCAAAAGCTTACTACGAAAAATCTCTTTCAATCGACCCAAATAACTTAACTGCAAATGTTGACTTAGGTAACATTAACTTTAAATTATTTGACTACGAAGCAGCACTATACCACTATCTAAAGGTTTATGAAATTGCACCAGATAACAAAACTGTTACTATCTGTATCGCAAATACTTATTCTTTATTAAAAAATAAAGAAAAAACAGATGAATTCTTTGATATATCTCTAAAATTACCAGGGGATAATTACAAAACTTACATTTGCGCAGCAATCGCAAAATCTGATTTTAAAGATTATGACGGCGCTATTGAAACTTACAAAAAAGCTATCGAATATAATCCTAAAGAAAAAAATGCGTACATTCTTATCGCAAACCTTTATTCTAACTTAGGAAATTATACAGAAGCTATCGATTACTATGAAAAAGCTCTTGCTCTAAATGAATTCGATACAAATACAAGAGTATTACTTGCAAATACTTATTACATGGACGACAAGATTGAAGATGCATTGAAAGCTTATCGTTATGTTTCTAACTTGGAACCTGAAAACGATGAATACAAGCTTGTTTACGTTAATTTGTTAGAGGATTACATTATAGCTCACAGAGCTGGAGAATTATTAGAAAATGTATAACAACAACTATAGATTAAATCCAGATAAGCCATATTTTATGGAAAAATTAGTTTCAGCTCTAAGTTATTTAACTATGGGCTTTGTTGGATTTATTTATTTAATAATTATTGTTCTTACAAAAAGAACTCTTAAACCTTTTTTGAAATATCATATTTTTCAATCAATTTTTATTTCAATCGGTTATTATCTACTAACAATATTCGTTGGATTAATCTGTAATATCTTATTATTTATACCATTCATAAATAAAATTACTACAGCAATATTATATTACTTATCAATAGACATCATTTTCGGTTGTTCAATTATTGGTTTATGTATTTATGCTGTTTTATTCTATTTAGTAATAACATCATTCCAAGGAAAATATTCTTATATTCCATGGGTTTCAGACATTATTAAAATGAACGTGAGATAAAATATTATGAAATTTGATACTATTTGTGTGCAAGGTTCACATACACCTGCAGAGAACAGAAACACTCCACCTGTACCAATTTATCAAACTACAGCTTTTAGCTTTGATACTGTACAATACGCAGCTGACTTGTTTGATTTGAAAGCTAGTGGAGATATTTACACAAGACTTTCAAACCCTACAACACAAGTTCTTGAAGAAAGACTTGCAGGTATTGAAGGTGGTGTTGGCGCTCTTTGTGTTTCTTCTGGTCAATCAGCATCTACAATTGCTCTTTTAAACATATTAAAAGCAGGTGATGAAGTTGTTGCTTCAACAAATATGTATGGTGGAACAATTAATTTAATTAATGTTACTCTACAAAAAATGGGAATTATTGTTCACCTTGTTTCATCTGACAATGCAGAAGATTATGAAAAACTTATCAATGAAAAAACAAAATGTATTTTTGCAGAGGTTTTAAACAATCCTTCTCTAAGTGTTTTAGATATTGAAGCATTGGCAAATGTTGCTCACAAACATTCAATTCCATTGATTGTAGATAATACTATTCCAAGCCCATATTTATGCCAACCAATTAAACATGGTGCAGATATTGTCGTACATTCTTTGACAAAATATATTTGTGGTCATGGAACTTGTATGGGCGGAGTTATCGTTGATAGCGGTAATTTTGATTGGGCAAAATCTGGTAAATTCCCTGAATTAACAGAACCTGATGAAAGCTATCATGGTCTTAGATATGTTGAAAACTTTGGCAAATTGGCTTATATCGTAAAAGCTAGAGCTCAAATGATTAGAGATTTGGGTTGTTGTTTAAGTCCATTCAATGCGTTTTTAACTATACAAGGACTTGAAACCCTTTCTCTACGTATGGAAAGATTATCTTCTACTGCATTAACTGTTGCAAAATACTTACAAAATCACAAAAACGTAACTTGGGTAAAATATCCAAAACTTGAAGGTGATAAATATTTTGAATTAGCAGAAAAATACTTACCAAAAGGCGCTTCTTCTATCATCAGTTTTGGTATCAAAGGCGGAAGAGAAGCCGGTACAAAATTTATTGAAAATGTGAAACTATTAATTCATGCAACAAATATTGGTGATAGCCGTTCTATCATTACATATCCAGCACTTACAACACATAGACAACTAACTGCTGAACAAATGGAAGAATGCGGAATTGGTGAAGATTTCATGCGTCTTTCAGTAGGTCTTGAAGATGTTGATGATATCATTGCTGATTTGGATAATGCTCTAAGTTAGTGAATAGATTATTGTGAATAGTGAGTAGAAAGATTCTATTCACAATTCACTACTCAACACTCACTAAATTGTTAATTAATTATAAAGTTTTATTTCTTTTTTCAAAAATGCCCTTATATTATATATAGGAGATAAATGTTTTATGATTAATTTTGATAGACTTACTAATTATTCGCAAGAAATAATTTCTTCAGCCAGTGCTGAAATGAATTCACACAAGAATTCTCAAATAGAACCTGAACATATTTTACTTGCTATGGTAAAAGATAAAGGTATCTCAAGAGATTACTTGAATGAATTAAAACTTATTAATGAAAACTTTGTCGGCGCTTTGTCAACAATGGTTGCAAATTTTCCAACCTTATCAAACATGACCAATGTGCAGAAATTATTTCTATCATCTGATACAGAAAAGTTATTAGATATTGCTGATGCAACTTGTACAGAAATGAAAGATGATTTTATTTCTATAGAACACATTCTACTTGCAATGACAAAACTTGAAGGTTCAAACATACAAAGACTTTTAAGTAATCATAGAGTAAACACATCAGCCGTTTTAAACGCAATGAAAAAAATAAGAGGTAATAAAAAAGTGGATAACAAAAACGCAGAAGAAAACATGAAAGCTCTTGAAAAATATTCAACAGACTTAACAGAACGTGCTCGTAAAGGTAAATTAGACCCTGTAATTGGACGTGATGAAGAGGTTAGAAGAATAATCCAAGTTTTAAATAGACGTACTAAAAATAACCCCGTTTTAATTGGTGAACCTGGTGTTGGTAAAACTGCCATCATTGAAGGTTTGGCTCAACGTATCGTTAGAGGCGATGTTCCAGAAAGCCTTAAAAACGTAAAATTAATCTCATTAGATTTAGGTGCATTGGTTGCTGGTGCTAAATTCAGAGGTGAATTTGAAGAAAGATTGAAAGCCGTATTGAAAGAAGTTGAAGATTCAAACGGTGAAATTGTAATGTTCATTGACGAATTACACACAGTTGTTGGTGCAGGCGCCACAGAAGGTTCTATGGACGCTGGTAACTTGTTAAAACCAATGTTAGCAAGAGGCGTTTTAAGAACAATCGGTGCTACAACAATTAACGAATACAGAAAATACATTGAAAAAGACCCTGCTTTAGAAAGAAGATTTCAACCTGTAATGGTTGATGAACCTTCTGTTGAAGATACAATCAGTATCTTGAGAGGTTTGAAAGAAAAATATGAAGTTCACCATGGAGTTCGTATTCTTGATAGTGCCTTAATTCAAGCCGCAAAACTTTCTGATAGATATATTACAGATAGATTTTTACCAGATAAAGCTATCGACTTAATTGATGAAGCTGCTTCTTCATTACGTATTGAAATTGATTCTATGCCAGAAGAAATCGATATTATGGCAAGACAAAAAGTTCAATTAGAAATTGAAAGAGAAGCTTTGAAGAAGGAAGAATCAAACCCTGATTGCGAAAGAAAAATCCTTGAAATTTCTCAAGAAATTTCTGATTTGGAAGCAAAAATTGCAGTCTTGAAAGAACAATGGAACAAAGAAAAAGCTACAATTCAAGGTGAAGCTTCTATCAAGGAAGAAATTGAAAAAGTAAAAATCGAAATTGAAAAAGCTGAAAGAAACACTGATTTGCAAAAAGCTGCCGAATTAAAATACGGCAAATTAATGGACTTGCAAAAGAAACTTGAAGAAGTTCAAGGTGCTGACAAAAAAGATAATAAATTATTAAAAGAAGAAATTGACGGAGACGATATTGCAGAAGTTGTAAGCAAATGGACAGGTGTTCCTGTTTCTAAATTGGTTGAAAGCGAAATGCAAAAATTAATCTCAATGGAAGATGTTTTACATAAACGTTTGATTGGTCAAGACGAAGCTGTAAACACTGTTTCTGATGCAATCCGTCGTGCTCGTTCTGGTTTGAAAGATCCAAAACGTCCAATTGGTACATTTATTTTCTTAGGTCCAACTGGTGTTGGTAAAACAGAACTTGCAAAATCTTTGGCAGAATTTATGTTCAACGACGAAGATGCAATCGTAAGAATTGATATGTCTGAATACATGGAAAAACATAACGTTGCAAGATTGGTCGGAGCTCCTCCGGGATATGTTGGTTATGATGAAGGCGGTCAACTTACAGAAGCAGTAAGAAGAAAACCTTATTCTGTTGTACTTTTTGATGAAATTGAAAAAGCACACCCAGATGTATTCAATATCATGTTACAAATCTTTGATGATGGTCGTTTGACTGATTCTAAAGGTAGAACAGTTGATTTCAAAAATACACTTATAATTATGACAAGTAATATTGGTAGCGATGTTATCTTGGAAGATTCTATAAGTGGTAATTTCAGCGACACTAAAGAAAAAGTCATGAATATCATGAAAGATAGATTCAAACCTGAATTCTTAAACCGTGTTGATGAAACAATCTTCTTCAAAGGTTTAACATTGGAAAACTTGAAACAAATCGTGGATATTCAAATGGAATCTTTAGGAAAACGTTTAGGAGAACAAGAAATCAATCTTGAAGTTACACCTGATGCTAAAGAATTACTTGCAACACAAGGTTATAATCCAATCTACGGTGCAAGACCATTGAAACGTACAATTAGACAAATGGTTGAAAACCCATTGGCTAAATTAATCTTGGCTCAAAAATTCATCAAAGGTGATACTTTGGTTATTGATGCTAAAGACGACACAATTCAATTTAGCAGAAAATAGTGAATAACTTGCAATTGCTAATTTGTCATTCCGGACTCCGATCCGGAATCTGAGCAACGTTTACATTGTCTATTCCAAAACCTCAGATGCTGAATCACACTACGTTTCCTTTTATCCGTAAGGCATTAAATCGGATAATATGCCTAACGGCTAAAAGTCAACTACAGAGACAGGCTCACAAGTTTCGTTGTTGCTCAACTGTTCGCTTTGTCAAGTTCAGCATGACACCTAGTAAATTTTAAATAAAAGAGGGCGAAGCCGTTGGCTTCGCCTATTCTATTTATTCTTTATAAGTTAATTTGGTAGATATGTTAATTAATTCAGAACAAATTTTTAAAGTTATCTCATCAAATTCATAAATTTTCTTTATTAAGTCGTTTCTTAATTTGTTTTCATTTTTTGCTATATTAACACCAAAATCTTCAACTGATAGGTTTAAAACTTCTAATATTTTAAAGAAATTATTAATTTGAGGGAATTGTTTACCATTTTCAATATTGCCCAAATTTTTATCAGACATATCAATTTTTTCTGCTAATTCCGATTGTCGCATTTTTAAACTTTTACGAGCATTTTTGATAATTTCTCCAATAAATTTTTTATCATCATACATCATAATATACCTACCTTTTTATCAAAATACCTTATATATGACGTATTTTTAACCACACATAATTCCGGTTATTATAAAAAGTACCGCATGCTTTACATTTAGATAATTTTGTTTTATCATGCAGAAACATATATTACTTTTTATAAAAATACGAAGTTTATTTGACCTTATTTTTAGGAAATAAAATTTACAATGAAGAAAGTATCAATTATAATACCTTGCTATAACAAAGAAAAATATGTCAAAGAAGCTATTGAATCTGCGCTAAATCAAACCTACAAGAATATTGAAATTGTTTGTATTGATGATGCGTCTACAGATAATAGTAGAGTTGTTTTAAAAGAGATTACCGAAAAATATAATAACATTGTTTTAATAGAAGAAGATAAAAATATTGGTGTTTGTAGGGCAAGAAACAAAGCAATTGAAATATCAAGTGGTGAATATATTTTACCACTTGATGCAGATGACACAATTGAACCAACTTACGTAGAAAAAGCGATAGATATTTTTAACAAAAATCCAAATGTAGACATTATATATTCACGAGTTAGACATTTAATTACTAAAAAAGAAATGTTTAAACCTAATGATACAAATAATCTTTTACTAGATAATTATATAACTTGTTCTTCAGTTTTTAAAAAATCAGATTTTCAAAAGGTTGGAGGTTATGATATAGCCTTTAGTGAAATTGGTTGTGAAGATTGGGATTTATATCTAAATTTTCTTAAAAATGGTTTAAAGTTTTATCAAATAGATGAAATATTATTTAATTATAGACAAACTATAGGTGAGAATAGAACAAGTACTCAATTTAACAATTGTGAAGAGTATTGTTCCCAAATTTTATTTAAGTACAAAGATTTGTATAAAAAGAATGGTTTATTTGCAAAAATATTTGAATCTTTAAACTTAAGAAAAGATAGCAAAATGGCAGAAAAGAAACACCTAAAATATAGAAAACTATTCAATATGCTTTTATCAATAACAATTGTGGAAACAGTTATCATTATTGCCTATTTTGTATATAAAGTTTTTGGCTTAGTCTTATAATGCTAAAATTTCGGTAATACAAACAATAATATAAAAGAAAATTATTTAAAAGACCCTCTTCACCATTCACTTTTATTTAATTATTTTCAAACACATATCTTCTAGAACATTTTGGACATTCATTCCAAGTTTAACTTCTTTTTTAGCTGTTTCAACCTGTTTTAAATCATTTATCAATCTATTTGTTATATTTTTATCTTCTGTATTATTTTTCATTAGACAAAGCATGTAATGTTGAATACTTTCTAAAACCTCAATTGGTTCATGCTCTTTTGTAAGTTGGAACAAGTCGTTTGCAATATTAAAAACTTCTCCTCTTTCAAATTCAAAATAATCAGCAAAAACATCTTCAATCAAAGAATAATCATATCCTTCAACCTCAAAAGATGGAACGAAAAACGCCATACATCTTGATTGAATAGTTTGAAGTACATCATTTTTATCTCTTGTTAAGAAGATAAACGTCGTATTTTTAGGCGGTTCTTCAATTGTTTTAAGAAGAGCATTTGCAGTTTCTTCTTGAAAATTCATTTGATTTAAACCCAAGATTTCGTCATTATTTCCTTTGTCGCAGAAAATAAAGACTCTATGATAATCACTAGAATTTGTAAGAGAATTTTTAATCATTTGAGCTTGTTTTAAAGATATAACTGTCTTTGAAGTATCATCTTCGGGTTTATAATCAACCTTTGAAACAGTAATGACAGCAGGGTGTTCGTGTGAATCTATCCAACGACAATTTTGGCAATTACAATTTTCGTCAAAATCTTTTTCACAATTTAGCATTTTTGAAACGTATAAAGCCATTTTGTATTGAGACTCTAAATCGCTTCCATAAAACAAAAGAGATTGAAACACTGAATAATTATCAGTATTTTTAGCTTCATTAAAATATTTTGTTAAAAACTCGTACTTATCCGATAATTGCATATTCAATTACCTCTTTTGTATCAAGCGCTTGTCCTGATTTAATCTTGTATTCTGCATCAATTAGATTTTGTTTCAATTTTATCAAATCACGTAGCGAATGATTTTTCATTTTTTGCATATTTTTTTGAATAACAAATTCGTGCATACCAGTAAGTCTAGAAATTTCAAACATAGACATTTTCTTTTCATTTAATTTTATCAAAATCCATTTTCTAAGCATAGTTTGTAATGCAGACATGATTTCTAGTTCATGTTTTTTCTGCAATAATTTTCTAAACTCTAAAAGAGCTAAATCAGTTTTGTTTGTCATTAAATAATCTGTAAAATTAAACAAATCCTCATTTGTAATACAGTTAACTTTTACATCATTTTTAGTAACAGTTTTTTCTGGATAAACTGCTAATTTAAGTTTATCTAACTCATTTACAAATTCTCTCAAATTATTTCCGATTTGTTCAATTAGAGTCAAACTTGCATCTTGTTCAACTTTTATGCCAATTTTTCTTGCGTATTTGTTTATCCAACTTGTGATTTCATCAACTTTATAAGTTGGAATTGTTTTAAACTCTTGAGCATTTTGCTTTGACAAAAGTTTAAAAAGTTTTCTACGTGAATCAAGTTTTTTACCTTCATTTCTAGGTAAAATTGCAGTAAAAACAATATCTACATCTTCTGATACAAGCGATAAAGCCTCTTCTATTTGTTTGTTTTGAGAATCTTCAAAAGATTTTGAAAAATAATCAAGACAGTTAATCACAATAAGCATTTTGCCAAACATCATTGGTGTAGTACGAAGAATTGAAATCAAATCAGTAAACGAAGGATTGTCATAATTTTTAAAATTCATCGCACTAAAATTCTTATCAAGCAATTTCTTTTTTTCATTTATTGCTTGCTCAATACTGTACTCTTCATCGCCGTAAAAGAAATATATGCTCATTAATTAGTTGTCCATTAATAAAGCAGCACCCATAACACCCGCTGTATTACCTAATTCAGCAGGTACGATTTGAACTGCTTCTCTTGCAATTCTCATTGCACGTTTATTAACAGTTTCTCTGATTGGGTCGAATAATAAATCACCAGCAGCAGCAATACCGCCACCAATAATAATTTTATCTGGATTTAAAATGTTGATAATATTTGTTAAGCCTAATCCTAAATATTCACCAATTTTTTTGAAAATTTGGATAGCAACAGCATCACCTTGTTCAGCAGCTTTGAATACGATATATGGAGTGATAGCTTCACCTTTAGCCATTTCTCTGTACATTGTAGCTTTGCCACCTCTAATATAATCTTCTGCCATTGCAACGATGCTTGGACCTGAAGCATAAGCTTCAAAACAACCATAATCACCGCAACCACATAATGGAGCACCGTTTGAGTCAGATAATTTAATATGACCAATTTCACCAGCTGCGTTGCTTGCGCCTCTGTATAATTTGCCGTTTAAAACTAAGCCTGAACCAATACCAGTACCAACTGTTACGCAAACTAAGTTTTGTGCACCTTTACCAGCACCATATTTCATTTCACCTAATGTTGCACATCTTACGTCATTATCAACGAAAGCTGGAATATTGAATTCTTCTTTAATAATTTTTGCAAGTTCTACACCATTCCAACCTGGGATATTTGTAGAAACTTTTACTGTACCTGTTTTATAATCGATTTGTCCTGGAAAACCAAAACCGATTGTTTCGATTGTTTTAGAAGTTGATTCTGTTTCTGTCATCAAAACTTTGATTTCTTCTTTAATGTTGGCTACTGTGTATTCATAACCCTTTTCAGCTTCTGTTGGAAAAGTTTTTGAGTATAAAATTTTTCCTTCGTTTGTAATTAAAGCTATTTTAATGTTTGTACCACCGATATCTACACCAACTCTATTTTTCATTTTTTAAACCTCTTTTTGTATTTCTTCCGATATTTATATAATAAGCTAAACTAAAAATTTATTAAATGATAATTAAGTAATTTTAATCAAAATGTTTAAATGTTTTTTCATCAATATCTTTTTCAGTAAAAGTTTTTACACCTTCGTCAAAATTAACTTTTACAAAAACATCATCTTGTTTTTTAGTCATAGTGCCAATTTCTGTGTATAAATTTTTATCCAAAGTTTTTAAAAACTCTTCTGGAACGCATGCGATAAGTTTGTAATCCTCTGCACCAAAGAAAACTTTGCTTTTGTAATCATCAAAATCTTTTATTTCTTCATCAATTGGAATAGCATTAAAATCAACTTCTGCAGTTAAATTACTCAATTTAGAAATTTTGTACAAAGCGTCCATTAAACCGTCTGACGAATCCATCATTGCATAATTATCTTTTATGTTAAGAGCAATTTCTTTTGATAAAACATCATCGACTTTTGGCATTAAATGCGCATCAATTAAGATTTGTGGAGATTTTAAACCTTTTTGTAAAAGTTCAAAACCAGCACCGCTCGAACCATGAACACCATTTGTTATTATTTTATAACCTTCTTTTGCATTGCTTCGAGAAGATATTTTTCTATTTCTAGCATCACCGATTGCACAAATTGAAATAAACAACTTATTTCCACCTGTAACATCACCGCCAACTATTTCAACATCTGGGGTTACAGATTTTGCACCTTCATAAAATTCTTTGATAAAATTTTCATCAATATAACTTGGCAAAGACAAAGAACAAGTTAAATATTTTGCTTTCGCACCAGATGCGTAAACATCTGAAAGATTTACCGCAACTGACTTATAACCCAATTGAAAAGCATTTGTATATTTTAGTGAGAAATGTACATCTTCAACTAAACTATCTTGTGTTACAACAATGCCTAAATCTTCTAAATATGCACAATCGTCATTGATATATTTAGAATTTAGGGTATTTTTTATAATTTCAATTAGCTTATTTTCTTGCATAAGTTTAGTTTAGCACAAAAGACTAATTAAAAACTTGCAAATATTAAACTTACTGGGGATTATTAAAAAGAATTTAGTACAAATAATATATGTACTATGAAATTTTTATCTTTATTAAAAAGTATCTCAAAAGATATTAAATACTATGATCAAAATTTTAAAGTGCCATATTCAAAAAATAATATGACAAATCCTTTCATGCAAAGAAAGACTTGCACAACAATGGTTTGGATTGATAAAACTAAATAATTCTTTCACCTGTTTTTTCGTTAAAGAAAAACATTTTTTTGCTATCAATATTCAAGATTAAATTTTCATCTAAATCATATTTTGCTGGTAATTTAGCACAACATTTGCTATCACCAATATTAAAGTAAGCAATTTTTTCACTACCTAAAAGTTCTGTCATATCAACTTTTACGCATAATTTAATATTGCCGTCAGAATTTATCATATCTTCTGGTCTGATACCTAAAACAACTTTTTTATTATTTGCCAAAATCTCCATAACTTCTTTTGGTAATTCCAATTTCATATCACCAAATACAAGTGTATTGTTTAAAATTGGACAAGTTATAAAGTTAATTTGTGGTGAACCGATAAACCCTGCTACAAACATGTTTGAAGGGTTGTTATAAATATTTTCTGGTGTATCAACTTGTTGTATAACACCTTTGTCTAAAACAACGATTCTATCACCCATAGTCAAAGCTTCTGTTTGATCGTGAGTTACGTAAATAAAAGTCGTTTGTAATTTTTCGTGCAATTTCTTGATTTCAGCTCTCATCTGAACTCTTAATTTTGCATCTAAATTCGATAAAGGTTCGTCCATTAAAAATACTTTTGGGTTACGAACAATTGCTCTACCTAAAGCTACACGTTGTCTTTGACCACCAGACAATTGTTTTGGACGTCTATCTAATAATTCTTCTAAATCTAAGATTTTTGCAGCTTCACGAACTTTTTTATCAATTTCTGCTTTTTTAAATTTACGCATTTTTAACCCAAATGCAATGTTTTCGTAAACAGTCATGTGTGGATATAGGGCATAACTTTGGAATACAAAAGCAATATCTCTATCTTTTGGGTGAACATTGTTTACTTTTTTATCGCCAATGTAAAGTTCGCCACCAGAAATTTCTTCTAAACCAGCAATCATTCTCAAGATTGTTGATTTACCACAACCAGAAGCTCCAACAAGTACTAAAAATTCTTTATCTTCAATTTCTAGGTTTACACCATTGATGATAACTTTCTTGTTGTCATAAGATTTTTTTATATCTTTTAAAACTACTTTACTCATTGCTAATAGATTGTGAAGCCTTTTCTGTCGGTATAATAAAACTATAAATTGTGCCTTTTTCTGGTTCAGATTCCAACCACATGTTACCTTTTAATATCTTGATAATATTTTTTAGGCTTAAGAAAGAAATTGAATTTACAATTTCTTTTCTGTTTGGTCTTTCAACTTCAAGATAAGGTTCAAAAATATTGTCTAACTCTTCTTGTGTTAAACCAGCACCTGTGTCAGAAAATTCAAACAATAAAAAGCCTTTTTCTAAAGTTTCTTCTTGAGGAACTAAACTTTTATCATCTAAAATTTCTTTGTCTGGATATCTAATGCTAACACTGATTGTGCCGTCTTGAGTTGATTTAATAGCACATTCTAAAATGTTATTGATAATTGTTTTTAACAATTCATCTTCTGAATAAATTGTTCTTTTAATATCATCTTGAACTTCTAAATTATATTTAATATTTTTGTCAGCCATATCTTGTTCATAATGTTTTAGGCAACCTCTTAAAACATCAATACAGTCAAAGTATTGAGGATTATGAGCAATCAATCCTGATTCTGTTCTAGATAATTCAATCATTTTATCTATTAAATATAATAAATCTGAAGAATTTTTGTGAATAATTTTGATATATTTTTCAGTTTTTTCATCTAATTGTCCACACAAACCGTCTAATAAAGCTTTTGAAAAACCAATAGAAGATTGTAATGGATTTTTTAAATCACTTGATAAATTAACTAAAAACGCATTTTTGTTTTTGTTAATTTTTTTAGAACTTTCATATTCAACAAAGATATTAGTCAAAGTCTTGTAATTTTGAGTATTTTCACGCATTAAAACAAGATATCCTTTGTCATGTTTACGAGCAGTAAACTCAAAGAACATATCTTTATTTGTATCTTTGTTAGTTTTTAAAACTACTTGTTTGTTTGTATCAGCAGCCTTTTTAACCAACATAACTGCGTTTTCAAATAAATCATTGATATTATAGTTTTGGAAATCTTCTTTAATATCAGATAAAATTCTATCGGCAACGTCATTAGACATGACAAAATCACCGTCTTCATCAATTAAAACTAAACCGTCTGGTAAAAATTCTGTTATTTCTGTCTTTTCTTTTTTAAACAGATTAGATAAGAAATCTTTTAAACTCATGAGTCTATAATACCACGAATTTCAAAACGAGGCTTTTTGTATATTAAGTTTTGTTAAGTTTTAAAATAAAAAGTAGCAAAAATAAATTTTCTCGTTTTTAAAACAAATGTAAACAATAGAGAATAAAAAAATAAATAAAGAGGGAATTAATAATGACGAAGATTAACAACACGAATAACGTGCAGAGTATTCATGCGCAAAAAATGAATGAACTGTCAAAAAAAGAAAAACCTCAAATCAGTACATTCGAAATAACAGACTTAAAAAACACAGCATCAGAAGCTCTGGGTCGTTCACAAGTAACAGCTAGTGTAGACAATTTAGAAAACAATATATTGTTTATGTTAAAGCACCCAGACCAAGTAAAACAAGCAAATGCATTTTTTGATAAAACATACGAAACATTAAAAAACAATAATGTTGAAGATGCATACGAAAAAGCAACTCAATATACTGGTGCATTCAAAGAAGAATTTTTAAGTAAATAATCAAACAATTAAAACTAGCCGAAATATATGTAAGAGCTCTGTAAACAGAGCTTTTTTAGTGTCCAAAATTACTACCATATTATTAACTTTTGTTAAGCTGAATATATCAGAGTATATACTCAACTTTACAATTCTTCATAAAAGGGTTGAAGTTTGTATTAAAACATGATATATTAAGTATATACACTTTTGAATGTGATTAAAACTTAATAAAAGTTCACATTTACTTCCACCCAATACCGTTTAACATTAACTAACACAAAACCAGAGACTGATTTCGTGGCGGTTGACTTTTGTCTGCCAAAACTACCCCTCTCTAGGTCTACTTTCTAATGCCTATTTACCTACACACCAGATTATAAGGAGTTTAACCTATGTACCAATGCACTACTTCACAAGACAACTTTACTAACCCTGCAAAATGTTCTTTAGTTGACCCAGATTTCAATTTGTCAACTTACATTAAACAAATTTCTTCTTACCCAGCTTTATCAATGTCTGAAGAAAGAACTTTAGCTCAAAAAGCTCAAGACGGCGACGTTGAAGCTAAAAAACAATTAGTTCAATCTAACTTAAAATTAGTTATCACAATTGCTAGAAAATCAATCCACATGTCTAACTTACCAATGGTTGATTTAATCCAAGAAGGCAACTTAGGTCTTATGATTGCTGTTGAAAAATTCAACTGGAAATTAGGCTACAAATTCGCTACATACGCATCATGGTGGATTAAACAATCTATGTTCAAGGCTATTTCTGAACAATCTCACTGCATGAGAATTCCTGTATATATTCAAGAAACTTTATCAAAATTCTCAAAAGTTAAAACAGAAATGGAAAGACAATACAACTGCCAAGTTAAAACTGATGATGTTGCTAAGAAAATGAACATTTCTTTAGACAAAATCAATTCATACTTATCAGCTTACAACAAACCTGTTTCAATTGAAGGCGGATTTGAAAGCAACGATGGTAGCGACTTATTAATCGCTGACATCTTAGAAGATGAAAAAGCAAACGTATACGCAAATGCTGAATACGAAAACTTAAAAAATGATATCGAAATCGTTGTTTCTACATTAAAAGAAAGAGAACAAGACGTTGTAAAAATGCGTTATGGTTTAGACAATTTTGCTAAAAAAACTTTAGAAGAAATCGGTAACATTTACGGTGTAACAAAAGAATGTATCAGACAAACTGAATTAAGAGCATTAAAAAAATTAAGAGTTAATGCAGCTGACACATTAGTAAGCTATTTACAATAAAAAATTCTATGTTCATGTTATGATAAATAATATGAAGAACACGGCTAACCAACACTTACAACCAATAACAACAAAAGTAAATAATGAGAACCACTTAGAGATTGGTGGTTGCGACTTAGTAAAGCTAGCGCAAGAGTATAAAACACCTTTATATATCATTGACGAGGAAACATTAAGAAGTATATGTAAAGATTACAAAAGAGCTTTTGAGTCATACGAAAATACGGTACAGTTTTTGTATGCGTCAAAAGCTCTTTGTACAAAAGCAATATTCAAAATAATTTCACAAGAAGACTTTGGCTGTGATGTTGTTTCAGAGGGCGAACTTTATACAGCACTTTCTGCAGGAATGAACCCAGAGAAAATCTTATTTAACGGAAACAATAAAGGTTATGAAGAGCTTGAATATGCTGTTAAATCAAATATTGGAAGATTTTCCGTAGACAATTTTTTAGAACTTTCTAATCTTAATGAAATTGCAAAAAAAGAAAACAAAATTGTAAACATTTTTATAAGAATTACTCCAGGAATTGATTGCTGGACTCACGATTATATTAAAACTGGTAAAATTGATTCTAAATTCGGTTTTAATATGTCAGAAATCGACACAGTTATTGAACTTCTTCAAAATAAGTACAAAAACCTTAAACTAAGAGGTTTACATGCGCATATTGGCTCACAAATTTTTGAAACAGAATGTTTTAAAGACGAAGTTGAAATTTTAATCAAACAATACGCAAGATTAAAAGAAAAATATTCACTTGAATTTGATGAAATAAATTTAGGTGGCGGATACGGAATTAAGTATACAGAAGACGACACACCTTTATCATTGTTTGATTTAGGCGAAGTTGTAATTTCTGCCATGAACGAAAATTGTGAAAAATATGGTATTAAAAAACCAAAAATTTATTTAGAACCAGGAAGAAGCACAATTTGTACATCAGGAGTAACTATTTATAAAATCGGCAATATTAAACATATTCCGAATGTAAGAACTTATGTTGCAGTAGACGGCGGAATGACAGATAACATCAGACCTGCACTTTATGGCGCAAAATATACGGCAGTTCTTGCTAATAAAATGAATTCTGATGAAGAATTAAAAAGAGTTAGAGTTGTTGGAAAACTTTGCGAATCAGGAGACATTTTAATTGATGAAATTGAACTTCCAAACCCTCAAAAAGACGATATATTATGCGTTTTCAACACAGGCGCATACAATTATTCAATGTCTAGCAACTATAACAGGGTGAAAAAACCTGCCATGATACTTGTAAATAATTCACAATCTGATATTATTATTAATAGAGAAACTTTTGAAGATTTAACTCGTAATGACATTATACCAAGAAGGTTTGAAATCTAATGATAGATACTATTTTCAATACATTTAATATAGAAGCTCCAAAATTAAATCTATCATTTAATTTGCTAAACATTTCTGAAATTTTAATCATTGCGATTTTAGTTTTCACTTTTTATAAAAAGTTTATTAAAAATACTCAAGCAGAAAAATTGGTAAAAGGACTTTTATTTTTAGCTTTTGGCTGGATTTTAGCAGAAGTTTTAATAAGAATTGACTTGATAATTCTTGGTGTGTTCTTGAAATCATTGATTACACTTATTTCTTTAAGCTTAATCGTTATTTTCCAACCAGAATTGCGTAGATTTTTGAGTTACCTAGGTCAAGTTGATTTTATGAATAAATCTTTTTGGGATAATTCAAATCATCAAGAAGTTACGATTGATGTTGTGAAAGAGGTTATTGAAACAGTAAAATATCTTTCAAAAACAAGAACTGGCGCATTGATTGTATTCCAAAACGAAATTGATGCTTATACATCTTCAGACGTTGGGACAACCTTGAATGCTGATATTTCAATGGAATTATTACTAACAATTTTCCATATCAATACTCCTTTACACGATGGCGCAGTTGTAATTAAGGGTAATAAGATTATCGCAGCTGGTGTGCTTTTACCTTTGACAGAAGATCCTAAATTAAGTTGGAAATACGGAACAAGACATAGAGCAGCTATTGGTATGAGTGAAGTTTCTGATAGCGCATGCTTAGTTGTTTCAGAAGAAACTGGTGATGTTTCTGTATGTATCGACGGAGTATTGAAAAAATACGAAGATTTGACAACTTTAAAAACTGATTTGGAAAATATTTTAGGTGTTAAAGAAGAAAAAGAAGAAGATAAAAAGACTATCTTCAAAATTAATCACGTTATTACAGTAAAAAAATCAAATAAACATACTCAATTTCCGAAAGAAAAATAAAAATGATAATGAAGAAAAAACCTGAGAAAAAACAATTAACATTGATGCAAAAGACAAAATTAATTATTGGTAAATTATTTTTTGTAACACTCGGGGCTTTAATTGCAGCATTCGCATTGGAAGGGTTTTTAATTCCGAATAACATCATCGACGGCGGTATCATTGGTATTTCAATGATGACAAGTTATATTACTAAGTTAAATCTTGGTGCAATTATCGTGTTGTTCAACTTGCCATTTTTATTTTTGGGTTATAAGAAAATGGGCAAGATGTTTGTTGCGACCGTGCTTTACGGAGTTTCAATGCTTGGTATTTTTGTAAACCTTATCCATAATACACAAGTTACAGAATCTGATTTGCTAGCAACAGTGTTTGGCGGTATTATATTAGGTTTCGGGGTTGGTCTTATACTTCGTAATGACGGTGCTCTTGACGGCACAGAAATTTTATCTATAAGCATTGCTAAAAAACTTGGGTTCTCTGTTGGCGAAATCATTATGTTTTTTAACTTCTTTATTTATTCTGCAGCTGGATTTTTATACGGCTGGGATAGCGCAATGTACTCTATCTTAACTTACTTTATTGCTTATAGAGTTATTGATATCGTTTTAGAAGGTTTGAATAGTTCAAAATCAATTTATATTGTTACTAATTTTGCGAAGGAAATTGGTGATTCTATTATTAAGGACTTGAATATCAGCGTTACATATATGAAGGGTAAGGGCGGATATTCTGGAAAAGAACAAACAATTATTTATTGCGTAGTTTCACGTCTTGAGATTGCGAAGATTAAGGCTCTAATTAGAGAAAATGACCCATCTGCATTTTACTTTATACAAGACGTTCACGAAGTTGAAGGTATTCGTGTTAAGAAGAAATAACAACTAGACAATTTTTTCTTATTGTTATAATATTAAAAATATAGTAAAAAAAGGAATTTAAAGGATTTATCTATGGCAGCAGGAAAACATTCAGATACTATACCTATAGAGGTTTGCATTCTTACAGCAGATCACGATATCAAAGGAACTGTTCACGTTTCTAAATACACAAATACTAATCGTGAATTAACAGACTTATTAAATGATAGAGAACGTCGTTTCTTAGCTGTAACAAATGCAGAAATTTATTCAAGAAATTCTACTCAAGCTCCTCGTAGATACAATTTCTTAGAAATTCATATGGATTATGTTCTAATGGTTCACCCTTCAGCTCAAGCAGTATTCAAAGAATCAGCTAAGGCTCAAGATGATATTCAAAGATTTAGAGATTTGAGAATGAAATTAAATCAAACTAAACCTTTCTAGGTTTAGTTTTTTTGTATAAAGACTTTTATTTTATTTATTATTTATTAAAGGGAGGATTATTTTGAAAGTTTTAGTAACAGACAAAATTAATGATATTGCGTGCAAAATTAT
>CAVCIU010000002.1:0-95647 GCA_963602355.1 Methanobacteriaceae archaeon
GGTCAGAAGAACCTGTAGGTTTTTTACCGTCAACAAATACTGCACAAATTGTATCAATTTTATCAGCAATACCAACAACTTGACCAACAGGCGATGAAGCAAGTTCGCTATCTGCATTAATTGGGAAGTAGTGCTCTTTAATACCTAAGCTAACTTCTGGAGCTTCTCCAGCATGTTTTGCATAATCTGCACCGATAAAGCCTTGAAGTTCTGTAAATTCGTAAACTAAACTTGTTACTAAGTCTGCTTTACATAATAAAGCACATCTTTTTGATTTTTCAACATCAGCGCCAAGTTCTTTTGCGATGTTTTCTGATAACTTAACCAATCTTTGAGTCTTGTCATAAACAGAACCCAAACCTTTTTGGAAAGTCATACCTTTTAAGCCTTCAACGTATGCTTCAAGAGGTTTTTTCAAATCTTCTTTAAAGAAGAATACACCATCATCAAGTCTTGCTCTAACAACTCTCAAGTTACCAGCTTTGATATTTTCAAAATCATCACCGATAAAGTTTGTGATTGTGATAAATTGATTTGTCAATTTACCGTCTTTTTTAAGAGCAAAATATCTTTGGTGGTGTGCCATAACTGTAATTGGCACTTCTTCTGGTAATTCTAAATATTTTTCATCAAAATAACATACAACTGCTTTTGGATATTCGCAAAGGTATGTAACTTCTTCTAATAAATCGTCGTTATAATAAGGTTCTGCGCCCAATTTTGAAGCTTCTTCATGAGCTAATTTAACGATTAAATCTCTTCTTTCATTTTGATCAACATAAACGCATGCTTCTTTTAATTTTTGAACGTATTCATCAGGGTGATTAATTACAACGTGTTGATTTGAAAATCTATGACCACGAGTAACGTTTGATGATTTTACGTCAATAATTTGAATTTCAACAGGTTTTTCGTCTAAGATTGAAACAATCCATCTGATTGGTCTTGAGAATTTTTCACTGTGATTTGCCCAACGCATAAAGTGTGAACCTTGAAGTTTTAAAATCAAATTAGGAACATTTTCTTTCAAAACATCTTCTGTCATTTTACCTTTTAAAAGAACTTTTGCGTGTAAATAATTATCTTGTAAATAAGCATCTTTAGGGTCAACACCGTTTTTCTTTAAGAAACCTTCACCAGCTTTTGTAAGGTTACCAGCTTCGTCATAAGCAACATTTTTGATAGGTCCACGAAGAACTTTTTCAACATCTTCTTGTTTTTCTGATAAACCGTCAATTATAACCGCCAAACGTCTTGGAGTTGCCAAAACATTTACGTCTTTGTATTCAATATTTAATTCTGAAAATAGTTTTTCAAAATTTGTTTTTAATTGACTGATAAATGTTGGAATTATAACGTATGGTAATTCTTCTACACCGATTTCTAATAAGTATTTGCTCATTTTATTAACCTTCTTCATTCTTTATTGTGCGTTTGTTTTATCTTGATTTCTGAATTGCATTTCGTAAAGATGTTTGTATTGACCACCTTCGATTTGCATTAATTCATCGTGTGTACCTTGTTCAACAAGTTCACCTTCATTTACTACAATTATTCTATTAGCATTTTTAATTGTTGTAAATCTGTGTGCGATTAAAAATACTGTTTTATCTTTAATCAAATTGTCTAAAGCCTTTTGAACGATTGCTTCTGACTCATTATCCAAAGCAGAAGTTGCTTCATCAAGGATAACAATTGGAGCATGCTTAATCATAGCTCTTGCAATAGCAACACGTTGTCTTTGACCGCCAGAAAGAGTTACACCACGTTCACTCAATTCTGTATCAAGTCCGTTTGGCATTTCTTTAAGCATTTCTTCTAAGTGAGCTGATTTAATAGCCTCTTGAAGTTGTTCTTCAGTAGCATTTGGATTACCAAGCATAATATTTTCTCTAATTGTTGCTGAGAATAAGAAATTATCTTGGAAAACCATTGCAATATTTTGTCTTAAAGACTCTAATGTAAAGTTTTTAATATCAACATCATCAATTTTAATAGAACCAGAAGTTACATCGTAAAATCTTGGTATTAAGTTAGCAATAGTTGATTTACCACCACCTGAATTACCAACGATAGCAATTGTTTCTCCTTTTGTAACTTCAAAATTGATATTTTTCAATACTGGAACATCTTTTATATATTCAAAATTAACGTTTTCAAATCTAACACCTTTTTGAACATCATGCATTTCAACGGCATTTGGAAGATTTTGAACTTCTGGTTGAAGATCAAACAATTCAAATACACGGCACAATGCAACAAATACAGTTTGTAAATTTTGTAAATTTCTACCCAATGTTTTAACAGGCTTGTAAAGCAGTAATAAAGAAGTTACGAAAGATGCAAACCCCCCAGCTGTCATAACACCTGTTAAGATTAAGTTTGTACCATACCAAAGAACAATCGCGATACCCACAGATGCAATTAAGTACATCATTGGAGACATCCATGCTGCACGTTTTAATAAACTCATTGCAACATCAAAAGATTCTCTTAACTGTTCTCTAAACATTCTGTCTTGACGATTTTGTAAACCGTAAGAACAGATTGTTTTATTACCAATATATGTTTCATTAATATTCGTTGTAATGTTACCACCAATAACAAGAGATTGGTTAGAAGCTTTTTTAATAATATTTCTAATCAATGCAACAGGTAAAAATGCAACACCTAAAACTAAAACACCAACTACAGCCAATCTCCAAGAACTATAAAGCATAACAGCAATTAAACCTAATGCTCCAAATAAACTTGTAATGATTGTTGTTAATTGGTCAACCAATGATGCTGATGCGTTTTGAGGGTCATTCATATAACGAGAAATCACGATACCTGATGAATTTTCGTCGTAGAATTTTGTATCCATGTGAACAAGTCTTGCAAATAAATCTTCTTTAACATGAATAGTAATTTTTTGGCTCACCCATTGAGTTAAGTATTCATTCAAATATCTCAACAAACCTTGAATTGCAGCAAAAATAACAACTGCAAAAGGAAGTGCAAATGCCAAAACAGTGTATTTCAAATTAATATGGATAAATTTCCAATTAACAATTAAATCTTGTTGACCTACTACATAATCCATATAAGGTTTTAGAGCAAAAGCTGTAACCCCATCAAGCAAACCCAATGGAATAGCAACTGCCAAACCTAAAAATATACGACCTAAAAGTGGTTTAATATACGGAAAAATTCTACCAAGTAACCACCCGTACTTATAAGAATTTTGTGCTGTTGTTTGTTCTAGTTTCATAATACCTAAATTATATTATAAAAAAATTAAAAACAACATTCTTTTAACGCATCTGTAATTTTGTTAACCCCAACAAGTTTTATTTTCAAATCTTTTGAAAGAGATTTTTCGTTAGATTTAGGAACAACAGCCGTTTTAAAACCTAATTTTTCAGCCTCAATAAGTCTTTTTTCAAGATTTGTAATTGAACGAACTTCGCCAGAAAGACCTATTTCACCGACAATTACAGTTTTGTTATCAACCAATTTATCCTTAAAGCAAGAAACTATTGCAACGGCAATGCCCAAATCAGCTGCTGGTTCTTTAATATCAATACCGCCAATTACATTTACATAAACATCTTGCTTAGAAAAATTCAACCCAACTCTTTTTTCTAAAACAGCTAAAATCTGTAAAACACGACTTGTATCAACACCATTTGTAACCCTTCTTGGCGCAGGATAAGAGGTTGAACCAACAAGCGCTTGAATTTCAACTAAAATTGGTCTTGTACCTTCGTTCGTTACGATAACAACACTACCTGTTGCATTTTCGTGATTTATGTCTAAAAATATATCGCCAGAATTTGTTATTTCAACAAGTCCTGTATCCTTCATATCAAAAAGTCCAACTTCTGAAGTCGTACCAAATCTGTTTTTTATAGAACGAAGCATTCTATATGATTTATATTTATCACCCTCAAATTGAAGAACAACATCAACCATGTGTTCTAACATCTTTGGACCCGCAATATTACCTTCTTTTGTAACATGCCCGATAACTACAACTGTTATATTTTCACATTTTGCAAGATGCATAAGGATATTACAACATTCTCTAATTTGAGAAAGACTACCTGCAGAACTTGTAATTGTATTTGTAAATACGGCTTGAACACTATCAATAATCAAAAAATCAGGTTTTAGTTCAGAAATCTGAGACTTGATACATTCAAGATTTGTTTGTGAATAAACATACAAACTTTCACTATTGATATTTAGTCTTTCTGCTCTTGATTTTATTTGAGTAGCACTTTCTTCAGCAGAAGCATAAAGAACTTTTTTACCTTGCTTACAAAGCTCACCACTTGTTTGAAGAACAAGGGTTGATTTACCAATCCCAGGGTCTCCAGCAAGCAAGACAAGTGAACCTTGTACAAAACCTCCGCCTAAAACTCTATCAAACTCAGAAATATTTGTACTTGTTCTAAATTCATCATTTACTTCTATATCTTTTATCAATGTAGGTTTTGTATCGTTTTGAAAAATTTCAGCATGCTCAGCTTTTGGTGTCAAATCCTCGTCAACTTCTTCAACAAAAGAACCCCACGCAGAACAGTTAGGGCATTTACCCATATATCGAACACTTTCATACCCACATTGTTGACATGTAAATTTTGTCTTAACCTTAGCCATAAAATTATATTAGCATAAAGACTCGTACAAAAATACATTTATTATTTATACATTTTATATTACAATATAAACTATGAACAAAAACATAGACTTTAAAAACATACCAATATACATAATAAGTTTTAACAGACTCGAATACTTAAAACTTTTAATAGAAAATCTTGAAAATAACGGTTACAAAAATATTCATATTTTGGATAACAAATCAACTTATCCACCATTACTTGAATACTATAAAAGCATAAATCACGAAGTTCATTATCTTGACCAAAATTATGGACATTTGGCGCTATGGGAATGCGGACAATTTGATGACGTGATTAAAAATCAATATTATGCAGTTTCTGATTCCGATATATTACCAGTTAAAGAATGTCCTGATGATTTTATAGAACTTTTCTATAATATTTTAAAGAAAAACCCTAAATTTACTAAGGTAGGCTTTAGTTTAAAAATTGATGATATTCCTGACACATTTTCTAAGAAAAAGTTTATGCAAACTGTTGAAAGACAATTCTATTTACTTGAACACGAATTTAACTTTAAAGGTAAAAAACAACTTGTTTACGATGCATCTTTAGATACAACTTTTGCACTCTATAAGCCAAATATTAGAATGTCAAAATTTACAAAAGGAATAAGAACAGGTTTTCCTTACCAATCAAAACATTTACCTTGGTATAGTGATGAAAACAATAAATCAGAAGAGGATTTATACTACATAAATCACGTTAAAACTGGAGTTTCAAACTATTCAATAGATATGACAAATGAAGATTTGTTTGAAAAATTCAAACGTGATGATAAAAAAGAAACTTTTACTGAAAAGATTTTTTCTGTAAAGAATGTTGATTTTAGAAGATTTAAAGAGATTACAATACTAGGTTTAAAATTTAGATTTAAACGTAAAACGATAAAGGGTTAATTATGCAAGATTTAAAACTAGGTTTCAAAATGTATTCTGACGAAATTGGCAAATACGATAGCGAAGTCTTTGACTTTTTCAATCACAATTTATTTTCATATATTGAATTATTTATGAACCCAAACACAATGGAAAACCTTAAAGTGTGGAAAAAATTCAAGGCAAAAATCAATGTGCCATTTACTTTACACGCACCACATTCAGTTTTCAATGTAAACCTTGCAGACAAAAACCAATTTGAATTTAATAAAGAGATTTTTAATACACAAGTTGATAAATATGCAGAGGAACTTGACGTTCAGTATGTTGTAGTTCACCCAGGAAAATTGGGAAATATTGAAGAAACAGTTAGACAATTAAATATTATTAATCCAAAGAGAATGTCTATTGAAAACAAACCAATAATTTCTAGAAAAACAATGCAAAGAACGTATCGTGGAGCTATTCCAAAGGAAATAAAATACGTAAGAGAAAATCACCCTTGCGGTTTTTGCTTGGATATCTCACACTGTATGAGCACCGCAAACGAACTTGGTAGAGACCCTTATGAGTTTTTGAAAGAGTTTCAAGAATTAAAACCTACAAGTTATCATATTAGCGGAAATAAACTAGATAGCTTGATTGATTTACATATACATTTTAGTAAATGCGATTGGGACTTGCACAAAGTGTTTGAGATTATTGATACTAGTAAGAATATCACTGTTGAAACACGAAAAGACAAAGAAGCATGCTTTAGAGAATACGAAGAAGACTTAAAAACCCTAAAAGAGGCATCTTAATGAAGAAGATTCTAGTAGTTGCTCCTCAATACGTGGGAGATACAATTTTAGTTATACCTTTTTTGAGAGAATTGAGAAAAAATTTTCTAGAGTCAACTATTGATGTCGTAACTAAAAATGCAGGCAAATTGGTTCTTTCAGCATGTCCTTATGTTGATAATATTTATTCTAAAGAAGATTTAAAACCAAATTTTTATGATAAAGCCTATGTTCTAAAACGTTCTTTATCAGCAGGTTTGCTTGTGAAAAAACTAAAAATTAAAGATACAATTGGTTTTGGCGGACAATTTAGAGAATTTATCTTAAAAAAATGTGTGAAATACAAACCCCACGAGAAACACGAACTTGAACATTTTTCAGATGTCTTAATCGCGGACGGAATAGAGGTTACAGACGAAACTCTTGAATATTGGACAAAAGATGAAGATATCCAAAATATTCAGAAATATTTTGAAGAAGGTAAAAAAAGAGCTTTAATTGTAACTCAATCATCTACTTATGTTAAAAACTGGACTATCGAGGGTTTTCAAGATGTAATAAATTTCTTGAGCGATAACAATTTTGAATGTTTTATCGTCGGAACAGAAAAAGAAAAAGAATTTAACACTCAATTTAAAAACGTCAAAAACTTATGCGGAGAATTGAAATTTTCAGAAATTCCTGCATTAATAAGTCAAATGGATTTAGTTTTTGGTATTGATAGTGGTTTTTGTCATATGGGAACAGCCTTTAACAAAAAAGTCGTTGCTTTATTTGGCTCAACTTCGATTACTCAATGGGGTTTGAGAGGTGAAAATTCTCACACATTATCTTTAAATTTAAAATGTTCTCCTTGCAAAAAAGCTAAAAAATGCAAAAACAATTTTAAATGTATGAAAGATTTTTCGAGTGAATTTGTGATAAACTATTTGAAAAATGAGGTTATTTAGATGAAAAAAAGTTTTCTAAAAATTTTATACAAAAGACTATTAAACGTAGTTTTTCACCCATTTTTTAGTACAAATGTAAAACCTCAACCGCTTGTTTTAAAAGAAAATGACAAATGCTTGGTTCTTGCTCCACACCCAGATGATGAAAGCATTGGTTGCGCAGGGATTATGGCAATTTATCCTAAAAACTTCAAAGTTATTTGCCTAACTCACGGAAACGACGAGAGAAAAAATGAATTTGAAAACGCAATGAATATTTTAAACGTTGATAGAGAGATGTTGAACATAAAAGATAAACATATCATTGATGATTACGAAACCTTTAAAACAATTGATTTTAAAGACTTTAATTATATTTTCATTCCGTATATATACGACCAACATAGCGATCACAAAGCTGTTAGTGCTCATTTAAACAAATATCTAAAAACTCATAAAACAGGTGATTTAAAAATTGTTTTCTACGAAGTTTGGTCAACAATGAATATGCCAAATGCTTTTGTCGATATAACTAGTGTCGTTGATAAAAAAAGAGAAGCAATCAATTGTCATCAATCGCAAGTTAATGAAAAAGATTACACAACAAAAATTTTAGGTCTAAACGAATATCGTGGAATGTTAAACAATATTGGCTTTGCAGAAGCATTTACAGTTTTAGACAAAAAAGATTTTCAAAAAATAATGAAGGAATTTTAAATGAACAAAAATTTAAAAAGATTTTTAATAGATTTAATCCCAGTGAAAAAAATCCGTAAAAAACTTAGAAGAAAAAACGGATTTCAAAAGTTTGACAAACTTCCAGAAACAATAAAATGCAAGGTTGGGAAATGCACATATTTTGGAAAAAATTGTATTTGCTATAACCCAAACAGCGAAATCGGAAATTTCACATCAATAGCCGATAATGTTTGTATCGGACTTACAGACCACAATATGAAAGGGTTTTCGACTTCCCCATACATCTATGACAAAAATTTTGGATTTACTGATGAATATGCTGAAACAATTTTGAAAAAAAACGTAATTGGAAATGATGTTTGGTTAGCAGAAAATGTTTTCATTAAAGATGGAGTAAACATTGGAGATGGAGCGGTTGTCGCAGCGGGAGCTGTTGTAACAAAAGATGTTCCGCCTTACGCAATTGTTGGCGGTATTCCTGCAAAGGTTATCAAATACAGATTTGACGAAGAAACTATCCAAAAATTCTTAGAATACAAATGGTGGGAACTTGATGATGACACAATCAGAAGCCTTCCGTTTTACAATGTTCAAGAATGTTTAAATCGCTTAAAAACAATCAGGGAGCAAATCAATGGATAAACCTTTAGTATCAGTAGTTGTGCCTGTTTATAACGGTGAAAAATATATCGAAGAAACTCTTAATAGCTTGAAAAATCAAACATACAAAAACATTGAAGTTATAATGGTTGACGATATTTCAACAGATAATTCGGTACAGATTTTGGAAAAGTTTTCAAACGAAGACGAAAGATTTAGGCTAATAAAACGAGAAACAAAAGGTGGGACAGGTAGTAAAAGCACTGTTTACGGTATGCAGTTTTGTAATGGCGAATATTTTTCATACCTTAGTCAGGACGATTTTATTGCAGAAGATTTCTTTGAAAAATGCATCGATAAGGCTTTAAAATCAAAAGCTGATATGGTTATCGCAAATACTGTTTTTTATTACAAAAACAAAAAGAACAAAAAAATAGGTAAGTTCCCGGCTTTTAGACTTTATAATTTAGCAGTATCAAATAAAAAAGCATTTTTGGCTAGTTTAAAATGGTATATCGGGGTTGCAGGTATCAAGTCAATGGATTTGGTAAAAAGAGCTGAATACAGGGCAGAATACTATAATGACGATGAATTTTATAATAGAAAATCGTTTTTACTTGCAGATAAAATAGTTTTTGCAAATACAGATTTCTTTTATAGACAGGACAATGAAGATGCTATTACGAAGAACATTAGATATTACACGTTTGACGTACTTACAACAGATATAAAACTTGCAGAACTTTTAATAGAACATAAGTTTCCAAAAAGACTTGTCGATAAAAGATTTAAAGAACTTTTGAAAGCACATCAAGGCTGGGTTGATTTGTATAGAGAAAAATTTGAAACTTTTGATGAAGCTGGACAATTGTATATAAAAAATGCGCTTAACAATGCTAAGTTTAATTTAGAAACAATAGTTAAAGATGAAAATTTATTTTTCAGCAAAATGTATTTAAAATCTCATAAGCTAGAGGAAATAAAAAATGAACAATAATCCATTAGTAAGTGTAATCATTCCTGTTTACAACCACGAAAAATACGTTCAAATAGCTATAAAATCTATAATTAACCAAACCTATCAAAATATACAATTACTTGTAATTGATGATGGCTCAAAGGATTCATCATATCAAAAGGTTGTGGAATTAAAAAAAGAATGCGAAAGAAGATTTCCAAAGACTTATTTTGAAACAAAAGAAAATGAGGGTTCAAAAATAACTTATAGCAAACTTGTTGAAAAAGCAGAAGGCAAGTACATTTATTTGATAGCATCAGACGATATTTCAAAACCACAAGCAATAGAAAAAGAAGTTAAATTTTTGGAAAACAATCCTGAATACGTTCTTGCAGTAGGAGATAATGAAGTTATTGATAAAGATGATAATCTCCAAAACGTACCTACTGCCAAAGAAACTATTAGTCGAGCTAGAAAGATTAATTTTTATAGCGACGATTTTGGAAATTATTCAACATTATTTTTTATAGGTAATCATATTCCAAACGGGTATTTGGTAAGAAAAGATATATTGGATAGAGCCGGAAAATTTACAAATGATGCGCCATTGGAAGACTGGTGGGAAATGCTTCAACTGTCAAAATATGGCAAATTTAAGTTTATAGATGAAATTCTGTTTTCATATAGAATTCACGGCGAAAACACAATGCTACAAAGCAAACACATGCGACAAATGGCAAGACAGACTTTTGCACATGAATTAAAAATTTTGAAAAATGCCGATTTTACAACAATGCTACCGGTTGTTAAAAAAACTTACTTGCAGTATAAATATTTTGGCAAATTAGCAAAATTTGCTAAAAAATTAGAATTAAGATTAAAGTTTAAAAACAGTTAAGAACACTTTCTGCAAAGTTTTTCCAACTATAAGGTTTTGAAGTTTCAAATGCTCTTAAACTCATCTTGTCGTATTCTTTTGTTTTAAACATTTTATACATTTTTCTCAAATTTAAAACAAAAGAGAAGAAACAATTTCTATCAAAAATTAAACCGTTTTCTTCGTTTTTAATAATTTCTGCAACACCAGCAGTACTTGATACTACACAAGGCTTTCCACAAGACATTTCTTCTAATACAACAAGCCCAAAAGCCTCATTTTTACTAGGTAAAACAAGACAGTCTAGAGATTTGTAATAATCAACGATATTTTCTTGTGGTGGTAAAAATTCAACTTTTTTACCTAAACCTAAAATCACACTTATCATTTTTAAAATTTTATTTTTTGAAATAATTCTAGCTCTAAATTTATTGCAACACAACAAATTAAGAACAAACATACCAACAAGGAATAGTAATCCTCCCTTATTTATTGAATTATTTGCAACACAACCAAACGTGATATGTTCATTTTTCTTAATTTCAGGCATAATTTCATAAATCTGATTACAAGCCAAATGACAAACATAAACATTATTAGGATTTAAGTTGTAATTTTTAACATAGTCATTTTTAATACTTTCAGATACAGCAATATACTTGTTTTCAGGACGCAAATTTTTAAACATTTTATCTTGCTTTTTAATTTTTTTACGACTTGAAATTTTCTTAATTACATTAATTGGGAAAGGTTCAACTTCACATCTATGTATAAAAGATTGAGATTGAAGGATTGGATTATGATTCATATATTCAAGAGAAACAGTTAAAACTACGTCAAAATTGCCTTTTTCGACTTCGTTTTCTATATTTTGGAGAAAGCCCTCATAAGAATTTGTATGTTCTACTGAGACAATTTTAACCCCTTCAATACCTGCAAAATCATTCGGCAAGCAAAAAACCGTTAAATCAATTTCTGGATTTTTTGCAAATTCTAAAATAAGATTTTTATTTACGACACTTGCGCCACCACTTTTTGCGCCACCTGCAAAAATCCAATTTATATCATAAGTTATTATCGCAACTTTTTTCATAGATTATCTTAAAAACCCATCTAAAATTTCATAAATCATTTGATTTTTGCCTTTACAATCAACCCATTCTGATGCGCACATAGTATGTAGCCAAGATTTGTCAAGATAATATTGAACCAACGATTCTTGAATAACATTACCTTCTAGCTCATTTTTATTCGCCAGACGATTTTCTCTAATATTCCACAAAATATCATCAGGTTTTTGAAATTTATTTCTATCATATTTTAAATACAACGGATACCAATTTCCGCTGCCTGTGTCAGCGCCTTCAACCTTTATAAAATTAAATTTTCTATATCTTCTAAAATTCAATTTTTTATTTTTTAAATAATCATATTTATAAAAGGCAAACCCTGGCCATAAATACCAAATTCCACCACGCTCCATAACCGCACCAAAAAAATCAGTACTTTTTAAATAATCTTCAATATTTATTTCTTTTATCGGCAAAATATCGTGATCTAAAAATGCAAAGTTGTTTTTTCTTTTTTGAACAATATTTTTGTAAATTCTATTCAGTGCTCTGCCGTGAGAATCGCTAAATCCACTGGCTTTTTCTCCACTTGTTACGTTTATGTAAGTTACATCATTTTTAACACAAACCTCTTTTATTGCTTTTGCTTTTTCTTCATTATTTGAATTGTCGCAAATAATATGTGTAAAAGAGCCTTTTATAAATTTTTTAAACAGTCTTATTTGATAATCCACAATGATAGGATTGTTAAATGCAACTGTAATTAGATCAATAAATGTTTCATTGTTATAGTTAGAAGCATAAAAGGGTTCTATTTCAATCTTTAAACAAGACAATCGTTTCGCTTCTGCCCTTTTTGCTCGTCTAATTTTTGTTTCTTCTCGTTTTTGTTTTATTTTTTCTAAGAAATTATTCATAGAACAATATTACAATAAAATAATAATCTTGCATAGGTAGAGTTTTTTTGATACCTTGATTGTATGGAAAAAACATTTTTAATAATTAATTTATCTTGTTTTGGCGATGTTTTACTTACAAATTCGCTTTGTCAAAATTTAAAGATATCATACCCTAATTCAAAAGTTATTTTTTGTGTGGATAAACCTTTTGAAGAAGTTGCAAAATATCAAAAAGACGTTGATGAAGTTATGGTTTTTGATAAAAAAGGTAAGCAAAAAGGACTTTTAGGACTAATAAACTTTGCACGAAAAAATGAATACAAGAATAAAATTGATGCTTCTTTTGTAATCTATGGAAACAAAAGAGGACTTTTACTATCAAAATTTTTAGGTGCAAAACAAATAGTTACAGGTGCGCTAAAGAAAAATTGGTTAGTAAATGCTCCTCAACCAAAGTGTTACAATGTTGAAAATAGACAAATCGCTAATGAATACTTGGCAGAAACTATTACAAATACAGAAAGCAAAAATTTACCAATTAAATTTGAAATAAAAGAAGATACAGAAATTGATATTCAAATTGATAAAGAAAACTCTGTTGCACTTTGTTTAGAGGCTAACAACCCCGAAAAAGATTTGCCAATGGATATTGCTACAGAACTTATCCAAAAATTAAATGAAGATAAAAAAATGCTTTATCTTTTAGGTTCTGGAGAAAGTGCAAGCGATTATGCAAACAATTTACGACTTAATGATTGTTCCTTTGTTGATTTAACAAATAAAACTGATTTTAATCAATTAGCAAAAGTTTTAACAATGGTTAAAGGCTTAATAAGCATTGATACAGGAACAATGCACATGGCAACAGCCGTTGGCTGTCCAGTTTTAGGAATATTCCTAAAACCACACACAACAAATATGTGGGCGCCAATCAAAGAACTTTACGTATCAGATGTGATAGAAAATGATATCACTGCTGAAGATATCATAAATAAATTTTATAACTTGGTGAATATCAATGGATAAAAAGAATATAGAATACATTGTAGTTGCTTGTTGTACTTGCTTAAGACCACAAACTTTAAGACAATCTTTAATGACATTTCGTAATATGAAAAAGCCCGAAAACATCAAGATTGATTTACTCGTTGTTGATAACGACAAAAACGCATCAGCATATGATATAGCCTCAGAATTTAATGCTATATATTTTGTAGAAGAAGAAAGAGGTATCGCAAAAGCAAGAAATAGAGTTTTGAAAGAAGCTATAAAACTCGGAGCAACTCATATTGCAATGTTTGATGATGACGGACTTTTAGATGAAAACTGGTTAATCAATCATATTAATTTCTATCAAAATAATGATGTAAATATCGCTTCTGGCCCTCAATATTGTCATTTTGATAAAGAATATCCAAAATATGTTATGAAAAATAACATTTTTAAATCAAATACGACAAAAAAAACGGGGCAAATCTTAAAAAGTTGCGCAACTAACAATATTTTTATGCAACTTGATTTTGTATCTGAAAAAAATCTTTATTTTGATGAAGAAAAATATGTTTTTATGGGTGGAGAAGACGGAGATTTCTTTAGTAGAGCAAGAAAATCTGGTTGCGTAATTAGATTTAATAAAGAAGCCGTTGTAAAAGAATTGATTGAAGAAAACCGTGCAAATGTGCGTTGGATTCTTGATAGATATTATTATAACGGATATTCTGGCGGATATTTAAAATACGGAAACACAAAAGCTATCAATTTTAAAAAGTTTGTTTACTTGTTCAAAACAGCTTTAATTTATGGATTTGATACGGTATTGGTAGTTCCTTCAAGATTTTTAGGCACAACTGCTTATTACAATATGTTAGGAATGACCTTAAAAACTAAAGGCAAACTTGAAGGTGCATTTTTTGCAAGACCGATGAATTACTACGAGAAGGTAAGCGGTAAATAATGAAAAAGAAAATTCTCGTTGTAATTCTAAATGACGTAATTGATACGGTTGGTGGGGCAATAACATCATTCAATAATTTTACAAACATGTTAATCAATAATGATTATGATGTTTGTGCGTGTTTTAGCAAGAAAAAATCTAATTATATAAAAGGCGAAAGAGAAAACGGACTTCGACTTTATAACCTAAAAAATATACATTTTGAAAAGGTTGTAAAAGATGAAAACCCTGATTTAATGATTTTTTATTATCCAAGAGATGTTTTAAAAACGTTGCAAAAAGAAACTTTTAAAAATATTCCTAAGATTTTGATGAATCACACAAGACCTGATTTTTACGTAGAATATGAACTTATTAAAGATAAGTTAAAAGATTTTAATTGTGTTCAAGTTTTGTTTAATTCTTTTGAACCAATGGTTAGAAACTTTTTTAAAGGCAATATTGTAACTATTCCAAACGAGGTTAACATTGTTGAGGTTGCAAGAAATCAGGAAGAAGAATTTAAGAATATAGTATATCTTTCAAGGGTTGATATTTGGAAAGGTCATGAGTTTTTAATTAATTCGTTTGCAAAAATCGCACAAAAATATCCTGATTGGAAATTGAATATTTTCGGACAGTTTGACCCAAAACGACTTAAGAAAAGATTAGAAAAACAAATAAAAAAACTGGGCTTAGAAAATCAAGTTATACTAAATGGTGCAACAAAAGAGCCTTTCAAAGAATTTGCAAGGGCAGATTTTTGCGTATTTCCAAGCTATTTTGAAGGGTTTGGGCTTGGACTTGCAGAGGCAATATCGACAGGACTTCCAGCTATTGGATTGAAGGGTGCTAGCGGAGTTAATGAACTTATTACAGACAACGAAAACGGTTTTTTAGCAGAGGAGAACGAAAAAGAATTTGCCGAAAGGATAGAATTTTTGATTAATAATCCTAAAAAACGTTATGAAATGGGATTAAAAGCCAAACAATCTGTAAAAAAATATTCAAAAGAAATTATTGCAAACAAATGGTTGAATGTGATTGAAAAAGTTTTAAATAAAGAAAATGTTTGTAGTACAATAGAAGAAAATTTCTTGAAGTATGAAATTTTTCCAATGCAAAAAATATACGACATAATGTTTCAAAAACGCTGTATGTCATTTATACAAAAGATTTTTTCAATATCAAATTTAGGTAGAGAAAAAATGATTTGTATACTTGGAATAAAATTCAAAATCAAAAGGATATAAAATGAATTATAAATTAATAGATACAAAAATTTGTGGAGATGAAAGAGGCAGATTAATAGCATTTGAAGAAGGTGTGAACTGTCCTTTTGACGTAAAAAGAGCATTTTATATCTTTGATACAAAAGGTGGAACAGCTAGAGGTTGCCACGCAAATAGAAATTCTGAATTTTTGCTAATCGCAATCAGCGGAAGTTGTAAAGTAAAAATTGATAATGGCAAAACTCAAGAAATTATTGAGCTTTCAAACCCTCATACTGCTTTGTATTTGGATAAAATGCTTTGGAAAGAAATGTATGATTTTTCATACAATGGAATTTTACTTGTACTTGCTAGTACTAAATACGATGAACACGAATATATCAGAGATTATAATGAATTTCTAAATGAGGTTAGCTCATAATGGAACAAATAATTTGTGTATCTGGAAAAAATGATATTGCGGTAAATGCCGTAAAGTATTTGATAGATGAATTACACATTGATAAAAAGAATTTAAGAATTATCACAAACAAAACTGATGATGGTGTTGATTCTTGGCAACCATCGTTCAAAAAATTTGCTAAAGATAACGGCATTCAAGAAGTTCTACAAAAAGATGTTTTTGATATTGAAAACCTTATTTTTATATCTCTTGAATTTGACAGAATAATTAAACCAGAGAAATATAAAACTAAACAAATTTATAATATGCATTTTTCGCTATTACCCGCGTACAAAGGAATGTATACAGCCGTTTTACCATTGATAAACGGTGAAACTAAAAGCGGAGTTACATTCCATTATATTGATGCTGGAATTGATACAGGAGATATTATTAAACAAAAAATTTATGATATAGAATTGACGGACACAGCAAGAGATATTTATTTCAAGAATTTGAAATACTCTTTTGAATTGTTCAAAGAAGTTATAAAAGATGTTTTGGATAACAATGTAAAAAGTTACCCTCAATCAAACATTGGCGCATCATATTATTCAAAGCAATCAATTGATTTTAGCAAGATACAAATCGATTATAACAAAACAGCATTTGAAATTTATAACCAATTGAGAGCTTTTATTTTCCCTGAATACCAACTTCCAAAAATAAATGGTAAAGAGGTTTATAAATTAGAACTAACAGAGGAAAAAATGCCAGCAAACCAATTGATAGAAAACGAAGATTATTTTGAAATTTCAGGAATAGACTATTACAAAGTAATTGCTTACAAAAAATAAGGTGATTAAAGACGATGATTAAATTTTTAGATTTATATAAAATAAATGAAAGACATAGAAAAGAAATAGACGAAAGAATTAAAAATGTACTTGATTCTGGCTGGTATTTATTAGGAAAACAAGATGAACAATTTGAACAACATTTTGCAGAGTATTGTGGTACAAAATATTGCGTAGGTGTTGGTAATGGTTTAGAAGCTCTTACTTTAATTATTAAAGCCTATGGTTTTGGCGAAAGCGATGAAATAATTGTTCCTGCAAACACATATATCGCAAGCATTCTATCAATTTCATACAACGGTTGCACACCTATTCTTGTTGAACCAGATATCAACACCTTGAACATCAATCCTGATATGATAGAAGAAAAAATTACGGATAAAACAAAAGCCATAATGGTTGTGCATTTGTATGGACAAGCCGTTGAAATGGAAAAGATTTGGGCATTGGCTAAAAAATATAATCTTAAAGTTATTGAAGATTCTGCTCAGGCTCACGGTGCTATATATCAAGGTAAAAGAACTGGTAACTTAGGTGATGCTAGCGGATTTTCTTTTTACCCAGGAAAGAACTTAGGCTGTATTGGCGATGGTGGCTGTGTTACGACAAACGATAAAGGACTTGCAGATAAAATTAGAGCATTAAGAAATTACGGATCAAACATCAAATATCACAATATTTATCAAGGAACAAACTCAAGACTTGATGAAATTCAAGCAGGGGTATTAGATGTAAAATTACCATATCTAGATTCTGATAATCAACGTCGTAGAGATATCGCTAATTATTATTTGAATAATATCAAAAATGATAAAATTATTTTGAGAAAATCTTATGCCGAAGATGCTAACGTATGGCATATTTTCCCAGTAAGAACAGCGAATAGAGATAAATTCCAAGAATATCTAAAAGAAAATGATATTCAAACATTAATTCACTACCCAATTCCACCACATAAACAAGAATGCTACAAAGAGTGGAATAATTTAAGTTTTCCAATAACAGAAGAAATTCATAAGACAATAATAAGTTTACCAATCTCACCTGTTATGACTGACGAAGAAGTTCAAAAAGTAGTTGAGGTTATAAACAAATATTAATTTTGAAAGGAGTAACAATGCCGTTATTTGGAATACAAACAGAATATTCTCATACAATAATAAATATTTTTGGTATCAAACTTAAAATTAACCGATTAAAAAAATATAGAAAACTTATAGAAAAAAAAAGCAAAACAATGCGGAAAAGGTTTATACATTGGTGGACCTTTAGAAATTAACAACAATACGTATATAGGAGATTATTGCCATTTTAACGGTTTGTCCATTCATGGAGAAGGGAAAGTTATAATAGGTAACTATTCCCATTCTGGAGTAGAGTGCTTAATTATTACTCAAAATCATAATTACGATAACGGTTCTCAAATACCTTTTGATGATACAAATATCCATAAAGCTATAGAAATTGGAGCTTTTGTTTGGATTGGTTCACGTGTAATGATTTTACCAGGAACAAAAATCGGCGAAGGCGCTATCATTCAAGGTGGAGCCGTAGTTCACGGAGAAATTCCACCTTATGCTATCGCAGGTGGAAACCCAGCTAAAGTTTTTAAATATAGAGATATTGAACATTTTAAAAAATTAAAAGAAGAAAAGAAATTTTACCATAAACTTGATTAAATTTTTGCGGAATGCGAATGTGTTGTTTCATCTGCAATGCACGGATTAGTATATTCTGACAGTCTTGGAATACCAAATATTAGAATGATTCAATCAGGTTCCCTTGTTGGAGAAAATTATAAATTTAACGATTATTATTCGGTTTTTGGAATAGATAATCACAGGTTTATCAACTTAATGAACATATAATTAAACAAAAAGATTTAGAATGGATTATAAGAGGATATCCTATTACGCAACAAAAAGTTCACGAAATTCAAAATGCTTTGTTAGAGGTTTTTCCACTATAAAGTCCAAAATTAATATTAAAATATTTGTGATAAAATTAATTTGTGATAAAATAGGTAAAATGACGATAGTAAAAATTATAAAAAAACAAAGAAAAATATTGAAAAAGCTTTCAAAAATTAAGTCGAAAAGATAAAAAAGAAAGATACAAGTGAAAAGATTCTCAATATTCTGCTAAATATAGAATTTATAAAAGAATTTTAAAAATAAATAAAGGATAGGCATAATGTTATTTAGAGAAATGATACAAGAAGAATTATTAAAAATTGCAACTTGCTGGATACCTTCAAAAGAATTGCGTCACAAAATTAGAGACAATGCCATGGTAAGATTTTCTACTCCATTACCAGATTTTTATGGAGATAGAAAAATTTATAAATTTGAAGAAACTCCTGACGTAATTTACGAGGAATTAACAAAAAATAAACCGTCTTTAATTTGCAGATATGGCTCAAATGAATTTTTCACAATGAGAACATATTTGAAAGAAGGTGGATTTATATACCCAAGACCAATAAAAAAAGCTATGAGCGATTGTGCAGGATTTTATCCTGCAACAAACAAAAACATGAAAAAATTTGGTCAAATGCTTCATTCTCTAAGAAATGATATCGATATTCTTGGAGTATTTTCAAGATTAGATGAAGAGGACTATGTTCTAAAATATATACCTAAAACAACAAAATTAGTTGACTTAGATTCTGTATATTCAATTTATAACCAACACCCTTGGACAAGATATTTGAAAGGCAAAAAGGTTTTAGTAATTTATCAATTAGATAAATTGATTGAAAAACAATACAGAGAAAAAAGAGAATTATTATTCAAAAATCCTGAAATTTTACCAGAATTTGAACTAATAACATACAAACCCGTACAAAGCTTATTGGACGAAAAGAAAGAATTACCATACAAAGATTGGTTTGAAGCACTAAACAAAATGAAAGAAGATATCTCAAAAATAGACTTTGATATAGCATTGGTTGGTGCCGGAGCTTACGGAATATTTTTAGCACATCACTGCAAAATGCTTGGAAAACAAGCAGTACATCTAGGTGGTGCAACACAATTGTTATTTGGCATTGGCGGTGGACGCTGGTATGATTTCCAACCAGAATACTTGATTAATGCAAACCTTGAGCATTGGGTTCGTCCAAGTGAAGATGAAAAGCCTAAAGGAAGTGAAAAAGTTGAGGATAGTTGCTATTGGTAAATCTTTCATTTACAATATAGTCAAAGTATGGAGAAGAAATGATTCCTTTTAATAAACCTTGTATTATAGATAAAGAAATTGAGTATATTAAAGATTCTATCGCAAAGGGCAAAATCTCTGGCGATGGATATTATACAAAATTGTGCAACAAATGGTTTGAAGATAATTATAATGTAACATCACTGCTTACACACTCTTGTTCAGCAGCGTTGGAAATGTCTGCTATTTTATGTGATTTAAAAGCAGGCGACGAAGTTATAATGCCGTCTTACACATTCGTTTCAACAGCAAACGCTTTTGTACTTAGAGGTGCGATTCCAGTTTTTGTTGATATTAGACCGGATACACTTAATATTGATGAAAACAAGATTGAACAAGCTATAACTGATAAAACTAAAGCTATAGTAGTTGTTCATTATGCTGGGGTTTCTTGCGAAATGGACAAAATCCTTGAAATAGCTAAAAGACATAATCTTAAGGTTGTAGAAGATTCTGCGCAAGGTTTTGATTCTTTTTATAAAGGTAAAAGATTAGGTTCTATCGGAGATTTGGGAACTATAAGTTTTCACGAAACTAAAAACGTAATCTCTGGAGAAGGCGGAGCTTTATTTATTAACAATCCGGAATTGAAAGAAAGAGCTGAAATCATTAGAGAAAAAGGTACAAACCGCTCAAAATTCTTTAGAGGTCAAGTTGATAAATACACTTGGGTTGATATCGGTTCATCATTCTTACCAAGCGATATGATTGCTGGATATTTGTATTCTCAACTTGATAATCACGATAAAATCACTAAAAAACGTCTTGATATTTGGAATAAGTATCACGAGTTCTTTGAAAAATACGAAAAACAAGGAATAGTAAGACGTCCGATTGTGCCAGAAGAATGTCAGCATAACGCACACATGTACTATTTGTTGTTCAATTCTCTAGAAGAAAGAACAAAATTTATCGATTATCTAAAATCAAATGACATTATGAGTGTATTCCACTATATTCCACTTCATAGCGCACCAGCTGGAGTTAAATATTGCAAAACTCCTTTTGATATGAGCGTTACTGATAAAGTTGGGGACACTCTAACAAGATTACCACTATATTACGAAATGAATGAAGAAATTTTAAATAAAATCTTTAATGTTGTTGAAAATTTCTTTAAAGGGGTATAGATGACAGATATTAGTGTTATTTTAACGTTGTATAAACGTCCAGAAAATTTAAAATTGCAACTTGATGCTATTTTAAATCAAACAATAAAACCTAAAGAAATTATGTTATTTCAAGACGGGACGAATGATGGCACAATAGTTAAAATACCTGAAGAAATAAAAAACAAATTTGACATAATTGAAGTTTCGCCTACAAATGTTGGAGTTTGGGGCAGATTTCGATTTGCACAAAAAGCTAATAGTGAATATGTTTGTGTATTTGATGATGATACAATACCTGGAACAAAATGGTTTGAAAATTGTATTAACAACATGAACGAACAAGAAGGTATTTACGGAACAATCGGGATTTTAATGAAAAAGCCAGAAAACTATCCTTTGAAAGACTACATTAGGGTAGGCTGGGCTAATCCTAACAAAACAAGAAAAGAAGTTGATTTTGTTGGACATTCATGGTTCTTAAAACGAGAATGGCTACAATATCTGTTTAAAGATACGGAAGAGCTACAAAGCTTTAAAATTGCAGGAGAAGATATGAGCCTTTCAGCTCAAGCTCAAAAGTATGCAAAAATTAGGACTTTTATACCCCCTCACCCACTAAAAAATCAGGAACTATGGGGTTCTAATAAAAATTTTGCAGAAAAACTGGGAACCTCTAAAGCTGGAATATCAATGAACAACAATAATCTTAAAACAATGAATAAAACAATGAATATTCTTTTAAAAAATGGTTTTGAAACACTTTCTATTAGAAACCCTGAGTATGTTGAACACATGTTCAATTGTGTCAACAAAGCAAAAACACTAACAAAATTATTGCCTTTCAAGCATTTTAGACATAAAATTAGAACACAATTAAACGAATATTTTTATAATTAAGGAACTTTATTTTGATAAAAATTATTTCAAATACACATTTAAAAGATAATCTAACAGAAAAATTCATAGCACTTTGCAACAAATTAAATAATGAAGGTGCATATTGCAATCTCTACGTAAAACACGGAGAATACACTGATAATCCAAACATTTTACCTATAAATGCTTTTTTACCATCTAAAAACGATGTTATTATAGTTAATAACATTAATCTAAAAAGTATAAAAGATTTATACAATATTAATTTTGTAATTAATCCACAACGATTAAAAAGAAATAAACTTAAGTACAAAATAAAACGCTTTGTCAGAACAAACGCAATAAACTTTGTTAATAATTTGCAATTTCAAAATAAAAAAGATTTTAAATTAATTCTCGCAACTGATAAAGTTATCAACGAAAATTTAAAAATTTACGACAAAATAGCATTGTTAAATCCAGAATTAAAAAAAGACTATGAAAATTACAACACCTTTGTTTTACCAGAATTAATCCATTACAAAGCAAAAAGTTTTGATAATGTTGCAGGAATCACCTTACCAATTTGTGCAAAAAATAATATTTTAGAGTTAATTAACGAAGCTCTATCCGAAAACATGGATAAAATCTATCTTTTCGGATATATTGAAGAGCCAACATATTATAACAATGTTTTATCAAAAATAATTTTAGACTCTAAAGGCAAAATTCAATACTACGGTAATATTGGTTATGACAAAATATGCGAATTAACTTCAAAATTTTATGGAAATTCAAAGTCAGAAGATGATAATACTGATGAAATTATAAGAAAAGAACTTATTCTTTATTCAAAAGATTTAGAAACAGATTTTTACAATGTTTATAATCTTTTAAAAACGCATACACCATTTGCATTTACAAGATATTCAGACGGTGAACTATTTATAATGCAAAACAAAGAGCTTATTCTTGACGATAAATTGATAAAAGTTGATGGAAAACAATTAAAAGGCGGATATAAAAAAGAAGATTTTAAAAATTTCAATCCAAACGAACATAGCTTTTACAAAGATAAACTTATTGAATCATTCATTTTTAACAAAAAAAATTATTTCAAAGGAATAGCTTGCAAATGTTGCGTAACAAAAGAAGATTACGAATGGCAATTTAAAGAATTACTTGGAGATATAAAATCAGAAGAAAACAAAAATCTTTCTTGGGCAAACATTTTTATAAATTTTAACTACGAGAAGTTTATAAACCTTATGTATCCGTTGTTTTCAGAATACAAAACAGTTTTTGTATGTAACGAGAAAGCAAATTTAACTCCAATGCCTTTTGTAGTAAAGGATTTTAGAGTCGGATACAATGCGATGATTAATGATTATCCTCAAATCGAAGATATGAAAAGATGGATTGACGAAAACAATATTGAAGGATACTTGTTCTTGTTTGCTGCATCATCTTTCAGCGAACTTGCTATTCATCAACTCTATGAACACAATGACAAAAACACATATCTTGATATCGGAACAGGTTTGAATATGTTTATGAATATGAGAAACGATAGAGGATACTTAGACGAATACTGGCACGGTAACGGAAATTCATATTTGAATAGAAAATGCGTATGGTAAATTATAAATTAGTAAAAAACGAAGAAAAATATTTTGAATACATAAGAGAATTAAGAAATTCTCCAGAACTTTTAGATGGATTTATTGATAGAACATACATTACGCAAGAAATGCAAGAAAAATATATGGCAAAACACAAAGATGAATATTATATTTGTGTTGAAAAAGAAAGCAATAAACCAGTAGGTTTTATCGGAATTGTTGACAAAGATTTAAGATTAGCGGTACAAAAAGACGAGCAGAAAAAAGGTATCGCATCATTTATGATTAATGAAATTTCTAAAATTTCAGATTTTGAAGTTCAGGTAAAAACTGATAATGTCGCAAGTTTGAGAACATTTAAAAAGAAAGGCTTTAAAATAATCGGCAAATCAAAAAAATCTGGAGTTGACGTATATTTATTGAGTAAAAATCCTAAAAATATAGTAAAAATAGTTGAACTTATGGGTGGACTTGGTAATCAAATGTTCCAATACGCATTTGGAAAAGCTTTAGCCTATAAAACAGGACATAAGGTTTTGTTTGATAATTTTAGTTATTCAAACGAAAAGAATAAAGGTGATTTAGAGAAAAACGGTGTTGCTGTAAGAAATTTTGAATTGAACGTTTTCAATTTGAATATTGATTTTGCAGATGAAAAAGAAGTTAAGATGGTAAAAAGTAAGCCAAACTTACATATTCTAAGACATTTCTTCTCAAAAAGATATAAGAACCATAACAAAATTTTAGAATGGCCTTATAATGTTTACGACGAAACTCTTTTTACAGAAAAGAATTTCAAATATTATTCAGGATATTTTCAAACAGAAAAATATTTTAAATGTATTGAAAATACGATTAGAGAAGCTTTTGAATTTCCAAAATTTGAAAACGAATTGGATATTGAATTAGAAAACAAAATAAATAATACCAATAATTCAGTAGCAATTCACATCAGAAGAGGCGATTACATAACTTGTAACCCTGAAATAATCTGCTCATTGGATTATTACAAAAACGCTGTAAATCTAATGAAAGAAAAATTAGATAATCCAACATTTTTTGTATTCTGTGATTCAAAAACATTGGAATGGGTTAAGACAGAATTCAATATTGATGTGGATTATGAGATTTTACAATCATCAAGCGCAATTTCTGATATGCATTTAATGAGCTTGTGTAAAAATGTTATTTTAGCAAACAGTTCATACTCTTGGTGGGCAGGTTGGCTAAACAAAAATCCGGACAAAATCATTATTGCGCCAAACCCTTGGAACGAAGATGGTCGCACAGAAAATATTTGCGAAAGCTGGATTAAAGTAAATCGAATGTAAGAGGATACAAAATGTTATTTAATTCAACACATTTTATATTTTTATTTTTGCCGATTGTTCTAATCGTTTATTTTGGCTTGAACAAGTTAAAACTTATTAGAATAGCAACAGGTTGGCTTGTTTTAGCTTCATTGTTTTTCTATTCTTATTGGAGTTTAGATTATTTAGCTCTAATTTTAACTTCAATAATTTTTAACTACACAATCGGGCAAACTCTTTTATCGAACAAATTAAAAATAAACAAAAAAGCTCTAACGGCTTTTGGTATTGCCGGAAATGTGCTTTTATTAATATATTTCAAATATTTTAACTTCTTAATTGCAAATATTAATGCGGTTTTACATCAACATTTCAATTTTATGGAATTGATGTTACCATTAGCGATAAGCTTCTTTACTTTCCAACAGATTGCATATCTTGTTGATACGTACAAAGGAAAAACTAAAGAAATAGATTTCTTAACTTATGCACTATTTGTTTGTTTCTTTCCACACTTGATTTCAGGGCCTATCGTAAGATATGAAGAAGAAGTTCCTCAAATACAAAATTTGAGAAAAAGATTTGTTAATTGGAAAAATCTATCAAAAGGTTTATTTTTATTTTCAGTAGGTTTGTTTAAAAAAGTTGTTATTGCTGATTTGCTTGCTAAATGGGCATTAACAGGTTTTTCTGACGCATCAAATTTATCAATGTTAGAATCTTGGATAACAATTTTAAGTTACACATTCCAAATCTTCTTTGATTTTTCTGGTTATACAGATATGGCATTGGGCATAGGCTTAATGTTCAACTTTGATATCGCACAAAACTTTAATAATCCATATATTTCAAAAGATATACAAGAATTTTGGCGTAGATGGCATATGACTTTATCAAGATGGTTAAGAGATTATTTGTATATTCCTTTAGGAGGTAATAGACACGGTAATTTTAACACCTATAAAAATATCTTTTTAACATTTTTGATTGGCGGAATTTGGCACGGTGCAAGCTGGACATACATTGTTTGGGGTATTTTACACGGTGTAGGTTCTGTTATAAATAGAATTTGGAAAAACGTTAATGGCAATATTCCAAATTGGTCTGCATGGCTTTTGACATTTATTTATATCAATATAACTTGGGTATACTTTGGCGCAAAAAGAGTTACAGATGCAAATCAAATCTTACTTTCAGCAGTAAATCCTTTAACTTTTGATATACCAAGAATTTATTTTCCATACGTAAGATTTAGAGCGACTGGTCATTCTTTTGAGTTCCTAGCTCTTGTATTGATACCAATATTTATTTACTTTATCTTTAGCGATAAATTTAGAAAAATTGTAGATAATTTTAAACCTCAATTGAGTTACTCTATTTTTATTACAGTTTTGATGATAATCAGCTTGTATAATCTTTTAAAACCAGATTATGCCTCATCATTCATATATTTTAATTTCTAGGAGAAGCATGAAAGAATACAAAAGATTTTTTATAAAAACATTAATAATATTTTTAGCAAGCATTGTTATTTTGCCATTGGCAATAACAACTATTGGTGGGCATTTTATAGCTAAACATATTTATTCAAAAGGTTCTGCGCACATTAACTACTGGATTGAAACAAAAAATAATCACGCAAAAGAATTAAATAAAAAAGGAAATAAAATTGTATTTTTATCTGGTTCAAATATGCACTATGGTTTTAACTCAAAATACGCATCTGAACGCACAGGACTACCAGTTTTAAACTACGGAGTTCACGCAGATTTTGGCACATATATTTTTGAAAAAGTAAAAGATATTTTAAAAGACGGCGATATTGTCATTATGCCTTTAGAATACAATTATTACCAAGAAGATTCAGATAAAAATTTACCAAGCCCATTTGCAGAATACATCATTTCTTATGATAAAGAATATTTCAATAAATTATCAATTATGCAAAAAATGAATTTAGTATTCTATATGGCACAATATTATGCAACTCACCCGAGTGTTATACACGAAAAAGAACTTGTATCAAAAGAATATAAAGAACAATTAAATGACTTTGGAGATTTTATTGGAAATATTGAAACTACTGAAAATTATGCAAAAACAACAAAACCTTCAGAAATAACAGAGAATATTCCTAAAAAATATAATAAATTTGCACTATATAAATTCATACAATATTGTAAAAAACACGATATTGCTATATATGCTACATTACCAAATATGTATCACGGCAAGGATTATACAGCAGATGAAATGAAAGCTTTTGAAAACATCAAAAACTTCTATGAAGAGCAAGGGGTATTTTTTGTTGGAGATATAAAATCAGGTTCATTGTATGACAAAAATTTATTTCACGATACAAATTATCACACAAACCAAAAAGGTACAAAGTTAAGAACTGACTGGTTTATAGCTAATATTTTATCGTTAGATGAAGTTAAAAATGGAATTAATTATGAAAAATAAAAAAGTTTTGATAATAAAATTAGGTGCTATTGGAGACGTTATACATTCAACTATGCTTGCTCAAAGCATTAAAAAGGCTGACCCTAATTGCATTGTACACTTTATGACATCTGATTTTATCACACCACTTTTAAAAAACAATCCAGATATTGACAAAGTTATTTGGTTTACAGGTCATAGAAGAAACGATTATCCTTACCTTATTGGAAAAGGCTTAAGTTTAGCTTTTGAACATTATGATGCCGTTTTTCCATTGAGCAACTCTATCAGAAATTATATTATGATGGCATTTATGTTTCCGAAAAAAATAGTTAAACGTAATAAAAACAGAGTTCATGCTGTAGATGCTTTTTATAACACAGCTGTTGATAATTTTGGTAAAATAGAAAAACCGAAAAATTTAAGAATTTTTATTAGAGAAGATTTAAAAGAAGAATTGAGGGAAAGATACAAGGATTTGCCACGACCTTGGATAATTTTTAATGTAGGTGGCGCAAATGACCTTGATAGACAAGGTAGAATTTATCCTGATGAGCATTGGCTAGAATTGGGACAAAAATTAAAAGAACGATACGGAGGAACAATTTTTGTATGCGGTTCAAAAAAAGAAATTGACCTTCACGAAAAATTTAAAGACATTGCGACAGTTCTAACAGGAAAATTAACTTTAGAAGAAAGTGCTGGGTTATTTTCTATTTCAAATTTATTTATATCTGGGGATTCAGGGCCTTTGCATATAGCATCAGCCTTAGATATAAACACAATAGGTATAATGGGTTCAACTCCAACCTATGCTTGTGGACCTTACGGTGAAAAAGGTTATGCTGTAGAACCAACTATTGATTGCAAATTCTGCGAACAAACAAGATGCAAATTATTAAAAGAAGGTGAAAAATTCACCCCTTGCATGCAATCAATACAAGTTTGTGATATATTAAACCTAATAGCCGAGAAGAATTTGTTATAGGTAGAATAGTGGAAAAATATAGAAGTTTTTATAAAAGAATATTAATTACAGTAATTTGCATTTTGGTTATTGTTTCAGTCTTTAATGTAATTATTGATCCCTACGTAGTGTTTCATACACCAGCAACAAAAATATCAAATTTAAAGCCTGAAGCTAAACGTCAAGAAAGAATGACAAAAATTACAGAATTCAAACTTGATAGAAGAAAAATTGATACCGTTTTTATCGGGACATCAAGAATTGATTGGATTATAGACAAAGATTATTTTCATAAGGTTACAGGAAAAAATGCTACGAACCTAGGAATTGTTGGTATGAACTTTGAAGAATACGCAACTTTTCCAAAAACGGTTATTGAAATTCACCCTGAAATTAAAAATATTTACTTGGGTCTAGATTTTTATATATTCAATAAAAATGTTATAGATAACCAAAAGCACGAAGGTTTTAATAAAAATCCTCGACTTACAACAAGTGAATTAGCAACTGTTTTGTTTGCAAGTGATACAACTGTCTCTAGTTTTATCACAATATCTAAAAATCTTCACTGCAAAGATTTTATAAAAATGTATAGACACGATGGATTAATTTATATGTTTGACAATCCATTAACACGCTTCGTTTTTGAACACGTTGTCAGTGATTATATTGCTAGATTTAAAAACTATGAAATAGATACTACAACTTATGATAAGTTAAGAGAGTTAGATTTATATTGCAAGAAAAAAGGTGTAAAACTTCATATATTCCATACAGAAGGACACACAATTGATTTAGCCACTATTTATATTGGTGGATATTGGGATATTTACACTCAATGGAAAAAAGACTTAACAAATGTTTCAGATATATATGATTTCCATTACATAAACAAATATAGTACAGAAAAATTAAAACCAAGAATGGAATATTTTTATGACATTGCACATGGAACACCAAAAACAGGAAATCTTATGATAGATAAAATGATTTTAAATAAAGGTGATTACGGTAGATTAAATACAAAAGACAATATTGAAGCATTAACTGCTCAAGATACTAAAGATTTAAAAAATTGGCTTAAAGCCAATCCTGATTGGGTAAAAACTATAAATAAAATCAAAAAAGATGAGGAGGCAAAACAAGATGCTATTTAACTCTATTGAATTTTTGTTTATATTTTTACCAATAGTCTTTTTTGTATATTTCTTTTTAAACAAAAAAAGACTTGTTAATCTTGCAACAGGGTGGCTTGTTATCGCATCACTTTATTTTTACGCATATTGGAAGATTGAGTATTTGCCAATTATTTTATGCTCAATGATTTTTAACTATACAATCGGTGCTACACTTTCAAAAGGCGAAAACCTGAAAATCAATAAAAAAGCACTTATGATTTTTGGGGTAGTAGTTAATTTAGGAGCATTATTTTATTACAAATACTTTGACTTTGTACTTTATAATTTGAATAAAGTTTTTCACGGCGACTTCAATTATATGCACGTAGTTTTGCCATTGGCAATAAGCTTCTTTACTTTCCAACAGATTGCCTATCTTGTTGATAGCTATCACGGAGAGACTAAAGAATATGATTTTTTAACTTATGCTTTGTTTGTAACGTTTTTCCCTCAATTAATTGCGGGGCCTATTGTTCATCACGGCGAAATGATGCCACAATTTGCGAGATTGAGAAATAGAATTATTAATCCTAAAAATATTTCTATTGGCTTGTTTTTACTTGCAGTTGGCTTGATGAAGAAAGTTTTATTAGCAGATTTCTTCTCACCATTTGTTGCTCAAACATTTGACGTTATACCACATCTAACTTGTTTTGAAGCTTGGTGCGGAGCTTTGTCATATACATTCCAATTATATTTTGATTTTTCTGGATATTGCGATATGGCATTAGGGATTGGCTATATGTTTAATATTGTTTTACCTCAAAACTTCAATTCGCCATACAAAGCTACAAACCCTCAAGAATTTTGGCGCAGATGGCATATGACTTTATCAAGATGGTTAAGAGATTACGTTTATTTTCCACTTGGCGGAAGCAGATGTTCTACACTAAAAACTTATAGAAACTTGTTTACGACTTTCTTCTTGTGCGGAATTTGGCACGGAGCAAACTGGACTTTCGTTATTTGGGGAGCTATTCATGGTGTGGCTATTTGTATTCATAGATTTTTCAAAAAATTCGAATGGAAATTCAACCCTTATATCGCAACTTTGACTATGTTTGCGTTTTTGAATGTTACGTGGGTAATTTTTAGAGCAACAACTATCCATAGAGCGATTGATATTTATAAATCAATGTTTGGATTTTACGGTTTTGCACCAATTGAAATTAACAAATTAAGATTTGCCTTTGAAAACGGCGATTTAAAATTGAGCTTTTTCTTGGTAATTCCTGCTATAATTATTGTATTCTGTTTACCAAATTCAATAGAACTTGCTAAAAAATTCAAACCTAATTGGGTATATGGAATAGCAACATTCGTAATGTTATTAGCTTCAGTTCTAACAATAAATAGAGTTTCAGAATTTTTATATTTCCAATTTTAGAGGAGAAAATTAATGAAAAAAGTTTTGATAATTAGATTGAGCGCATTGGGCGATGTAATTTTCACAATACCACTTGCAAATACTTTGAAAGATAATGGCTACGAAGTTTCATGGCTTGTTTCTGAAAAAGGTTATCAACTTTTGAAAGACAATCCTTGCGTTGATAATGTTATTTTTGTACCTTTGGAAAAATGGAAAAAGAATAAAAATAAACTTCAAAATTTTAAAGAATATATTGACGTTATCAAAAAATTGAGAGCTGAAAAATTTGATATAGCAATTGATAACCAAATGCTTTGGAAAAGCTTCAGATTTATGAAATTCTGTGGTGCAAAACGTAGAATTATAGCTAGAGATGCAAGAGAATTGTCTTTTTTAGGAGGAAATGAAATTATTCCACCAATCAAAGAGGGTTATAAATTACACGTTATAAAAACTTATTTAAAATATGCACAATATTTAGGCTTAAATACTGATAAAATCAAAGTTACACTTCCTCCTGTAAAAGAAGAAGTTAATAATAAAGTTGATGAATTATTGAAGGATTTGGATAATTCTAAAAAGACTGTTATTGTTGCACCTGCAACTACTTGGAAAGATAAACACTGGGAAAAAGATAATTTTCAAAAAGTTGTTGAAAATTTGAAAGATAGAGTTAATCTTGTTTTTACAGGTATGGCACAAGATAATGATTTAATCGAATATATTTCAAAAGGTGTTGGCATAAACCTTAGCGGTAAAACAAATCTTGAGGAATTGAGAGCAGTTTTTGAAAGAGGGGACTTGTTGATTTCATTGGATAGCGGAAGCACACACCTTGCGTGGGCAACACAAAAACCAAAAATCCTTTCAATTTTTTGCGCAACACCTAAAAGTTTTTACGCACCATTGGGCGATGAAGATAAATATGTTGCAATGCAAAGTGAAGGTTGCAAACCTTGCCATAAAAGAAAATGTCCACTAAAATCAAACAAAAACAAATGCACCCTTTCACCAAGAGTTGAAGATGTTTTAGAAAACGTGTATAAATTATTAAATATTTAGATTATAATAATTTTATGGAAAATAATAGACCAAAAATTTCAATAGTTTCACCCGTTTATAATGTGGAAAAATTTTTAGCAAGATGCCTTGATTCTCTTGTTAATCAAACATTGAGTGATATTGAAATAATTCTGGTTGATGATAAAAGTACAGATAACTCATTAAAAATTTGCCGAGAATACGAACAAAAAGATAATCGTATCAAAGTCCTTGAACTAGAAGGTTTTTTAGGAGTTTCTGCAGCACGTAACGCAGGCTTAAAAATTGCGACAGGGGAATTTATTGGTTTCGTTGATTCTGATGATTATATTGATTTAGATTTTTATGAAAAACTATATAATTCAGCTATCAAAAACGATGCAGATATTGCTTATTCAAGCATTATTAGAAAATATCCAAACAAAGAAAAATTTAGACTAAAAATCGATGAAGAAAAAATTTCTGTTGAAGATGCTGATAAATTTTTCAGTTGCAAAGTCGTTGAAATGCCAAGTATTTGGAACAAAATCTACAGAAAAACATATTTCGACAGAGTTGGTCTAGATTTTGTTGAAGGAATGTACTACGAAGACAAACTTTTTGTCGCAAAAGCTGTTCATTTTGCAAACAAAGTTGTAGCTGTTCCTGAAATCAACTACTATTACATGGTAAACCCTGTTTCTATCGTAAGACGTAAACAAGATAAACAACTTGTTGCAGACAAAATCAAAGCAAAACGTGATACACTATATTTCGCAAAAGCTGAAAATATCAAGCTTCCAGATGGATATTTTACTGCGATGAAAAAAGAATTAAAAATCGGGAAACTTCCTATTTACACAATAAATGAAAGTTTAAAATCAGAAACACATTTGTTATTCGGAATTTTACCAGTATACAAGAAAAAAACTTACGATAATGCTGTATTTATAAATATGAAAGGTCGCCAAGCAAATCAGATGTTTGAATGGGCTTTTGGTAAAGCATTCGCAAAAAAAACAGGTTATGACGTTATTTTTGACGACTCTGAAGAAACTTTCAAACTAAAATGTTTTGAACTTTCTAATTATATTCAAACTATCGAAAAACCTTTGTACAAAAGAATTTTAAAGAAAATAGTATTCATTAGAAAATTGAGAAATAAGCTAGTAAAAATTAAAAACACAAGACCTGAATACGTTCAAAAAGATTTTTCATCTTACGAAGAAAATCTATTTGAAATCAAGCCTCCCGCATACATTGACGGCTATTTTCAATCATATAAATATTTCGCAGATGTTATTGAAGATTTGAGAAAAGATTTTAAATTAACTTTTAAAATGAATTCTAAAAACAAAAAAATGCTTGAACAAATAAAATCTGGAACGTCTGTTTCTATGCACTTTAGACGTGGAGATTACCTAAAAGCAAAAAATCAAAAAATCTACGGTTCTTGCAGTATGGAATATTACCAAAACGCAATGAACTTAATGAAAGAAAAGATTGGCGAAGATTTTACACTATTCATTTTCTCTGATGATCCAAAATGGGTTAAAGAAAACGCAAATTTTGGCTGTAAAACAGTTGTCGTTGATATAAATTCAGGTAAACATGGTTGGTTTGACCTTGAACTGATGAAGAATTGTAACCACAATATCATTGCAAATAGTAGCTTTTCTTGGTGGGGCGCATTTTTGAACGAAACACCTAACAAAGTTGTTATTGCACCAGAATATTGGCAAGCAAATTTCAAATCAAATAATGATATTATCCCTGATAATTGGTATATTCTGGAGAATAAATAAATGGATTATGAAATAATTTCACTAGGGTGGAACTGTCAGCCAAGAACTTATTTGACAAGATACGAACTTATACCAGACAAAAAGCACGGTCGTAAAAGTATGGTTTTTGACCTTACAATCCACCATACAAAAGGTTTGATAGAAGTTCTAAAATCAAATTTTGCGGATTATTTTGAGAATATTGAATATGGATTTTATGAACCTTTTAGATTAAATTATTGGCAAAACAAAAAATATGACATTGTTTTCAACCACGATAGCGCTTTCAAAAAAAATGATTTTGATAAGTTAAAATCACGTTATCAACCTCGTATTGAAAACTTTAAAGAAGTTATGAACTCTGATAAATACTTGTTTTTCGTTCACAATCTTGATGAAAACGCAGGTATTGATGAAGTAAAAGAATTGTATCAAGTTTTAAAAAGTTTGAGAGGCGAAAAACCTTTTAAATTAATAATTTGGTCAACTTTCAAAAATCTTGAAAATGATTTAGAAAATGTTTCAATTTATTCAAAACTTCACCCTTTTGAAGATTTTGCAGATTGGTTCAAACCAGAATGTCAAACAAAAACGTCAAAAGAATGGGAAAAAAGTTTGTGTAATTTTGTAAAAAGTGAAATTGAAAAAAAATTTGAAGTAAAAACTTTCAAAACATCTATTCAAGATAAATTAAAAGAAAAAATCAAACCTATTCTTAAAAATATTTTCACAATAACAAACGACGTTGAACTAAACGCAAAAATCCTTGTTATACTAGGAATAAAAATCAAGCTAAAAGAATTGAAGGAAAAATAATGGCAACTATTTATAATGAAAAATTTAATGAAGATATAGTAAAACTTTTTACTTTTTGGATACCTTCAAAAACTCTACGTCATCAAATCAGAGGTAAACTTTGTTATGTGCCATTAGCAAATAGTTACAATGGCAAAATCATCAATAGAGGTGAACCATCTCAACAAGTGGTTATAGACGAATTAAGAAAAGATAAACCTTCTTTGATTTGCAGATTTGGAAGTAACGAATATTTCACCGTTTACGAATGGCTAAAGAAACATAAATTTTCTAAAAGCCAAAAGAAAACAATGGGATTAGGTGTAGGCTTTTTCCCAACAACTGATGAATATATGAAAAGATTTGCGCTAGAAAGCTTGGAAATCGCAAAAGACATAGATGTTTTAGCAGTTTGGAATTTAAAAGAAGAAGAAAAATTCTGTCAAAAATATGTTAATCCAGACGTTGAATTCATAACAATAGAAGACACTTGTCCGATTGATTCTCTCAACCCTTGGTCAGCAGAATTAAAAGGTAAAAAAGTTCTAGTAATTCACCCTTATGTTGAAACAATTAAGGAACAATTTAAAAAACGTGATTTATTATTCAAAAACGAAAATATTTTACCAGAATTTGAATTAAAAACTATAAAAGCAGTTCAAAGCATAGCTGATGAAAAAGCTGATTTACCATACAAAGACTGGTTTGAAGCCTTAGATAGTATGAAAAAACAAATCGATAATACTGATTTTGATATAGCAATCATTGGTGCGGGTGCTTACGGAATGTTTTTAGCACATTATTGCAAAACTCTTGGCAAAAAAGCAATCCACATGGGCGGTTACACTCAATTATTATTTGGAATTCTAGGTAAACGTTGGGAAACACATTTTCCAGAAATCTTTAAATACGCAAACCTTGAACATTGGACTCGCCCACAAGACAAAGAAAAACCAAAAGGCTTTGAAAAGGTTGAAGGAGGTTGTTATTGGTAATTAAGATGCCAATGAGACATCAAGTTTGCCATTTCATCAATTAGTTTAAATACTTTTTGCATATAAAAATCACTGTTTCTACTGTATGCAAAATCTTTATGTGAATTCAACCATTCATCATTTCTTTGGTATGTCAAAATCTTTTCTGCCAAATCCTCTGGTTTCATAGGATCAAAAAATACTGCTCTATCTCCCAATTGGTCAATATGACCTTGAAGGTTTGAAATAAACACAGGACAACCCACTGCCATAGCCTCTAAAGGTGGAATATTATCAGGTCCCAAAAGTGAAGCATAAGTTAATCCAAAAGCATTTTTATATAATGAAATAAGTTCATCTCTCGTTACAAAGCCTGCAAAGATAACGTTATTTTCTAAATCCAATTTCTTTACTTGAGCCTTGATATAATCCATATTTCCCTGATTTGAACCAGTAAACACAAGTTTTAAATTTGAACCTTTATCTTTTAAAAGTTTTAGTGTTTGTACTAACATGTAGTGATTTTTATGCGCCCAAAATTGTGCTGGATAGTAAATATAGCCGTTCTTTTCAAGGTTATATCTTTCTAAAATTCTATCATCACCCTTCAAACTGAAAACGTCCATTGGTGTAGGCATTTCAATAATTTCAACCTTATTTGACGAAATATTATAATAAGTACAAATATCATTTTTGCCGTCGTTTGTACCTATCACAATCTTTGAAGCTCTTGGAAGTGCATTATTATACATCTCCTCTCTTTTATAGAATTGTTTTTTTCTAGAAACCTCAGGAAAATACGGTGCAACTCTATGACCTAAGTCCCAAACTGTGAATACATAAGGTTTTTCACATGGTGCAAATTTTGGTGTGCAATAATATACAAAATCAATTTTATCTCTTTCCACAAGTCTAGAAAAAATATTTTTCTTTATGCAAGGGATAAAATAAAAGCCTTTAGCTTCTTTTCTAAGATTGATAAATTTAACTCTATCAGTGCTTTCAAAAGCATTTCCGCCTTTTGAATCATAATAAACATAGATTTCATGTTCTGTTGTATATTTAAGTAAAGACTCAATAAAATTTACCTCAAATGTATGTCCACCACCGTGTGTAGCTCTTTGAACTTTACCTAAATAAAAACCTACTCTCATTATTTAAAATCCTTTATTAATTTACAAATATATTTAATATCATCTTCTGTCAAACTGCTTGCAGAAGGTAAATAGAAACCATTTTTAGTTAAATTATCAGTTACAGGATATTCACCACTTCCGTCGCAACCATAATCTAGCAAGCATTTTTGCTTGTGCATGCCAGTAAATAACAATCTTGTATCAACATTGTTTTCCTTTAAATGAGCTATCAATTCCTCTTTTGTATGACCGTATTTTTCAGGGTCTAAAAGAATTGTATTCATCCAGCAAACATTCACTGAATTTTCTTCATCTTTTTGGAAAGTTATACCTTCGACATCTTTCAAAAATTCTTTATAAAGATTATGATTTTTAATTCTCATTTCCTTGTATTCGTCAGCCTTTTCAACTTGTGCAAGACCGATTGCAGCATGAATATTACTCATACGATAATTAAAACCAATATCGTTATGTTCATAAATACGAGGTGCATTGATTGGGAAACTCATATTTTTCAAATAACGACATGTGTCATAATACTTTTCATCTTTCATTACAACCATACCACCCTCACCTGTTGTAAGGTTCTTGTTTGCAAAGAAAGAGAATGAAGCTATATTAGAGAAACTTCCAACTTTTTTGCCGTCATAAGTTGCACCATGAGCTTCTGCTGCATCTTCTATGATAAACAAATTATGTTTTTTAGCAATTCTTTCAATTTCTTTCATATTGCAAGGATTACCAAAAATGTGAACCGGCATAATAGCCTTTGTTTTATCAGTAATTTTTTCTTCTATCTTAGTAACATCAATATTCCAAGTATCCTTGTCGCAATCCACAAAAACAGGTTTTGCGCCAGTATAACAAACCGAATAAGCGCTTGCAATCATAGTAAAATCAGGAAGAATAACTTCATCACCTTTGCCAATACCTAAAGCAGATAAAGCTAAATGTAAAGATACTGTACCATTACAAACAGCCACACCATAATTACAGTCGCAATATTTTACAAAGCCTTCTTCAAATGCTTTTACGTATTTACCAGAAGATGAAATCCAACCTGTTTCCATACAATCTGCAACATATTTTTTCTCATTACCGTTAAGATACGGTTCACATACTGGAATAAACGAATGTGTCATTATACTAACTTAACCTCTTTACTGTCTACACCTGCAAAACGAACTTTATCTTGTTCACCAAGATATGGTCCTTGTTTAATTTCAACCATTTCAACTTCTTCTAAACATTCAAAACCGTGTCCTCCAAATGCTAAAAGAATTATATCGCCTTGATTTACAATATGACTTTCAATATATGTTTGGTCATCTTCATAAAAATCTACTCTCAATTTACCTTTCCTAATAACCAAAACTTCTTTTGTATAAGAAACTTCTCTTGGTACGACATTATGAGTATGAGCATCGATTCTCTTACCTTTTGGGTGTTTCATATAAGCAAGTTGTTGCGAAAAATCGTTTGGAGTAAAAAACTCAACACCGTCTTTTGAATAATCATTACTAATAATTATCGCTAAAATCTTTCCGTTATGTTCAATTTGTTTGATATTATCCATTTTAATTCCTTTTTCATTATTATAATATAAATATTTTTTCATGATAAAATAAAAGTATGAGCTTATTTGAATTTAGAAAAGAAAACAGAAGATTATTTTTAAAAATTTTCGGAATAAAGATGAATTTTGTATTACCTTTTGGCGGGAATAACCGAATTATAATCGTCGACAAAAAAGGTAAAGAACACAGAGTACCATTCATCTGGGGTATAAAAACACATTTTCACGGGGCGAATGCTGTACTAAAAGTTTACAGTCCTATGCCACGATTTGTAAATTGTGATTTTACTTTTGATGATGAATCAGTAATCGAAATCGGTTCTTCTGATGACTACATTAGAAAAATGAAAGTTATGACAGAAGCTAAAGGTTCTAAACTAATAATTGGCAAAAACTTTGGATTAAATGATGGATTTTTCCTATTCCATAAAAAAGAAAATAACAAAATTGAAATAGGAAATGACACAAAGGCAAGATTTTTAACAGTTAGAACTTGTGATGGACATATAATTAGAGACTTAGAAACAAACGAAATCATAAACCCAGACGGAGATATAAAAATAGGTAACAATGTTTGGATAACAGGCTTTAACACTATACTTAAAAATGTAGTTATCCCAGATTATACAATAATTGCAAACAACGCGGTTGTAACAAAAGCCTTTGAAGAGCCATACACAGTAATAGGTGGCTTACCTGCAAAAGTCGTTAAGCGCGGAGTTAAATGGGAATTTTAAAAAAATTGTGATAACATAAAATATATAAATATAACTCAAGGAGAAATTTAATGAAAAAAGCTTTAATAACAGGTATAACAGGTCAAGACGGTTCATATTTAGCAGAACTTCTTTTAGATAAAGGTTATGAAGTTCACGGTATCAAAAGACGTGCTTCATCATTCAATACTTCAAGAATTGACCATCTATACCAAGATATTCACAATAAAGATGCTAGATTAATCTTGCATTACGGCGATTTGTCAGATTCTTCAAACTTAACAAAATTAGTTCACGACATTGAACCTGATGAAATCTACAATTTAGCAGCACAATCACACGTAAAAGTATCTTGGGATTGCCCAGAATACACAGCTGATTGTGATGCTTTAGGCACTTTAAGACTTTTAGAAGCAATTAGAATGAATAAACTTGAAAACAAAACAAAATTCTATCAAGCTTCAACATCAGAATTATTCGGTTTAATCCAAGAACCAATTCAAAAAGAAACAACACCATTCTATCCTCGTTCACCATATGCAGTTGCAAAACTTTATGCTTACTGGATTTGCGTAAACTACAGAGAAAGTTTTGGTATTTTTGCTTCAAACGGTATCTTGTTTAACCACGAATCACCAAGAAGAGGTGAAACATTTGTAACTCGTAAGATTACAATGGCAGCAACAAAAATCAAAGTAGGTTTACAAGATAAATTATACTTAGGTAATCTTGATTCTAAAAGAGACTGGGGTCATGCAAAAGATTACGTAGAAGGTATGTGGAGAATTTTACAACAAGACCACCCAGACAATTACGTGCTTGCAACAGGTGTAACAACTTCAATCAGAGATTTCTGCCGTATGGCATTTGCAAGACTTGGTATCGAACTTGAATTCGTAGGTACAGGTGTTGACGAAAAAGGTATCGACAAAGCAACTGGTAAAACACTTATTGAAGTTGACCCACGTTACTTTAGACCTGCAGAAGTTGATTTACTTTTAGGCGACAGCACAAAAGCGAGAAACGAATTAGGCTGGAAACCAACTTATGATTTACAAGCACTTGTAAACGAAATGGTTGATTCAGACTTAGAATTGGCTAAAAAAGAAAAGACTTTAAGAGAACACGGATACCAAATCCTTGTTCCACAAGAAGTGTAAAATAGTGAACAGAGATTGCACAGGCGGAACAGAACTGAGGCAAAAAGATGATTGAAAAAGATGCAAAAATATTTTTAACAGGACATAGAGGACTTGTTGGTAGCGCTATTTATAGAAGACTTCAAAAAGAAGGTTTCACAAACATTATCACAAGAACACACTCAGAACTTGATTTATGCAATCAACAAGCTGTAGACGAATTCTTTGCAAAAGAAAAACCTGAATATGTAATTCTTGCGGCAGCTAAAGTTGGCGGAATTATGGCGAACTCTAAATATCCTGCAGAATTCATTTACCAAAATCTTATGATTGGTACAAATATTGTTCATTCATCTTATAAACACGGTGTTAAAAAACTTTTAAATCTTGGCTCATCTTGTATTTATCCAAGAATGGCACCACAACCAATAAAGGAAGATTGCCTTTTAACATCAGAACTTGAAAAGACAAATGAGGCTTATGCTTTAGCAAAAATTTCTATAATTAAATTATGCAGATATTATAACCAACAATATGGCACAAACTTTATTTCTGCAATGCCTACAAACCAATACGGTATTGGCGATAACTTCAATATGGAAACAGCACACTTGTTACCAATGATTTTAAGAAGATTTCATTTGGCAAAATTATTGAGAAATAATGATTTTGAAGCTATCAAAAAAGATGTACACAGATACAAATTAGGTTGGGGCTTGGACGAAAAAGTTACTGATGATAATTTGGAAGAAATTTTAAATGAACTTGGCGCTTATAGAGACAAGGTTGTACTATGGGGCGACGGCTCTGTTTATCGTGAAATGATGTGTTCAGACGATCTTGCCGATGCGTGCGTTTATTTGTTAATGAATAAAGATTATGACGAAGTTGGCGAACTTGTAAACATTACAAAGGGCGATGATATTCAATTAAAAGATTTATTTGAAATTGTTAAACGTGTTGTAGGTTTTGAAGGTGAAATTGTTTATGACAAATCAAAACCAAACGGAACACCACGAAAAATGATGGACGCAACACATATCAGAGAACTTGGTTGGGAACCAAAGATTGATTTAGAACAAGGTATCAGAGATTTTTATAATTGGTATATTAGTGAATAGAATACCCCTCGCCACATTTGCGTTAGCAAATTGGGGAGAGGAGAAATTTTTAGTTGAAAGCTTTGCTTGAAACTTTAAAATTTCGGTGAGGGCTTTGGATTGCTTCGCATTCGCTCGCAATGACAAATTACTACTCACAATTCACAAACTACTATTTACTACTTGTGCTATAATCATCGTATGGAAAAAGTTAAAAAGATTTTACAAAAAATACCTTATATATTATTGGGATTGATTTTTATTCTTGGAATTTATTTAAGAACAAAAGTTTATTTAACTAATCAATCTTTTTGGCATGATGAATGCGCACTTGCGTGGAACATATTAAATAAAAATTATTTAGAACTTTTCCAACCAATGCGATTTTTGCAAGTTGCACCACCAATGTTTTTAATTTATACAAAAATAATTATTGGATATTTTGGCAAATCTGAACTTGTTTTTAGAATTGTACCATTTGTATCAAGCTTGCTTGCAATGGTGATGTTTTATTTTTTGAGTAAGACCTTGCTTTATAGTAAAAAGTCTGTACTTTGCGCATCATTGCTTTTTGCAATAAGTTTTCCATTATATTATTACGCAGGAGAATTTAAACCATATAGCACAGATGTTTTATTCTGTATATTTACTATATATATATATCAATATTTGAATAAAGAAAATTTGTTTTTGTATTCACTACTGTTGTCAGCTTTCATTTGGTTTTCGTTCCCGACAATGTTTTTGATTGGCGCTATTGCATTGCTTATCGGATTTAGCAGAAATTATACAGGAATAGAAAAACTAAAACTGTTTGTACCACTTTCCGTAAGTGGAGGATTATTTTATTATTACTATTTTCAAAAAGTTTTTAATATGCAAAAAACAGGTATGATGAACTATTGGAATAGTGAGTTTATTAATCTTGATAACTGGTTAAATATTTTTCAAAATGCAAATAGCTTTATTTTTTCACCAGAATATATTCTTGCAATATTAATGGTTGTCGGTTTGATAATTTATTTTTACCAAAGAAGTAGATTTGCTTTATTTTCAGTGGTTACATTAGTTTTAGTTATCGTTGCATCGGCATTTCATGTTTATCCATTTTATGAAAGAATGATATTATTTTTAATACCATTTGCTATTTTATTAGCCTCAAAAGCTACTGATATCAGACATTTTACAAGTTATATTTTACTTTCGGTATTTTTGTATGGTGCGTATCCGCAACTTGAAAACACTTATAAAAACATTGTTAAAAACAATTTTTATAAAAATAATTCTACACCACGAGAAATGGCATTATATTTAAAAACTAATATTAAAAATAATGATATTGTATACGTAAATCAAGATTCAAATAGCGATTATTTGTACTATAAACAAATTTACGGAATAAATAATCAAGAAATAATTAATAACCCTAATATGCTAAAAAAGGGCGAACATGTATGGTTTTTCTTGCCAAATAATGCAAAAGAAACTTTTGAAAAACACGTAAAAGGCAAATATAACATTTACTACCACAACGTAAAAGCAAATAGTGGCTTGCTTTACGGAATTAAAGTAAAATAGAAATTCAAAAATATCAAAAATTTAATAAAAAATAAAAATCTCCTCCATACGTATGATGTCATGGTGAAAAATATCCAATATACTAAATCTGTTAATAAAAAAAATATCAGACGTATTATAAAAGGATAGGGAAAGAGGAAATGGCAATTACTGTAAATACCAATATTCCATCATTGGTAGCACAAAAATGTTTAAACAACGCATCAACAAAGATGAACACAGCAATGGAACGTTTGTCTACAGGTTTGAGAATTAACTCAGCAAAAGATGATGCAGCAGGTTCAGCAGTAGCAACAAAATTGGACTACAAAATCAGTTCATTATCAGTTGCACAAGATAATGCACAAATGGGCACATCAATGTTACAAACAACAGAAGGTACATTAGATGTTATTCAATCAAATATGCAACGTATCAGAGACTTAACTGAACAAGCAGCCAACGGTACTTACGGTGAAGATGCTATGACAGCTGTAAAATCAGAAGTAGCAGCTCGTTTAAAGGAAATCACTCGTATGTCAAATACAGCTGAGTTCAACGGCAAAAAAGTATTAGACGGAAGTTGCGGTGATATTAACCTTCAAGTTGGTATTGAAAGTAACGATGACAGTATCATTAAACTAGATTCAGCAATTTTCTCATCAACTGCAGCAACAAAATTGCTTGATATTGATGATACAAATCACGAATATAATTTTAATGTAAAAGCAGATATTTTTAAATATGAAACAAAAGCAGCAGGTGCAGACCCAGTTGCAGACCCCGCAGAATACAAATATTATGCGAAAGTAAATAACGATTATATTGAAGTTACTCCTGCAGATGATACGGATTTATCAAAAGGTTGCACAATTGAGTTCCAAGATGCTGATACAAGCAAAAACTACACCGGAGCAACATTTGCAGATGCTGATACGCTTGCAGAGTTAAAAAACCCAGCATCTACAAAAGTAACAAAAGAAACTGGCATTGAAGTATCAATGGAAGACGGTATTGCACTTGATTCTTCTTCAACAGAAAAAGAAAATGCAGTAATTGATGATATGTTAAGTTGGGTATACGCAAGTGATGCTTTTGCTCAAAAATTCTTAGACAATATCGACTCAGCGATTTCAGAAGTTACAGCAAGAAAAACTGAACTTGGTGCAGCAATGCAAAGAGTCAATTCAGCAGTTGAAGTAGCACAAACAATGCAAACAAACTTAACTGATGCTGTATCATTAATCAAAGATGCTGATATCGCAGAAGAATCATCAAATTACGTAAAAAACCAAATCTTACAACAATCAGCTGCAAGCTTGTTAGCAACAGCTAACCAAACTCCGCAAATCGCATTGCAATTGATTTAGTCGGATTTTCGACTCTGCCGAGTAAACGATTGAGTATCGTTTACGAGAGGACAGCCGTGTGAGCCATAAAATATACTCCCGCGACAACCCGAATAATCCGAAACAAGTAAAACAAATAATTAACAGAGGCGCTGGGCATAAGCCCAGCGCCTCTGTGTTGATAATTAAAAATATAAGTGAACACTCACCCGTACCCTCTCCCAGTATTGGGAGAGGGTACAAAAACAAAACCTCACCACATTTGCGTTAACAAATTAGAGAGAAAGATTTTTGCACGAATTTATGAATACCTAAAAAATCGGCTCCCGCATTTTACCATTTCTTAAAAACAAAAAACACAGCCAAAATCACCAATAAAAATCCGACGATGTAGTTCCATTTCAATCCTTCCTTCAAATATGTTACTGAAAAGATTGAAAAAACAATCAATGTAATAACTTCTTGCATAGTCTTCAATTGTGCCGCATCATAAACCTGATGTCCAATTCTATTCGCTGGAACTTGGAAACAGTATTCAAAAAACGCGATGCCCCAACTTACTAGTATAACTATCCAAAGCACAGTACTCTTATGTTTTAAATGTCCATACCACGCAAATGTCATAAATACATTCGATATTGTTAATAGTATTATTGGTGCGAAAAACTTTATCATAATACATTTATTGTAGTTAAAACAGGTTTTTATGCAATGTTATTTTAATTATCATATTAAGTAGAACTTAAAAAAACTTAATCTAGTATTGAATACTAGATATGTTTCAAATACACTTGTAATGTTAAAATCGGAAGAGGTAGGAAAAAGATGAAAAGAATTACAGCACTAGTATTGTTACTAGCAATGGCTATAAGCAATATTAATTTAGCAGTTTTAGCTGCTCCTCAAGGACAAACACTATTAAGTGCATCTAAAAGCAAACCCGTAACCTACAACAAAAACGCAAGAACTCTAGTTTACGCATTTGTTTTTGACGGTCCTTCAGACAAAAATAATCAAGTAATGGAACAATTCAAAAAAGCCATTACTGTATCAACAGCTCCAGAATACAGAGCAAGTTTTCCAAAAGAAAACGTATTTGTAGGTAACTGGACAGAAGCTGGTGCTAAACAAGCAGCAGCAAAAGCTATGAAATCAAACGCAACAATGGTTGTTTCATTAGGTTGGTTTGTTTCTAATGCTTTAAACTCAACTCCAAACAAAAACAAATTTGTTTTAACAATTGACCAATACGGTTTAAGAGATTTTGGTGATAATTTCTTCAACCCTGTTCAACAAAATATCAAAGGTGCAAACCTATTCTACAAATTAGTTCCTTTCAAAAAAGGTGTTGTTCTTATGAACGAAAACTTCTACAGAACTAAAAAAGACTGGAACGCATACTTAAAGAAAAAATTACCAACAATGAATTTAACAGTTGTACCTGTTAACAATAACGTTGACCCAATTATTGCAAAATTAGACAACTACGATGCAGTAATCGTTACACCATTATTCAACGTTTCAACAGAAAAAAGAAAAGCATTATACAACGCAATCAATGCTAAAAAAATTCCTTCATATTCAACATTAGGTAAAGAAGACGTTGAAATGGGTATCTTAATGGGTACTGGTGCTTATGACTTAGACAGAAAAGTTTCAGAAGCAACGTCATTCAATATCAAATCTGTACTTGCTGGTAAAACTCCAAAACCACAAAAAGTACAATTCTACGAAGATGAATTATTATACATCAATAAAGACACAGCTGATGATTTAGGATATCAACCACACTTGAGAGTTCTATACACAGCAGAAGTTATTTCTCACAGAAAACCAAATGTTTTAACTATGTCTGATGTATTCAACAAAGTTGCAGAAAGCAACCTTGATATCGAAAGAAAGAAATTATTAGTTAAAGCAGCAAGAAGAAGCGCAGTTGCAGCTGCATTGAGATATTTACCAACAGCTCAAGTAACTCTTGGTTACCAATCATACAATGACGGTTATGCAGAAAGTGCTAAATTATTGTATCCTAAAGAAACTGGTGTATTCAAAATCGGTATGGAACAAATCATTTATTCACCAGCATTGGTTACAAATATTATCTTGAAAAAGAAAAGCTTAAACTTCTCTAAACACGAACAATTCTTAACAGAACAAAACATTGGTATTAACGTAGCTATGTTATACATGGACACATTAATCCTTGAAAATAAAATCAAAGTTCAAAAAGATTATGTAAAAGAATGTCGTGAAGCATTAGCAATGGCAAGAGTAAGAGAAAAAATGGGCTATTGCGGTCAAGAAGAAGCTCTACGTTGGGCAACTGAATTAAACAAACACGAACAAGAACTTCTTGATATGGCATCAGCTTTGAGAAACACAAAAGTTCAAATGAGCAAAATCATGTATCAAGATCAATCAAAAGATTTTGAACTTGCTCCAATCAAAGCAACTGATAAAACATTCTTTACAAGCGAAATCAATGTAATCAACCACTTAGGTACAGAACAAAACCTAGAAACATTTATCAAAATGTTAGTTGATGAATCATACAAAGTTTCTCCAGAGTTAGCTAAATTAAGAACAGCTCAACAAATGAAGAAAACTGAAATGGCTATGTACATTCAAAAATTCGTACTTCCAGATGCTAAAATGGAATTGACTTATACAACACTTCCTGGTAGACATTATTCAAGTGATTTACCGACTTTAAACTTAATGCCAGGTGTTATAAAACCAATCCCATTAAGTGATTACTTAGGGCACGCAAACAAAGATAACGTGTACTTCGGTATCTTCGCACAATGGAAACCAATTGAAGGTGGTACAAAATTCGCTGAAATCGCAAGAACAAAAGCTGAATTAAACGAACTTCAAAGATACGAAGACGAAGTAAAAACTCAACTTGAAGAAGAAATCAGAATGATTGTAAACAGAGCTTTAGCTGGATATTTCAGCATCGACAAAAACTACAAAGCAATGTTTGCAGCACAAGAAAATTACCAAAAAGTTAAAGCTCAATACTTAGCTGGTAAAATTCCTGTATCACAATTGACTGATTCACAAGCTGTATATCTTGAAGCAAAAGAAAAAGCGATGAACTCTCAATATGTGTTCTTCAAAGAAGTAGTTTGGGTACAAAGAGGTATCTGTGCAGTTGATTGGGAAAAAGCTCCACAACAAGCACACGAATTTATCAAAAAACTTAGAAGCACATTATCTTATCAAGAAGATATAACACTTCTATAATTACAAAGTAACTTCTTTCATAAATTAGCTTATCGCTAATATAAACGGGCGAGGATAAAATCCTCGCCCGTTCTTTTAATTGTGCAAGCTGGTGTTGTTGGTGTTGTCTTTGCGTAGCAAAGACAAGCAGAACAACACGACGAAACCGCCGTTGCGTAGCGGATTTTCGGTAGGGCGCCGTGTGAGCATAGCGAACCCAGCCCGTAAGGTGGAGCGGGACGTTACTCCCGCGACAACCCGAACAATCCAAGATAGCGGAGCAATCTTTGATTGCACAGGCAGAAACTTAATCTAGCATCTACTAACTTTTCACAATTTTTGACACTTGCACACCATAAAAAAATACGTTATAATAAGAGTAACAAGTGGCTATTAGCGAAAGCTAATATTTTACACCACTTAGTTTACAAAACTAGAGCTAGCGCTACGACGGCAATCATAAACGCTAGCTTTTCTTGTTTATAGAAAAGCGCTATCATAAAATATATGACGGCTAGCGTTTTGAATGTTGCCATAAGCATCACCCCTTTCTTGACGTAAGCAACGTCATTTTAAAGAAATGAGTGGTGTCCACTTGTTACCTTTAATTCTAAATGTGCAATATATTTATTATATATATTTATATTTTTAATTCTATACTTCAAATGTATCATTTTTAATTGTAAACTTATGTGTTAAATTCTAACTTTTATAATTGATATTTATTTTCCTTCGGTAAAAAATGTGTATATGAATTATGGGAGTTTATGTAGATGACAGTTATTACAGAAAAATTTAACATTAACACACAAGGTTTTACTGATATCGTTGATATCACAAAGAATGTTCAAAATTATGTGTACAAACATTCTATCAAAGATGCGTTAGTAGTGGCTTATGTTGGCGGAAGTACAGCATCTTTAACAACAATCGAATTTGAACCTGGTTTGTTAACAGATTTACCCGCAGCTTTAGACAGAATTGCCCCAATGAACATTGAATATGCTCACGATGAAACTTGGAACGACGGCAACGGTTATGCTCACGTTCGTGCTTCTATCATTGGCAACTCAATTTCTATTCCTTTAATCGAAGGTGCTCTTCAATTAGGAACTTATCAACAAGTTGTTTTAATCGACTTTGATAACAAAGCTAGAACAAGAACTGTTTACTTACAAATTATTTCTTAGGTCTTATCATTGTAAGTAAAATGCAAGGTGGATTACATGTTTCCATAACATCATAATCCGCTGTTACAAAGAAGAACTCTAACATTTCGCCATGTTTAACTTCAATGGTGTCAAAAGGTATGCTTATATCAATAACGTTATCATAAGATATTTTGATATTTTCAGAATCTTTTTCTTTCCACAAGTTTTCCGGCAATGCTTCTATAAATTGCAAAGGTCTTAAAAGTCCGCTTGAGAATGTTAGTCTAATTTCGTTGTGGAATTTTTCTTTAAACAATGTAGGAATATTATCACCTTTAACAAGAGGTCTTACAGGAGACAAATCTTGATCTATATCACAATTTCTCATATACAGATAAATTTGTTGAGTCATTTGTGAGTTATTTTCTCTTGTTTCGTGGTTAAGAATAAATCTCAAATACAAATATTCTTCGTCAAAACCAAATCGAACCTTTTCAAATAAGTGAATGTCATCGTCATTTTTAGCCAAGATATCGATAAAGCCTGCATTCAACCATTCATCATCAATCTTGTTTTGGCTATCCATAACAGGAACGGCTGTATCATATTGTTCAGCAGAACTTACTATCAAAGATGTTTGCAATGATGTTGGAACTTCCAAGCCTAAAATTCTATAAACATTTTTCAAATGTTCTCTAAACAAGTAGTCGAAAATATGGTCTTGTCCTGAATTATTAGGTTCACCATACCACCAGAACCAGTCTGAACTTTCAGAAATAAACATTTCTCTTCTTGCTTTTTCAAGGTTTGGATTATCTGGGTTTTCATTTTCAAACTTTGTAAAATCATCATGAACATATTTCAAATATGTCCACGCTAAGTCTTTTGTAGGTTCACCAATCCAAAGTTGGAAGTTTCTATTTATCCAAGAACCTGAATAAATTTTTGGCAAATCTTTTTTGTTTTCATCAGATTTAATATAATCAGAAATCAAAACAGTTTCTAAAGAGTCATCTTTTTCTAACAATGAATACAATTCATTCAAAAAATCTTTACCATCTGAATCATAATTTTCCCAACAGTTTTCACCATCACAAGCAATTGTAATCAAGTGATTATCATCAGGGGAAGTAAAGATTTTACTTTGGATAACCTTCAATCTATCGTACAAATCGTTTGCAGCTTTATCAGCCTCAACGTGAGGATATTCAAAGTTAATCAAGTTTGGAATAGAGCTATCTCTAAAAATTAAATCAATCTTAGAATTATTCTTTGTCTTGTATTCGTATGTTTTTAGCAAGTAATATGGATCTTCTAAATAACCTTTAAAATCTCTAACAAATTCAAAGTTAATAGAATTTGCTAAAATACCTTCGTCAGTAATAGTCCATTCAACACCCAATTCATTAAGCATATCAAGAGTTTTGGCACTCAAGCAATGTTCTGGAGGCCAAACACCTTTAGGTCTACGACCAAAAACTTCTTCCATTCTATCCAAAGCCATTTTCATTTGAAGCATTGCATCTTTAGCCATTTTCAAGTTTTGTGGCAAAGCTTCTGGATTAGGAATGTTTCTACTTGCACATTTTATATCAACTAAGATTGGCAAAATTGTATGGTAATAAGGACTTGTAGTAATTTCAATTCTGCCTTTTTCCATATATTCTTTGTATGTAGGAATAATCATTTTCATGATTTTTTTCATATAATCAAGAATTTCAATTCTATCCTCTAAAGTGAACCCTTTACCCTTTGAAACCAATTGAGCCAAATCAGGGAACATTTCCGCATACATTGAATCAAACCACGCAATATTGAACCATGCCATAATATCGCCATATTCTTCATCAGAAAAAGCTTCTATATCTGGATAATCCATTGCAACACGTTTTTCGTACAATTCATTATAATTAGGGTGATGCAGCACCATTGAATTGTAATTTACGTCAAAAAAGTTACTTAAAATAAAACGTTTATCATCATCTGTTAACTCATTTACTGGAGTTTTTGTCAATTTTGAATGAACATCTTCTGCACCGTTTTCTGCGTAATCCAAAATTGCATCAACCAAAACAGGTGATAAGTTAAAATTCAATTTTAACTTAGGAAATTTTTTCATTATCAACAACATATCAAGATAATCCTTCACCGCATGAAGTCTTACCCAAGGCATAAGATAATCACCTTGCGTATTCAATTTGTAATACGGTTGGTGTAAGTGCCAATAAAATGCAATTGATAGTTTTTTATTCTTTCCAAACATTACTTTAATTATACTTAAAAAAAAGAAAATATGATATACTGAATTTATGAATATTTTATTTTTGACAGACCTTTATCCCTTATCAAAAGAAGACAACACTTCTTCTGCTCTAAAGGATTTTGTCGAAAATTTTAGGAACTTAGGACACAATGTTCAAGTTATTCGTCCAAATTTTTTATTAAATTCTTACATTAGAAAGAAAAAGTTTTTCAAAACAGGTTATTTCAACAATGCTTTCAACGCAAACTATATAACACCTTTTTGGTTTGACGTTAAGAAAAAAATACCTTATATCGAAAAATACGACATAATAGTTTCGCACATGCCGTCTGGAAGCATTTTTGCAGACAAATTCAAAGGTAAATTGATTTGCGGAGTTCATATATCAGATTTAAAAGTTTTAACTGAACCAACTTACTCAATTTATTTTAAACAAAAACTTTTGAAATCTTTTAGGAGAGCTGAAAAACTTGTTTGTCGTTCTCCTCATATTGAAGAAAAACTTTTAAAAAGTTATCCCGAATTTAAAAACAAAACCATTGTCATAAATTCCGGAATAGATGAAAATTTGATTATCAAAAGAAAGCCAAATTTTGACGAAAAAGTAAAAGTTCTTTCTGTCGCAAATCTTATCAAGCGCAAAAATATCGACAAACTTATACATGCCTGCAAAAGTTTTGAAAATATTGAATTAACTATCATTGGCGACGGCGAAGAAAGAAAATCCTTAGAAAAAATAGGTAAAAATGTCGTTTTTAAAGGTCATTTAGGAAAAGAAAACGTTTTAGAAGAAATGCGAAATTCTGACATTTTTATACTCCCTTCTGTCAATGAAACATTAGGTCTAGTCTACCTTGAAGCATTAGCAAGTGGTTGTATTACAGTTGGAACAGTAAACGACGGAATTTCTGGAATAATTAAAGATGAAGAAAATGGTTTTTTAACAAAGCCAACAGTAAAAGATATCAAAAACACTTTAGAAAAGATTATTTCATACAATAAAGAGAACCTAAACAAAATCGCAGAACAAGCTTATTTCACAATAAAAAACAACACGTCAAAAGCTTGCACACTAAAGTATATCCAAACAATAATAAATGCATTATAAAACATGGCTTGAAAAAGTTTAAAAATAGGTTATAATGTAAATATAGGGGGTTGATTAAACCCTAAGAATTTAATCAACCGTATCACACCCTATATGATTTCAGCAATAAAAGTTAGAAAAAGTCCTATTAGCCGTAGGGCTTTTTTTATTACTTCCTTCATATTTTGCCTCCTTTCTGCCCCTCATTATCACATTATAAGGGTGTTGTGGCGATTGGAGGTGTGGGGCGAGCCCTATATTTAATTTTCAAAGTTCTATCTTTTCAAATTTAATTTATTGAAAATTTCATCAAATTTATTGTGAACTTTTTCAAAAGCTTCGATAATAATAGGGTCAAATTGCTTTGTGCTAGAGCCTTTAATGATTTCTACACTCTTTTCGTGAGAGAAGTTTTCTTTATAAACTCTTGTTTCTCTTAAAGCATCATAAACGTCGCAAAGTGCAACAATTCTAGCACTCAATGGAATTTCTTCACCAGCTTTTTGGTTTGGATAACCGGTACCATCATATCTTTCGTGGTGAGATAATACGATATCTTTAGCCATTTGAATAAATGGTGTATTTTTTAGTTTTTCTAACATCTTATAACCCAAAGAAGAGTGTTTTTTAACGTTAGAAAATTCTTCTTCTGTCAGTTTAGCAGGTTTTTGCAAAATCTTGTCAGAAATTTGAGTTTTACCGATATCGTGCAAAATACTTGCCAATTCTAAATTTTTAATAAACTCATCATCAATTTTTAAGTGTTTATTATTTTCTTTTAATTCTGTTGCCAATGTTCTTGCATAAGCTTTCATTCTTTCTAAATGCTTGTAAGAACCATTGTCTTTTACTTGTACATGTCTGAATGATGATAAAATATCTTCTAAAGTTTTTTCTTTATTCAAAGCTTCATCAACTTTTTTTCTAATAACATCAGCACTTGCAGGAAGAATTATGTAATCTTTAATTCCTTCTGAATAAAATCTTACAACTTCATCAACACTAGGGTTTGTAGTCATTACAACAACTTTTTTCTCTGACAAGTTTTCGCATTCTTTTTCAAACTTGTTTGATAAAAGAATTAAATCCACATCAGAATTCAACTTTGAAGAAATTTCTTCAGCAGAAGATAAAGTTTTTATCTCATATCCGTCTAAAGAAAGTATCATACTGAAAATTTTTAAATTTGTTTCGTTGTCGTCGACTATTAAAAGTTTCATAAAACTCCTTTTGTGTGATAAGATAATACTATCATAATTTACAGTTTAATACAAATGAGGTAAAAATGGACGAAGATAGAATTATCGTAACAGTATCAGGAACTGACAAAGTGGGTATTGTTGCAAAAGTTACAACAGTTTTAGCAAAATATGAAGTTAATATCGAAGATATGAAACAAACACTTATGCAAGGTCATTTTGTTATGTTTCTTTTAGGCAATATCGGTTCATCAAGCTATTCTTTTAAAGAAATTAAAAATGCAATGATTGAACTTGGAAACGAAATGGAAATGGAAATCTGGGTTCAAAGAAAAGGCATCTTTGATAGAATGCACTTGGTATAAAAAATTAAATAAAAAAAGAGGCGAAGCCTTCGGCTTCGCCTCTACAAGAAAGAGGGCTGAGCTAATGCTCAGCCCTCTTTCTTTATAATTCTATTTCATAGCTTCAATAGCAGCTTTTACACCTGAACCAAGTTCAAAGTTATAACCTAGTTTGTATAATACAGCTTCTAGAGATGCGATTGCTGTTAAAACATCTCTATCAGATACGAAGCCTAAAGTACCCATTCTAAAGATTTTATCTTTCAAGTCGTTTTGACCATTTGCAACAACGATGTCGTAATCATTTTTCAAACCACTTCTGATATCTGGAACAGATACACCTTCTGGAGGTAAGATTGAAGTAATTGAGTAGCTTACTTTGTTATCGTCTTCTACAAATAATTTTAAACCAATAGCTCTAATTGCTGCTCGAAGTGCAAGAGCATGTTTTTTGTGTCTTGCAAAGATATTTTGAATACCTTCTTCTTTAATCATTTCGATTGCAGCTTTTAATGCAAAGATTAAGTTTACTGCTGCAGTATAAGGTGTTGTATTACCTCTTACAGCTTTTCTATGAGCAGCCCAGTCAAAATAGAAGCTTGGGTGTTTGCATTGTTCATAAACTGCATAAGCTTTATCAGATGCAGCTAAGAATGCTAATCCGGGAGGAATCATAAAACCTTTTTGAGAACCTGAAACTAAAACATCAATGCCCCATTCGTCCATTTTAACGTCCATTGCAGAAACAGATGTTACACCATCAACTACTGATAATGCGCCGTGTTCTTGAACTAATTTGCACAATGCTTGAATATCGTTTTTAGCACCAGTTGAAGTTTCTGAGTGAGTCATTGTAACGATTTTAATTTCTTTGTTTGTATCGGCATCTAGAACTGCTTTCAATTCTTCTGGGCTAACTGTTTCGCCATAAGCTTTTTCAATAGTTTGAACATTAGCACCTAAAGATTTAGCAATTTTTGCCCATCTGTTACCAAAGTTACCAATTACAAGAGAAAGAACTTTGTCGCCTTCATTTACAAGATTTGATAAAGCTGCTTCCATTGCGCCAGTACCGCTTGATGCATAAATAAATACGTCATTCTTTGTTTGAAAAATTTCTTTCAAACCTTCATAACAATATTTCAAAATAGCTTCAAATTCGCCACTTCTATGTCCAATTGGGTGTTTTGCCATAGCCAACAACACTGTTTCTGGAACAGGTGTAGGACCAGGAATCATCAAAAATAATTTATCTTTCATAAAAATCTCCTTAAATAAACGTCCGTTTTATATATCTATTTTTGCATAAAAATAAAATTTTGAGTATAATACATTTATGCTTATATATTACTTTTTATCAATCATATTTTTCACAATCATAATTTTACCAGCATATCTTATCGCTGGTCTATTCAGACACGATTTAATTACAAGATTAATGGGCTTTTTAAAAATCTATAAATTACCTGTAATAGAAGGTAAAACAATAATGTTCCACGGTGTTTCAGTTGGTGAAATTATTGCGATTGAAGATTTAGTTAAACGTGCACACGTTGAATTACCAGACCACAAAATCATTGTTACAGCAGGAACAAACACTGGTAAAGAACTTGCAGAAAACAAATTTAAAGATATTGCAGAACAAGTTTTATATTTTCCGCCAGATTTTCCACCGTTTATTAATTCTTTCCTAAAGAAAACTCACCCAGATGCAGTTATTATTGCGGAAACTGAAATTTGGCCAAACTTTTCATATATGGTAAGCAGAAAAAATATTCCATTGTTCATCATTAATGGTAGAATTTCTGACCACTCATTCAAGTACTATAAACATATGTCTCTTTTCTTTGGGGCAATTTTTGATAAAACATATACAAAAATTCTTACTCAATCAGAAATGGATAGACAAAAATTTATCAAAATGGGTGCAAGTCCCGAAACTTGCGAAGTTATGGGCAACTTGAAATTTGATATTGAAGGTAAAATTCCAGAAGAAACACTAATAGAAAAAGGCAATAGCAGAATTATGATTGCCGGAAGTACTCACAAAGGCGAAGACGAGATTGTTTTACAAGCCTTTGATAAGGTACATAAAAAACACCCTAATTTTAAATTGTTATTAGCTCCAAGACACTTGACTCGCTTAGACGAAGTTACTGCATTGGTTGAAAAAACAGGTTATAAGTACGATTATTATTCAAAAAATACAAACTTTGAAAATTGCGACATTATAATCCTTGATGTAATTGGTAAACTTGCAAAGCTTTACTATTTCTGCGATATAGCATTTTTAGGTGGAAGCTTTAACAAAACAGGCGGACACAACCCACTTGAAGCATCAATTTATAACAAGCCAGTAATTTCAGGTCCAACAATCTCTAACTTTAGAGGCATTTATTCAGCATTGACAACTTTCAATGCGGGTAAAGTTGTTAAAACTCCAGAAGAATTTGAGGCTGAAATTTTCGAATTATTAGAAGATAATGAATATTACAATAGAGTTTGCCAAAATTGCCAAAAAGCTTTTGAACAAAATCGTGGTGCAATAGATTTTGTAATAAACAAAATTAAAAACGAAAATGGGGGGGGGTAGTAACCCGCATAAATAAAGGGTTCTAGCCGTTTTAACTCTAATAATATAATTCATTTGGAATACAATAAAGAAAACTTTCGATTTTCTTTTCGTCATAGTATCCAACTTTGTAAGTATAATTGCGTAAAATATTTTTCAAGAATAGCATTATTTCTGTATAATCTCTCGCTGGCATTTCAAAAATTCTAAATGCAAGTTGAGGTCTATCTTTTTTGATTGTTCTAACACAACCCTTCAACACACTCAATTCTAGAGCATCAATATCAAATTTTATAAAATCGATTTTTCTTTTATTAATTGCCCTAAAAATATCCAATGTTGTTGTCTTCAAACCTTTTCTCAAGAAGACTTTTGCATTTTCGCAATCCCACAAAATTCGTCCAACCATTTCAACTTTTTCTGAGAATTGAATAATTTTATAGAACGTAAGCTCTTTAGCTTTTCGTGGGAGAATAAGTCCATTTGAAACATAATCGTGCAAAGCATCAAAACAATAAATTTTTTCGACACCTTTTATTTCATTTTGAAAAACCATGCTATTGTATCCATTATTTTCCCCAGTATCTACAATAGTTTTAATCTTATTTTTCATCAAAAATTCAGTATATTCATTATTTTTAAGGCTTGGCTTGTGCTCTTCAATATAGCGATAGTAATAGTTTTTATCCTGCAAAAGCGATGAAATAAAGATAACCTCAAAACGTTCTCTATCCTCATCTTCTTCAAACATCTCCTTCAAATCTTCAAAATGAAGATATCCTAAAGTTTGCAAATCCTTTTCTGAAACTTCTACAAAATTAATATTAGATTTTGCAAAAAGTTGCGTCATAGCATGAAAATTGTCTCTTTTTGCAATAATAATGCAATCAACTTTGTCTTTTTCTTTTATAAAAGTTTTAAAATCAATAATTTTAATTCCGTCTTGGTATTGCTTTTCGCCAACTTGATATTCAACAAAAAAAGCTATCTTTACATCTTTTCTTTTTTCATAAATATATTTTTTTATTTCCAATGCTTCTTTAGACGTACCATAAATTGCAATTGTATCACGTCTTTTTACATTTGAAAGTATGTTGTATAGTGTAAAATCAAACTTTTTGAACATCAGAAATTTTCCAAAATATTTTTTACAACATTCAAATCTTCTGGTGTTGTAATTTTAATATTATTTTCGCTACCTTCTACAATAAATATTTTATCCAAATTATATTTCACGACCAATCCACAATCATCAGTAAAACTAGCAGAAGAATCTTCTAGAGCAAGTTTATGAGCTTTTTTAATCAATTCAGACTTAAAAGATTGAGGAGTCTGAACTCTTCTTAAAAATGTTCTATTTGGAATTTGAGTAATAAAACCATTTTCATCAACTTGAATAATCGTATCAGAAGATTTTATCGCAGTTCCAACGGCATTGTAAGTTTCAAGAGCCTCAATATTTCTATCAATAATATCTCTATCAACAAACGGTCTAACCGCATCATGGATTAAGACATTAACGCCGTCCTCAACCTCGCTTGTACCAATAAAAGAACTTTCAACCCTTGTTTTACCACCATTTAAAAGTTTAGAAACTTTTTTATAATTATTTTTCTTTAAAATTTCTTCTGCCAAATCTCTAAACTTTGGATTTGTAACAAGAATAATTTCGTCGATTTTCTCGTGATTTTCAAAAGCCTCAATTGAGTACTCCAAAATTGTTTTACCATTTAATTCGTAAAACTGTTTAGGAATATTATGTCCAAAGCGTTCCCCACTTCCAGATGCAAGAATTAAAGCGACATTTTTCATCTATTTCAAAAACTCCACTTCACCTGATTCTAAATGATAATAAGCAGGAACAATCTTCAAACCTTTATTCTGTACGTAATCTTTTAATAAACCATCTTTTTCAGTCAATTTATCAGCATTGATAACAGCATTGTTTTTGATAACATTTGTAAGCTTGCAACCGCATTGGTGTTCTTTTTCATACTGTTTCAAAGCTGGTTTAATTGATTTAATCAAACTATTAATATATTTTGTTTCATCAACATTGTTAACAGTAGCAGTTACAGCGCCACAATCTTCGTGTCCCATAACGATAACAAGTTTTACACCTAAATGCACTACTGCATATTCAACACTACCGATAACGTGGTCGTCTAAAACATTTCCGGCATTTCTTATTTCAAAAATATCGCCCAAACCTTGATCAAAAATAATTTCAGCAGGAACTCTTGAATCCGAACAAGTCAAGATAGCAACGAATGGGTGTTGCCCCTTTACTAGAGCATCTCTTGAACTCTTTGTTTGATGAGGGTGGTTCAAGTGCATTGTTCTAAAATGTTCATTACCTGTCTTTAAAATCTTCATTGCTTCATCAGCAGAAAGATTTTGAACTTCGTGCGCAAAAACACTGTTTGCAAACAACAAACAAATTAATGTTAATATTATCTTTTTCATAATTCTACCCCTTTGTCAGTAATATATTTATATCACTAACAAAAAAGTTTTACCAATATGATTGATAATCAAACATTACATTAATAATGTTACCGTTATAATATTCAGCTCTACCCCAGCTATTGCCTTTTTTCAATCTCAAAATTGTATTATTAACCTTTGAAATATAGTCATATTGAGGAGACAAAACAGTTCTACCGTTATAATCAATAATACCGTATTTACTACTACTATTTTGAGCACCAGTAGGATTTGGAATATTAGAATCACCACCAGTTGCGCCACCAGAAACTCTAACTCTTAACAAATAATTATTGATTTTATCAACAGAGATATACTGTTCACTAGCAATAACATTACCTTTATAATCCATCAAACCAACATTTCCAGAAGACGTAGTTGTAGTATTTGGTAAAGATGAACCAACTGAACTAAATTTTAAAAGTCTATCATCTATTTTTTCAAGATATGAATATGAAATAGGTAAAATTACACTTCCAGAAAATGTCATTAAACCGTATTTATTATCTTGTTTAACCTTGATAACACCATATTTCAAACTCTTGATTTCTTGATATTCGAACGGCAAAAGTCCTCTACCATAACCGTCTATCAAACCATATTTTCCGTCATTCATTGCGATAAATAAGTTTGAATTAATTTCGCTCAAATAATCATATTCTTGAGTCGAAACTCTTGTACCATTCGAATTTACGAGATAATAAGTCGTAACCATTTTATCTTTTTCAGTAGAATATGACATATAACCAGTTCTTTTTCTAACTTGAGCAGAAAAAGCCGTTGTATTAACCAATAAAAAACATATTAATAATAAAAGAAATTTTTTCTTCATTTTCTAACACTTTCTTATTTTTTTTGAACAATTGAAACCAAAGCTAAATCGGCAATTTTCAAATCAGCCCACTTTGGTAATTTTTCGGCAACATGAACCTTAATTGGTGTACCAACTAATAAATCTGTCATATCAACTTTACCCATAAGCAATCTATATTTGTTACCGTCAATCATTACTTTGTGAGGAATTTTGTGTAAAGTTGTCGCAAATATAGGTTCAAATTTTTCACCACGTTTTAATTTTGCAACAGGAATTTCTTTTCCTTCATTCAAGAAATACCAAGTTTTGTCTTTTTTACCAAAAAACAAATAATCGGCATCTTCTGAACCCAATTGAATACGTACAATTGCAACATCTTTGTAAATTGGTTTTACAACAGGTTTTCCTAAATAAGTAAGAATGCCCCATTGATTTTTGCCAGTACTAACTTTTACAAAATTGTCGTCAATGTTAAGCATTTTGACATATCTTGGAGCAACGACAGGATAAGAAAAAGAATTTCTTATACCATATAATTTATCACACTTAACTATCTGTGCACCTTGATTTAATTCAGATTCAACAGTATAAACAGGCTTACATACAGTTATTTTCTTAACTTTTGGAGCACGAGCTTCAGAAGACTGAACTAAAACCGTACATAATACTAACATTGTTATAAAAAGTTTTTTTATCATTATTTATCCTCTTTATTCTACTTTTGGAAGTCTTGCATCTTCTGCTTCTTTTTCTTTATCAGCGAAGTCTTCAGCTCTCCAGCCTTCTTTTAAAATATCTGATAGAGAAGAATAAACTGGTTGCGTAATTTGTTTGCCAGAAAAATCTACTATCGCCCATTTATCATAACGCTTAACTCCAATTAAAAAATCATTCACCCTTTGTATTGATAAACAATTTGGTTCAACAATTACGTTACCTTGATTTGATAAAAGTCCGAATTTGTCAAATTTTCTAACCTTTACAGCAGTTTGAGAAAATCTATAAACCCTATCATATTTTGGTTCGACAATCGTTTTTGTTGGTAAATAAGCAAATCCGTATTTTTCACCATTTTTTAATTCGTACAAACTTGAATCAATTCTTCTGATTTTGTCATATTTTACAGGAACAACTTCTTGTGCATTATTGTTTAATAATCCGTGTTTTGAGCCTATTCTTGCATCTAAAATCGCATCAATATTGCTGTTCAACTTATAAATACGATCATATTTTGGAGTAAGAGCAGGTTGACCTGTGTATGTTATCAAACCGCATTTTCCACCTTGCATAATGCCAAGATACTTGTTGTTAACCTTGTACAAATATTCGTATTGTATAGGAATAATAGTTTTTCCTGCGTAATCTAAAACACCATATTTTCTGTTTTGTACAGCACCCAAACGATTATCATATAGATAATACAAGAAATCATATTTGAAAGGCACTTTTACATTATTATCAAAATCTATAAAACCGTATTTGCCATTCTTGGAAACTAATGCACCTTCATCTTTTACAAATTTCATTGAATCATATTGAGGTTGAATAACGTGTTTTTCTTCTGTAGCATCATAAACACCATATTTACCATTGATTTTAGAAATCTGATAACTCGCAAACTGTTTGTTACCATTTTCAACTTTTGTTTTTGCAGGATCTTTGTATTCGGTTGCACAAAAAGCATTCAAACCTATTAATAAAGCACAAATCAATAAAAATGTACGTTTTATCATAAAACACCTTCTATAGAATAAATTTCATTTAATCTTTCTTTATTGTTTATGTATAGATAACCAATCAAAACCTCAAATGCAGTAGCTTGACGGTAATCTGTTTGAATTGCACGACGAGAAATTGGCACCTGCAAATTTCTTGCTCTTCTAACCAAATCTAACTCCTCTTCGCTCAAATGAGGCTCAATTAGTCTTAGCAAATTCGATTGATATGTCGCATTAACTTTGCTTGTCGTAAGTTTATGCAACTCTTTTGTATTCTGTGTTTGATAAATTGTTTGTTCTCTGATTTTCAATTCCCAAACCGCATCACCTAAATGTGCGTAATTTCTTAAATGCAATTCTTCCATTGTATAATTTTATCACATTTTTTAGATTTAGCTTGAATTGTTAAAAAATTTATTAGATAATTCTCTTATGAAAAGATTTATTTTAACAACATTAGTTTTATTATTCACAACAGGCTTTGCGTTTGCAGAAAGCTTTGATTCAGATTTGTATTTGTACTGCCACAACACAGGGTCAGATAAATATAAATACGAAGTTTTGATGAAACAAGCTCTTATTGTTAATGACTTACAATTAAGCAAAGAGCAAAAGAAAGAATTGGAAGTTGTTTTCAACAAATATGCTGAAGATTATGCACAATTAGCAGGAAGCATAGAAGAAAATAAAAATATTTATAAACAAATGAAAAAAGATAAAACTTCTTTCAAAACAAAATCTGACCAAAGAAAAAAAATCAGAGATTTGAATAGAGAAGTGAAAAAAGTACAAAAAGCATTAATTAAAGAAACAAAAAAATCACTTACTCATAAACAAAGAAGCAAATATAATACACTTGTTAAAAGTTTGTTCAATTAATAAAAAAAAAGAAAGAGGCGAAAGTTGAAAACTTTCGCCTCTTTCTTTTTTTAAAATACTTTTTAGAACTTAACTAATTTCAAACCTTTTTTCTCAAGTTCTTTTTTCTTTTCAGCTTCTGCATCAGGAAGTTCGTAACATTTAATACAACGAGCTTCATATGTTTCATCTCCGCCAATCATAATTAATGGAGAATTTTTGTCAGCAGGTTTACCATTGATAAGTCTTTGAGTTCTAGTTGCGTGGTCAGAACCGCATTTCATACATACAGCATGAAGTTTATCAACTTGAGTTGCAATACACATCAATTGAGGCATAGAACCAAATGTATCACCTTTAAAATCAAGATCTAAACCAGTACCGATAACCTTTTTACCTTCATTCATCAATTGAGTAATAACTCTAACGATGTTTTCATCAAAGAATTGAAGCTCGTCGATTGCAACAATCTCATCTTCTGGTTTTACAACACTAAGAATATTTATAGCGTGTTTAACCTTTACAGCTTCTAAAAATAAGCCATTACGAGATTCAATATAATCACCTTTTGTTCTTGTATCTACGTCAGGTGAAATAACTTTAACCCTTTTTTTCGCTATTATACATCTTCTAATTCGTCTAAGTAATTCTTCAGTTTTACCGCAACTCATGGGTCCGGTAATCAATTCGAAACAATAACCTTGCATCGATACCCCTTCTAACTTCCCTATGTCATTTGCATGACTTGTATACAAAATTATATACCTCATAAAATTCTCATGCAAGAAAGATATTAACTTTATTAAGTAAAAAAATTTTACGCAAAATAAAACCGACTATCATTAAACAGTCGGCAATTAAACCACGTATTAGAAGAGAGGAATTAGAAATTCTGTGAATTTTAATTCACACTATATATATTCCACTGTTCTAAAGTTTTATAACGATTTTTAGAAAAAATTTCAAAATCTGTTACAAATGTTAATAAAAATAAGTATAAATAGTTTAAAAGCCCGATAAAATCGGGCTTTTAATTATAGAAATTTTTGAGTGTCATTATACATTGCCGCCGCTAAATCCGAATTATTGGCAACATCTGGGTAATCTTTTCTAAATTCATCAATATCAAAATTACCTAAATATGAACGCAAACGAGAAATTATATCATCATATCCTTCATATTTTTTGATTAAGTTTTCAATGTATGTTTTTACATAATTTTCTATTTTGTAATCTGCTAATACAGAAGTTGAAGAAGAATCAAATTCATCTGTTTTTTTAGATTCTTTTGCTTTTTGTTCTTTTTCAGCCTTAGCTATTTTAGCTTCTTTTTCTAATTGTTTTTCTATTGCTTTTATCTCTTTTGGAGACATATTTGACGTATCAATTTTATCAATTTTTGCCATAATTCAACTCCTTTACTACTACTATTTATGTTCCACATGTTTTAAAAAGTTTCTCGAAAAAGTAATCATTTGTTACATTTTTTTGATATAATTTTATTTGTAAAAATAAGAAAAAAGGACATATCGATGGTAGAAATAAAAAAAGAATTTTTAGAACAAGCAGAAAAAATTGGTAGAAGTTGTGAAATCCTTCCAGGTGGTGTTGAAGAATTGGCTCAAAAACTTCAATACGCAAAGGAAAACAACAAACCTTTAAGAATAAAATTAGGTATGGATCCAACAAGACCAGACCTTCACTTGGGTCATACAGTTGTAATGAGAAAACTAAAAGAATTCCAAAAACTTGGACACAAAATTGTTTTAATCATTGGTGGTGCAACTGCTATGATTGGCGACCCTTCTGGTAAATCAGAAACTCGTCCAGCTTTAACAAAAGAACAAGTTGAAGTTAATGCTAAAACTTACTTTGAACAAATTTCAAAGGTTCTTGATGTTTCAGATATCGAAGTTGTAAACAATGCTGATTGGTTACACAAAATGAATTTCACAGAACTTTTACAACTTGCAAGCAAAGTTACAGTTGCTCAAATGATGACAAGAGACGACTTTGCAAAAAGATATGCTGAAGGTAGACCAATTTCTATTCACGAATTCTTCTACCCATTAATGCAAGCTTATGACTCAGTTGAAATTGATGCAGATATTGAATTTGGTGGCACAGACCAAAGATTTAACACTCTTCTTGGTCGTGATATCCAAACAGCTTATGGCAAAAAATACCCTCAAATGGTTATGCTTTTACCATTAATCGAAGGTACAGACGGTGTGGTTAAAATGAGTAAATCATACCCAGAACACTGTATTTCATTGACAGACAGTGCTAACGATATGTTTGGTAAAATTATGAGTATTCCAGATAACTTAATCGTTAAATACTTTGAATTATTAACAGATGTTGAAAATTCAGAAGTTACAAGAGTTTACGACGCATTAGCAAACGGAACAGAAAACCCTCGTAATTTAAAACTTGAATTAGCACACGTTATCACTGAACAATATCACGGCAAAGAAATGGCTGATAAAGCTCAAGAAGCTTTCATTAATGTTGTTTCAAACAAAGGTTTACCAGAAGATATTCCAGAACACAAAGTAACTGAAGCTAAAAACATTTTAGATTTATTACTTGAATTAAACTTTGTACAAAGCAAAGGTGAAGCTAAAAGATTAATTCAAGGTGGCGGTGTAAAAATAAACGGCGAAAAAATTTCTGATATGACATTAATGGTTGAAGGTTCTGACGACACAATCCTTCAAGCTGGTAAAAGAAAATACGCTAAATTAGTAAAATAGGAAACACTAAAATGAAAGTATACGAAAATGTTTTAGAACTAATCGGAAAAACTCCGTTAGTGAAATATTCTGATAATTTATTTTTAAAATTAGAATTTCTAAATCCTTCACACTCAATAAAAGACCGTGCATCTTTGTATATGTTGAAAGAAGCTGAAAAACAAGGTTTAATCAACAAAGACACAGTTATTATTGAACCGACTAGCGGAAACACTGGTATCGGGCTTGCGATGTGCTGTGCAGTTATGGGATTGAGAATTATAATTGTAATGCCAGAAAGTATGTCTCTTGAACGCAGAAAACTTATTCAAGGTTATGGTGCAGAACTTGTTTTGACACCAAAAGAAGAAGGTATGCAAGGTGCAGTTAACAAAGCAGAAGAATTAAAGAAAGAATATCCAAATTCCTTCATACCAATGCAATTTGCAAACCCTGCAAACCCACTTGCACACATTGAAACAACTTCAAAAGAAATCTTTGAAGACACAGACGGTAAAGTTGATATTTTTGTAGCAGGCATAGGTACAGGCGGAACTGCAATCGGTATGGCAAAAGGTTTAAAAGCCTTAAAGCCAGAGGTTAAAGTTTATGGACTTGAACCAGTAGAAAGCCCTCTTTTGACAGAAGGTCATGCCGGAAGCCACAAAATTCAAGGTATCGGCGCAAACTTTGAACCAGAAATTTTGAAACAGGGTGTACTTGACGGTATCGTAACTGCAAAAGGTGATGATGCAATAAAAATGGCAAAAGAAGTTGCAAAAACAAAAGGTATCCTTTGCGGAATTTCTTCTGGTGCTAACATTCTTGCAGGTAAAAAATTAGCTGAAGAAAACCCAGATAAACTTGTTGTTACAGTAGTTTGCGACTTTGGCGAAAGATATTTATCAACAGAATTATTTGATTAATAAAAAGGCGAAAATAATGTTAGATAGAGCAATACATCATATTAAAGACGATATTAAAACAATTTATGACAAAGACCCCGCAGCAAGAAATATTCTTGAAGTAATATTTTGTTATCCAGGGTTGCACGCATTGTTAATGCACAGACTTTCTCATAAATTATATAAATGGAAAATCCCTTTTATTCCTAGATATATCTCATTTATTATGAGAATTTTAACAGGAATAGAAATTCACCCAGGGGCAACAATTGGTGATAGATTTTTTATTGACCACGGCGAAGGGGTTGTTATTGGTGAAACAACAATTATCGGTGATGATGTACTAATTTATCAACAAGTAACTCTTGGCGGAACTGGTAAAGATATAGGCAAAAGACACCCTACTATCGGTAATGGTGTAATTGTCGGTGCGGGTGCTAAAGTTTTGGGTAACATAACAATTGGTGATAACAGTAGAATCGGAGCTGGCTCAGTTGTAGTAGACAATGTTCCAGAACACGCAACAGTTGTGGGTATTCCAGGAAAAGTTGTTATACAAAAAGTTCCAGACGAAAACGGAACACTTATGCACAACAGAATTCCAGACCCTGTTATGTGCAAAATTAATAGATTAACTTATGAAGTAAAAGAATTACAAGAAAAATTGGGTATTGAGACTGGATACAAGCCAAATCCTAATTGCGAAAACTAAGGACATAAATAATGAAAGCAATCGTATTTGATAACGAATTAAAGCTAGATAACAACTACACAAAACCAACACCGCAAAAAGGCGAAGCTCTAATAAGAGTAACTTTGGCAGGTATTTGTAATACAGATTACGAAATCACAAAAGGTTATATGGGATATGTCGGAGTACTTGGACACGAATTTGTCGGAGTCGTAGAAGATGTTAACTCTGATGACAAATCACTTGTAGGTAAAAGAGTTGTAGCTGAAATTAGTTACGGTTGCCATAAACCAGATTGTGAATGGTGTAATCAAGGCTTGGTAAGACATTGCCCTGATAGACACACAATCGGTATTTGGAGAAAAGACGGTTGTTTTGCAGAATACATAACACTTCCAACAGAAATTTTGTTTGAAGTTCCTGACAATGTTTCAGACGAACAAGTCGTTTTTGTAGAACCTCTTGCTGCAGCTTGCGAAATAGTTGAACAACTTCACATTCAACCTATACAAAAAGTTTTAGTACAAGGCGACGGCAAATTAGGCTTAACAATAGCTTTAGCCCTAAATGCTTACAATTATGACGTAACACTTGTCGGCAGACACGAAAACAAACTTGTTGTTGCTAAAAATCAAGGTGTTAAAACAATTCTATCAAAAGATTTAAAAGTTGAACCAGTTTGGGACGTTGTAGTTGAAGCGACAGGCTCAATCGACGGATTTGAAAACGCAATGGCTTTAACTAAACCTCGTGGAACTTTAGTTTTAAAAAGTACAGTTGCCGGTAGCAAAGAAATCAACCTTGCGCCAATTGTAATTAACGAAATCACTGTTCTAGGTTCTCGTTGCGGTCAATTCAAGCCAGCACTTAGACTTTTAGAAAATCAAAGAATAGATTTTAAACCTATGATTTCTGAAATTTACAACGTTGATAACGCAATTGAAGCTTTTGACAGAAACAAATCCAAAGATTCAATAAAAGTTTTAATAAAATTTGATTAATAATTATATTTAACCTAAAATAAGCATATGGGATTAATAGACAAATTAAAGAACATTTCTATTTTAGATAAATACCTATTAAAACAAATCATTGAAGTATTTGTTATGGGTGTTTGTATCTTTACGTCTATTATCTTCGCATCAGATACATTCATTACATTGATTAAACAAATTTCTGAATACGGTATTCCGTTTAATATAGCACTTACAATGATTATCTTAAACTTACCTGCTGTATTTGTTATGACAATCCCTATGGGTATCTTACTTTCAACAGTAATGACCTTAAACAGATTATCATTAGCTTCAGAAATCACAGTAATGAGATCTTGCGGTATTGGGTTAAACAGAATTGCAAAACCTATATTTATATTCTCAATAGTTATGGCACTATTAAGCTTTTACGTAAACGAAACAGTTGTTCCGGCAACAACAAAAGCTTCTAAAAACCTTGCTATTTGGGCATTAGGTCAAAAGAACATTCCAAATGGAAAACAAAATTTCACCTTCAAAGAATTAAATGATGATTGGGGCATAAAAAGACTTTTCTACGTAGGGTTTGCAGAAAATAAAGTTTTATACAATATAACAGTTTTAGATTTATCAAAAGAAGATACATTACAAGTTTTACAAGCAAGAACTGGTGCTACATCAACAGAGGGGTGGAATTTTGATAAAGGTGCAATTTATACAATCACAGATAAAGGTGATTTATTAAATACAACCTTCTTTGAAAACTCTGTAGCACAATTCGGTGTTGACTTGTCTAAAGAAATGGACAAAAACTTAGGTCAAGAAAGAAACTTCTTGCAACTTGTAAAATACTTGGCAACGACAGATATTAAAGACGAAAACTTAAAGCGAAGTTTAGAAATTCAATTGTTTGAAAAAATCGCAATGCCTATAACAACTATCGTATTTGTACTAATCGGTGTTCCTCTAGCTATTACTCCACCTAGAGTTAGATATAATAGAGGTTTCTTATTTAGTATTATGATTTTATTCTTATACTATGTATTAAGAGCTTTATCTGTATCATTTGCCGAATCAGGTACTATTTCTGGATTCTTAGGCGCATGGCTACCAAACTTTGTACTTACCCTTCTTGGAGTTTGGTTATATTACAAAAAAGTATTTACTATTGAATAACAAAAAAGACAATACAAAAGTATTGCCTCAAAAAACTTTAAGGGAAATAGTTATAAAATTTTGGGAAATAAATAAATCTTTTTATTACATGTGCATTTCGAACTTACGTGCTGTTTTTGGTTCAGCTGCATTTAAAATGCTTGATGTCATAATGCTTTCATGTTCAATGCTTTTAATTTGTTTTGATACTTTGCCACTGAATACATCATCATTTGTAGCTAAGTATGATTGAATTGCATTTAAGTTGCCAGCTACAGAAGCTTTAACAGATGCAGAAATTTTTTCTAAAGTTGTTTCAGGAACACGAACATTCAAGCCAAATGGTTTATAAGAAGTTAAACCTTTGTTCTTGAATAAATCGTTATTGAAAATATTGTTTGTTGTTGTTGCCATTTTTAATATTTCCTTATCCCTTACAAATTATATATCGGCACATCTACATGATATATTTAATGATTTAGGGGAATTTTCATAAAAAGTTTACATTTATTTACAAAAAAAATCAAGAGGTTTATTTCTTCTCAAAAATATAAGCTCTGAAATTATCATTTGAAAAGGCTTTTGGGAAATATTCATCTTTTATAAAATTACAAACATCGAAACCATAATCTAAACATATACTCTTAAAGTAGTAGCTACCTGTTGGAATATTATGCAAAATTATGAACTTTGGTATATCATTTTTCAAATTTTTGATTAGCCTGTCTTCGCCAAATGTTTCTACATATAAAGGTAAATATGAGTTGTAATAGTCATCACTTCTTCTGTTTGTTAGATAGTTAAAGAACAAACCTTCAGGCAAAATTAAAATTTTGTCATGCTCATTTGTCTTCTCATTTATAAATTTAATTATATTGTCTGAAGTTTCGCCATAAACTTTTTCAACATAATATGTTCCTTTTTCAGTTTTTACTGGGAACGAATAATATTTTCTTTCACTTAGATTGAAATGAAAGAAGAATATTGATAACAATACCAAATATATAGTTACGTACTTTTGATAATCCTTTTTTACAAAATTTATCAAGGCAATTAATAACATTGGAATAAAATATACACCATACGAATTTAACCCTGCTGACCAAAAGACTTTTAAAGAACACAAGAGAACAGAAAAGTTTAAAATTTTTAACTCGAATGATAAATTTTTGTAGAATATACAAGTAAAAATAAACAATAATAAAGGTAAAAATACAAAGGTTTCTAAACCGGCAACATTAAAAACTATAATAACCGCTAAACCACACAGAAGTACTGATAATACCTTATTTTTAGAAAAAGTTCTTATACCATAATAAATTAAAAGCAATGGAGTTAAAGTAATTAAAAAGTTTTTAATTAAAATACCCAAAGTTTGTTTTTTAAAAACTAGACCTGAAATTGTGTAAAAGTAATTCAATGTAACAGTTTGAGACATTGCATAAATATCTTTTAAATTATTAATAAAATCATGAATCGATAAACCTTGATAAAACAAATATCCAAAAGTTATACAAGGTGCAATCGCAAAAGATATTACTGCAAATAGAATTTGTTTGATAGGAATTTTATTTTTGAAAATTAAATAGATAAAAATCAAACAATATGGAATAAATTCATATTTATTAGAAATCGCTAAACCTGCAAAAAATGTACTTAAAGCTAACAGAGTTGAAGTATTTTTTCTAACATATAAAATCAAAAAATATAAAGAAATAAGACAGGCCAGCAAGCCATAAATCATTGCAAATGCATAAGGGAAGCTGTAATTAAATATATAAAAAGAAAAACACCCTAATACAATTGCTAGAGCAGTAATTGAAGTTGATAAAAATTTATCAAAAAACAATCTCGAAAATAAGAATACAAAACTAATTATACAAGTTGCCGTAAAAACTCCAGAAATAAATAAAATATTTAGATTAAACCCAAAAATTTTAAACAAAAATGCATTGTACAAATATGCAAAAGGACCATAAATATTAAACAAATCTTTGTATAAAACAGCGCCTTCTAAAATTCTTTTTGGATAATAAACTTCTCTACCGCAATCAATTATAATATTTCCTTGATGAGCATAGGATAGTCCAAAAACCAATATTAGCAAAAAAAATAATGGTAAAACATATTTAAGATTTGAATAAAAATTTTTCATATATTAATAGAATTTAACAAAAAGGATTAAAAAAGGCAATTAATTCTAAAAAAAATACTTTATAAAAGAGTGTAGTTTAGGAGTAAGGTTAAATGCAAGATTTAAGTTATTTAGCAACAGGTGGTGTTTTAAATTTTGACCCAAATGCATACTTAAATTCACCAGTAATTGGTACACCAAATCCTTATGGACAAATTGGTTTGTTACCTAGTGGTACAAAATTGCAAAACCAACCTGCTAAAGACGGTTTTGTTTCTAAAAACAAAGAAACAATCAAAAAAGTTGCAGCTGGAGTAATTTTAACAGGCTTAGCAGCTTTCGGTATCTACAAATGCAAAAATGGAGCTTCAAAATTAACAGAAGCATTATCTAACACAAAGGCTGATGTTGCTAAAGGCGCTAGTGAAGCTCTTAGCAATGGCAAAGACTTTTTAAGCAAATGCGTAGATAAAGTAACAAAATTTTTCAAAAAATAATTAAAATTTAACCAAATAACTAAACCAAAAACCAATCTTAGAGGTATTATTTTATAATACCTCTTTTATTTTAATCTTTTTTTATATTTATGTATTTGTTAAGTGTTTCGACAAAGCCATGAATGCCACTTTTATCCTTTAAACTTATGTCAGAATAATAATGGGCATAGTTTTCTAAAATATTTGAAGGTAAATCTGCACCTGTCGCAAGAGTGTTTGCAATAAATTCAAGATAATCATCTTGTTCATCTCTGTACAACAAATCTCTTCGTCTCAAGTCTTCATCAGCCTCTCTATGCACAAGAGCATGATACGCAGCTTGAATAGATTTATCAGTATGATAATCTTCTGGAAAATGCAAAATTGCTTCCCTTGAAGAAAGTTTATCTGTTAAAACCTTAATAATTAAACGACTAACGAAAGCTCTGTCTTCTTGAAGAGACATGACTAAGCCTTTCCAGTTGAACCAAAACCACCTTCACCACGAGCAGTATCAGATAGTTCTGTTACAACTTCAATTTCTGCTTGTTCGTATCTAGCAATAACCATTTGCGCAATTCTTTCATTTGGTTGAATTGTATATTCTTCATTTGAAAGATTTACAATAGGGATTAAAAGTTCGCCACGATAGTCTTCATCAATTGTACCAACACAGTTGATTAAAGTTATACCGTGTTTAATTGATAAACCTGAACGTGGTCTAACTTGAGCTTCATAACCGTGTTCAAGTTCAATTTTTAAACCTGTTGGAATAAGTTTACGTTCAAGAGGTTTTAATACAATTGGCTCAGAAATTGCAGCGCACAAATCCATGCCAGAAGCACCAGCTGTTTTATATTCTGGTAAAATTTCGTTATGTGGTAATCTTTCTATCTTTAATTTCATAACTTTATTGTACCACAAGGATAGAAGATTTTACTCTTCTTCGTGAAAAATTATTGTGTCGCCGAGTTGAAGAATAGTATCACCATTTGGAACGAAAGAATTATTTTTTCTTTTCACAAGCGCTATTAAGAAATTTTCTGGATAATCAATATCTCGTATTTTTTTATTCAGCCAATCGTGGTTAGAATCTATATATGTTTCATATAGAATAATTTCGTTATCCAACTCTTTAACAGTTGTACCTACAACGACTTCATCACCTGCTTCAATTACGGTTCCACCTTTTGGTAGAATTCTTTTAACATCACGCTGAATATATAAAATTAACGCACCTTCTTCAAGGTTCATATCTTTAACCATTGCATTGCACCAAAGATGAGATTCGTTTACAGTGAATTTATTTAGAGCAATTGAAGCCTCTTGTTGATAATCGTTAAATGTCTTTCTAACATCAGCAAATTTATCAATCATATCGTGTCTTTTAGCAATTAGAGGTAACAGCGAACCTTGAATTGCAACAGATAAAAACGAAACTACAAATACGATATGAAATAAATCATATTTGAGAGAATCACTCTGAGCAACAACTAAAAGCGCAAATACAATTGAGGCAGCACCTCTTAAACCAGCCCATGACATAAAATATAATTGATTAAATTTTGCTTTAAACGGTAACATTATTATCCCTAATGCTAATGGTCTTGCGACAAAAGATAAGAAAATTGTTATTAATAAAGCAGGAATAATAATTTCTGGAACCTTGTGAGGGAACGATAAAAACCCGATTAAAAAGAAGATTAAAACTTGGCATAATGCAGTTATACCATCAAAAAAGTGAATCATTCTAATCTTATTTTTAATACGACTATTACCAATAATAATACCCGCAATATAAACGCTTAAATATCCATTTCCGCCAATAAGTTCAGGAACAGCAAACGCAGCTAAAGCAGTTGCAACAATAAAGATAGAATCTGTACCTTCTACCAAAATTCTTGTTTTTCTAAAAATATAAACTGCAAAAAGCGCAATTAAAACACCTAACGAAATTCCATAGAATAATTGCTTAAATAACATTGGAGTAATTGTAGAGATTTCGCCACCTTTTAACAAAACAAGCCCTAACATCGTTAACATATATGCAAAAGGGTCGTTGCTACCACTTTCCATTTCAAGAATTGGAGCAGTATTGTATTTTAGATTAAGACTCTTTGAGCGCAATATTGAAAATACTGATGCAGCATCGGTTGAACTAATAATTGCACCAATCAAAAAGCTTTCCGCAAAAGACATTTTTATTGCATAAAAGCAAAAAAGTGCACAAAATAAAGCCGTGAAAATTGTACCAAATGAAGATAACAAAATAGCTTGTAGTGTTACTTTTTTATTTTCAGGTTTTTTAGTACAAAATCCGCCATAAAAAATTATAAATATTAACCCAATAGAGCAAAGTTTTGAGGTTAAATCATAATCATCAAAATGAAGTTTAAAAATCCCATCACAACCAAATAACATTCCTAAAAACATAAAGAAAACAAGGACAGGAAGCCCTATTTTACTAGAAAATTTATTAGTTAATATACACGAAAATATTACTATTGCTGTAAAAAGAATTATCGAGACCATGAAAACCTCCGTTTTACAAGGGTAACATATAATTCAAATTCTGGCAAGAGAGATTATATAAAGTAAAGAGGCGGATTGAAAATTTCAATCCGCCTCTTTAAAAACTTTTTTCTAATTAAGCAAATGTATCAAAACCTTCTGCTTTTTTAGTTTTTGCTCTGTGATTTTTTTCAAAAGCATCTGCCATTTGGATTAGCATTTTATTTTGTAATTGTTGCATACTCATTTGCTTGTCCATTCTGTGAAGAGATTCCATGTTAGAATTTGGACCAATAGCACTAATTGCATTAATTCTAGCTTGGTTACCCATCATCATATTATATTGTGCATCGTGTCTCATTGCTGTTGCTTGCATTAGACCTAATGTATTAATTAATGACATTCTTACCTACTTTCCACAAACATTATAACTTATAAATATCAATTTGTGAAGTGGTATAAATAGCTTATTTTAATAAATCATTACAATTAAATTATTTTACTTTTTATGTTATCATCATTACATTATGAGCAAACTTTATAACTAATATCATAAATAAAAAGGATAAAAATATGTTTGAAAATTTCTTTAAAAATTATATCTCAGCAAAAAATATAGTATTTCTAATACTTTCAATATTATTCATAATATTCATTTTCAAAAATTCTGATATAGCGATAATGTTTTTTGCATCATACGTTCTAGCGTGTTCACTTAACCCGTTTGTAAACACACTTGTAGAAAAGAAAAAAATACACAGAAACATTGCAGCAGCAATTGTTTTGGGTTGTGGATTATTAATCGTATTTTTATTCTTAATACCAACAATAATTATGGCAGGTAGTGAAGTTAAAACTTTTGCAACTTCTTTCCCTAGATATATAGGAAACTTTGACGAGTTCTTACAAAATTTACCATTTTTCAATTTAAGTCTTAAAGATGTAGAAATAACATCAGTTCTTTCTTCACTTTCGGAATCATCTCAAGCAATATTAAACAACGTTATGGATATGGGTAAAGAAATAAGCTCTGCATTTATTTACTTGGTAATTTCAATAATGGTAATCTACTATTTCATGGCAGATAAGGACATTATCAAAGAAACATATCTAAAATCTTTCCCAACACAAATGAGAAAGAAAGCTAAAAATATAATAGACATTATTTCTCAAAAAGTTGGTGGTTATATCTTCGCTCAACTAGTAACAATTGCAAGTGTAGGGATTGTAATGGCAGTCGGCTTATCAATCATGAGAATTGATTACGCATTATTATTAGCCTTAATCACAACAGTCTTAGATTTAATCCCTGTTGTAGGGCCAACAATTGCACTTATAATTTGTATAATCGCAACATCACAAGCAGGTGTTGGCGCAGTAGTTACAGTTTTGGTTGTATTTGCAATAGCTCAACTTGTCGAAAACAATTTTGTTAGACCTTTCGTATTCGGTAAATTCTTAAACCTTCACCCATTATTAATTTATTTATTCTTATTTATAATGGCAAAATATGCTGGCATCGTCGGTGTTGTATTTGCACCAGCCGTTGCAGCTACAGTTTGTGTTTTATACGAAGAACTTTACATGAAAAACTTGAACTAAAAGCTATTTTTTCTTTTTAGCTTTTTTAGCCTCGTCCTCGACTTTGTTGATATGATTAGCAACGTCTTCTACTGTCATACCCATAGCTTTGTCATAATCTAATTTATAACCTTTTAAAAGCTTTTTCATTTCGTCAGTAGAGATATTTCCGTCGCCGTTCAAATCTAACTTTTGCATTGCCTTATCAGATAAATCTTTTGTAACAAGAGGTTTTGCAAATATTGAAACGGAACCTTTTGCCAAACTATTAAACTCTTCTTTATTAATACCTTTGCCGTCTTTATCATACTTATTTATAAGTTCTGAGACGGTCATTTTCAAAGTTTTATTATTTATAAAAGAAGAGTATTTTACCATGTTTAATCCTTAATTACCTATATAATATTAAAAAATTCAAAAATTAAAAAAAATTGTGTAAAAAAAATATCTTTGTAACATAAATAAACAAAAAGAGAGATGAAATTATCACCTCTCTTTTTAATGAATTTATAGTTCTTAGCCTAATCTGCTTGCCATATTATTTGCGTAAGAATTAATATAGTTAATTAAGCTATCAACTTTTTGCATATACAATTTTTGGTCATGTTGTTCTTTTGTATGACCCTTCAAATTCAAACCAGAAACTAAATCTGATTTATTTTGAACATATTCAGCAACTTGCCATAAATTTTCCATGTTTATTGCGTTCTTCATAGCATCAAGTCTACCGAAATTTTTCATTTCTAAATTCATTACTCTGTCATTTTGACCTAAGTGATCAATCATTTGTAATGTGTTATCTGTACCGCAATTAGCTTGTGCATTTTCAATGAATGAAGAGAAACCTTCATCTGTTGATAAATCATGTTCTTTACCAGTTGCAGAATCCCATTCTTTTGGAGTTTTGATTTTAGCTAAATCTTTGCCAACTTCATGCATATGACCGTTTGAAGCTTCGCTCATCATAGTTACGGCTGTATCAAATTTAGCCAATTCGTAGCAACCTTTAACCATATAGCCTTCGTATACTTTAGCCATTTGTTGTTTTGCTGGGTCTTCTGATTTTGATAATCTCAAGAATTCTTTTAGAACTTCTTTTGGATTATTCAAAACGTGATATTGATTGAAGCTATTTTCAAATTCTTTGTAAGATTTTTCAACATTTTTACCTTTGATTGCACTTGATAAGTAGTCATTTAATTTTTTAGTAACAACTTGTCTGTGTTGAGGTTCAATGTTTGCTTCGATAAATGTTTTCTTACCTGAAGCAATATCAGCCAATTGGTTTTTCTTAGCTAAAGCAATTTGTTCTTTAGTTAAACCTTGAGTGTCCATTTTGCCATCTTCCATCATTTTCAATTGGTTAACAACATCAACACCTTGTTTCAATTTATTAGAAAATCTTTGTGCTAATTCAGTTGTTTCTTCTTTTGTAGCCAATTGGCAATCTGGATAAGCTGCTCTTACACCATATTGCTTGAACATTTTACTTTTCATTTCCTTAATTTGTTTAGAAGCATTTAAATTATCCCAATCACGTTGCAACATAAAATATGCTTCTTCAAAAGAATCACCTTTTTCAGTAAATTTGATGTTGTCTTGGATTGCGTCCATAAACATTGCATTTTTCAACATATTGTTTGGTTTTGCCTCTAAACCTTTGATTTGTCTTACAACTTCAAATGGAGTAATTTCTTTTAAGCTCAATTCTTCTGCTGTAGAATTATTAATCATTTCCATAGCTTTATCATTTGGCATTGCTTTAATTTCATCGAATTTAGCCATAAATTCTTTGTTATCTTTAGGGTCAAATTTTGTATCAATGAAATGTTTCAATACGTTGAAGTTTTCGTTATCCATACTATCAATGTTTTTATCAGTTACAGGAAGTTGTGTAGCTTTCGCAATTGCTTTAAACGCATCATCTTTAGTAAATGACATTTTTTGTGCAATATCATTCAAGTAACCTTGAGTACGTTTATGAGCTTTAGAAACATCTGCTTCTGAATTGATATTTTCTAAGTCTTTCATAACTTCTGTTTCAATAATAGCTTTTGTTTCACCAGCATTTTCAGCTCTCTTCATAACTTTATCTAAGTCTTCTGCTGAAACCTTATTTAAAGTTTGTAGAACATTTGCAATGCTACTCATTTTGATTTGAGGACCAACAAATGCGTTTTGAACTAAGCTTTGAGCAGTAGAAGTTGTATCATTGTTAGCTGTTGGTAAAATACCATCAAAGAACATTTTTAATGGTTCGCCTTTAACGTTACCTGGTTTATATTTAAAGTCTTCTACAAGAACACCATTTTGCCATGCAGAGTTTGTGATGTAACCGTCTTCACCACCACGACCGCATTGGTAATCTGTTCTTAACAAGCCTTTTGAATCTAACCAAGTTTTCTTGTGTTCGCAAGCACCCCAAGTGTTATCGTGCATGATTGCATCTTTGATTTCAACTTTGCCAGTTTTAGGATCTTTAACCATTAATGGTGCAACATCAGCGATGTATTGTGCGTGTCCACCACGTTCATTATGGTAAACTGATGTACCAGAAATACCAGAGTGTTTGCCGTGTTTAATTCTTTCTGCAGTTTTTTCAACACTTTCTTCTGCGTAGAATGGTTTACCAGTCATTTGTTCAAGAATTCTGATTTCTTGAGGTGTGCATAAACCAGATGAACCTTCTGAAACCCAGAATGAACCTTTTTCAGCACCGATTTTCTTAGCTTGTTCATTCAATGGTTTTTCAAGTTCTTTTTCTTTTGCAGATTTTTCTCTTGAAACTTCAGAATACATTTTATTCAAGTTTTTGCCAACTTTATCCAATGCTGATTTTTCTGCATCAGTCATTTCGTATAAGTTTGGCATATCAAGTTTTTCGCCTTTAACTTCTGCTTTTTCTACAACAGCTGCATATTTAGCAATCTTGTTGTATTTATCTTGCATACTTCTTAAAATTGGTTCTGAAACAACTTTGCCTTCTTGTTCGTATTTTTTCATAACATCAGCTTTTGTTGCATCTTTACCTAAACCATATTTTTTAGCTTCGCTTGCAAGATTTTCTGGAATATCAAGCTTCATATCTTGAGCAGAACGATACATTGCAGCAGCTTCGTATAATGGTTTATAAAGTTTTTTCATTTTAGCTTCTGGAGATTTTGGCATAACCTCTTTGTTCATAGCTTCAGTTGTTTCTGTTGAAAGTTCGTACATATTGAAGATATTTTCCATTCTTTTATCAATATCTTCTTGTTTTACGTTTGGATTTTCAGCTTTAATGAAGTTTGCCATTTTTTGTTTCTTCATTGATTGTTCTTCGTAATCAAAGAAATGCAAATCATCTGATTGTTTGCCTTTTACTTCACCCATTTTTAAGAAATGGTTAACAACTTTTGTCATTTCTTCATCAGATTTTTCTGGCATTAAAGCTTTTAATTCATTTGTCAAAGATTTATTAGCTTTTACAACTGTTTGAGCATTAAATCTTGCATTTTGTCTTTGTTCAACAGCTTCTTTTTCTCTTTTTTGAATACCGTTTTTAGCTGTTTTAATTGACTCTTCAGCTTTTGTTAAAGCTCTCAAGTGATATTGATGAGGAACTAATTTTGGATCATCTAAATCTCTCATCAAGTGAGAATCGTGGAATGTATCAAAGTATTTTTTATCAAATGCTGAGAAGTGAGTACTTTGAGTTTTACCGTCGCCAGAATTACCAGCGATGTTCATCCATTGCAAAGCTGATGCGTCAAGAATTCTATAACCTTTGTCATCTGCGTAATCAAAATCTACAGGAGTTTTTTGAACAGAAACCTTTTTACCAGTTCCTAATTCAGTTGGGTCATAAACCTTCATTGTAGGCTTGTTGCTCAACTCTTCCATAATCATATTTACGTATTTGTCTTTGTATTCATAAGCCATAACTTTTCTTGATGTAGAAATAGCAGCACACATACCGTGATGTCTTTGGTCTGTTGTTTTGATTGTTGGTTTATCATCTTCTGCTGTTTTTACAACAAGGTCGTTTAACAATTCACCCAAAACTTGAGGTTTTTTGTCTTTTAATTGAGCATTAATTTTGTATTCTGGGCTCATCATTTTATTTAATTTTTCAAGACAAGATTTCTTTTCTTCTGTTGTAATTTCTGTTGAAATAACAAAATAATCTAGATTTTTAGAAATATTTTTAACAGCATCAATTTTAGAATTGTTCATAGCTTGAGGCAAGCCTTTTGTTTGCATCAATTTATTTCTCAAATCTAAAACAGCTTTTTCATCTTTTGTCATTTCTTTTTTGTCAACAAAAGTAGCTTTAAATTGTTCTTGTAATTGTGCTTTATTAGGAGAATCAGTATTTGCTAAAGCTTTTGCAGTAGCTTCTTGCAATTTACCTTTCCAATTGTTATTAGATTTTTTATCATCTAAATCAAAGCTTGTACCATATCTTAAACCTTGAGCAACGTTCATTAAGAATTTGATATTTTCTTCAGAAGAATCTTCCGACAGTTTATCAATAGCATTATTGATATTACGTTGATTGTTTAGAGTAAGTGCATCACCCTTTTGTTTCAACTGTTCTACTGTGTTTTTGTCTTCTCTTTTACCTAAAAATGAAACGTTAAACATATATTCTCCTAACCTACTATATTTCTTGTTTTTATTATACTACGGCATGGCTGAATTGTTAATAAAAAAATACCCGTTTTTCATATCTTTTAATATAATTTTACAACCTACTACCATTGTAATTTTTTATTATGCGTTTGTTAATTTTTCACTCAAAAATGCAATTGTTTTTGGAAAATGTTGTTGCAAATATTGAGCTCTCATTGCAAGCGCATAATTAGCTTTATAAGTATTTAAAATTGCATTTGTTTCTGCAATTGTTTCTTTTCTTCCTCTATCCTTTTGACCTTTTACAGCTTCGTTTGCAATAAAGTAATCAATGTGGCTTCTTTGAGCTTCTGGATATTCTTTCAAGAAGTTTTTCTTTTCTTGTTCATAAACTTTTTTAAATTCTTTACTATTAGAAATCTCATCTTTTATTTCTAATTTAAAATCTTGACCAAGACTTGAAGGTCTTTTGCTTGAATCAATAGCATGTCCAAGTTCGTGTAAAAATACTGCTGGATTGTCACTAACTGTCAATCTGCTTGAAGTTAAACAATCATCGCTGAACATATCCATATCAGTTGAACATTTTGATTGAAAATCATTATAAACAGCTTCTACACTATCAACCTTGTTAGCAAAATTCATCAATTCATCACCGGAAATAGATTTTAGCATATTAATTACAGCGCCTTTTTCTTGTCCAAAAATCTTGTTTTCAAATTCTAGTGAAGCTTTTTTATCAGTGTTTCTTTCAGAAATATTTAAACCATTTTTATTTAATGAAATATCAAAAGTTTTACCATTTCTTGTTGAAACAAAATTGTTTTCATCAATTTTTTCAAAAGTTTGTTTTTGATTCATCAAAACTTTTCCGTTAACATCAGTAATCTTGTAATCAATTATTCTGTTACCGTTTTTATCATCTTGATATAGATATTGAGTTCTTGTCATATCAGAAGAACGCATATCCTTTTTAATTGTTGTAACACCTGTTTTTTCATCATAAGTTGCTTTTGCTAAAGTTCTTGTTTTTCCATTTGGGAATTCGTATTTAACGTTATAAAAATTTGCAACTGGAGAAAGTTCAGAAATTTCTTTTCTTACAAGTCTACCTTGTTTATCTTTTTTAGTTTTCACTTCAGATAAAACGACATTAAAACATGTTTTAGAATCCCAGTCAGCAACGATTTCAGAAGTTAAATTGTTTCTATAATCTTCTGATTTAATTTCTACAAAAGCTGCAGCATTATAGTTATCAGTCATTTTCGGTGTAGAATAACGTGTAACTTTTGAAACTTCTTTTGCTAAAATTTTTCCATTTCTATCAACAGTTATAGAAGTACCTTCTTTTTCACCTTCTTTTGCTGTGATAACAACTGTTTCATTATCATCAAACTCATTTGCTTTGCATTGCAAAACTTTAGTTTTATCAGTTTTGATAGACTGACCCAGTTCGATAATTTTATCAATATTCCAATCGCTTCTTATTAAATATTGTTTGCTATCATTGTCAAAGCCTGCATTATTAAGTTTATCTTGATTTTCGATTGTAAAATTATTTGGAGTTGTTTTTTCAAAAACATCTCTAGTCAAACCCATTATCGGATTTGACGCAACTTTATTTTGAACTTTATTAACTGGTTTTATTCCAGTAAAATTTATATTACTAAAATTTATATTCACGTTGCCTACACCTATACGTCTTTAAAAACATGAATATAAAAGAAATTGCCCTATATCAAAATTTCATTAAAAAATATTACTGATTTTCGATTTCTTTTGTCCATTTATCTTTGCCCCAAAGTTCAAGATAAATTTTTGGTGCATTTTCATCTAACTTATTCAACGCATTTTCAATTTGTAATAAAATTTCTTTTTCTTGTTCTGGAGTCGCATCTTTTGGAACGTAAATTGGTTCAGAATAACAATTCGCAATTTTTACAATACCCACAGGGAATTGTAATTTATCCCAAGTTGGAAGTTTAATCATATGTTTTGAAGGTGAATACCAATTCATAGGAATAATTGGTGCGCCTGTGTGTTTAGCCAATGCAATAATACCTTTTTTAGCCTTCTTTGCTGGTCCATTTGGACCGTCAACCATAACAGCAACGTTTTCGCCTCTTTCCAAAGCTTCCATCATTTCAATTGTAGAACTTACTCCACCTTTATCAAGGATAGCTCTGTTTTGAGAACCTCTAATTGTTTTAAAACCAAAATATTTTGCACCTGCATCAATGATTTCACCGTCCATTGAACGACTAATCAAAACATTTGTATTTTTTCTATTTTTCAACCCGAAAATACTACATTGATGAGCATGCCATAATGCGTATATTGCAGGTTCATCATCTTGATAATTATGCAATCTAAACCATGACATGTGTCTTTGTATTGAAAATAAAAGAACAATAAATTTTCTTAGTATAAATGCTATTATCTTTTCATCTAGTGTTAATTCTTGTTTTATTAATTTCATATTTTGAACAATCCTTATATTTTTTAAAATTATTATACCCTAAAAAAAGGGTAAAATCCGTAGACTTTACCCTTTTAAAAATATTTTAAAGTTCAAACTATTCTTGTGATTTATTTCCAATGATATCTAGAGCTTCTAATTTTATTGATTTTGCAACAATAAATGCTTCTGTCAACATAAAATAATAAGCTACTAATGAAACTAAAATTGAACTAATAAAGAATAAGATTGGATTTTTTAAAACAACTGTACTTGACAAAAATCCTACTAACATAATTGCTACAAAGAACAAGCACATAAACAATGCAACACCTTTTAAGTATTGTTTTTTATCCAACATAAAGATTTTTGTTGCCATCATATATCTAAAATAAGTTAGTAAATTAGATTTGTATGCGAACATAAAATTGAAGATTGGGAAATAGAATAAAAATACAAATACTACTAATGCAATCAATGCAATTGTAACATAGAACATAATTTGGTTAGAAAATGCTAATGCAACGATTATACTTGCTGTTAAGAATAAAGATGCAACAAGTACAAAAAGTACATAGATAAAACCAAACGCAACTGCAACCTTCAAACCTTTTGTAAAATTACATTTTAAACTCATTTCTGGTAAAGTAAATTCATTTTCTTGACTAGAAAGAGATTTAACCAACGACAAAATATAACCGTTTGGAATAAACATTAAAACCAAAGAAACAAAAGCTAATAAGATATATACCCAGTTCCAGATAGGATCGTGCATTGAATCTTGCCAATGAGAATTTAAAACGGGCATAAATTCTTGAAGTACAGTTGCAAAATTAGATACTAAAGTTGATGCCAAGATAAACAAAAAGAAAATATATGTTTTCTTAATAACGTTTGTATCTTTAAACATGTAATAAAAAGCTTGTTTCATGATATCTCTCCTCAAAGAATAATTTACAGAAAAATTATAGCAATTTCCATTAGCCAACGCAATAATTATTAACTATTGTGATAATATAAAAATAAAAAGTAGGATTTGAAAATGAATAGATGTTCTTGGGTTAATATGAAAAACCCATTGTATGTAAAATATCACGATGAGGAATGGGGAGTTCCGACGCATGACGACAAGACTTTGTACGAATTATTAATTCTCGAAAGTTTTCAAGCAGGTCTTTCGTGGGAATGCGTTTTAAACAAACGTGAAAATTTTAGAAAAGCTTTTGATAATTTTGATATTGATAAAGTTTCAAATTATGATGAAACAAAAATCAACGAACTTCTTCAAAACACAGGCATTATCAGAAACAAATTAAAAATTAATGCAAGTATAAATAACAGCAAAATCTTTAAAGAAATACAAAAAGAATTTGGCTCATTTGATAAATACATTTGGAGTTTTACAGACGGAAAAATTGTTATTGAAAGTTTTGAAAAAAGAACATTTTCTCCACTCTCTGACAAAATTTCAAAAGACCTAAAAAAGAGAGGTATGAAATTTGTCGGCACAACAATTATTTATTCCTATTTGCAAGCAATTGGAATAATCAACGGACATTCTGAAAATTGCAATAAATTCAAGTCAAATTAGACACTCTTAAAGAATTTTTCTGCTGCAGAATAATCTAAATTTCTCATATAATCTTTAGAAACTTTTTCTTGATATTGACCATTATAGAACATGAACTTGTATTCCAAGAATGCTTCAACTGCAATATCTTTTTCAGACATTTCTGGGTGTTCTTTTTTCATTTTATCAATAAACTTCATATAATCTTTATCAATAACCACCGTTTTCATACCATTTGGACCGGGAGCATCTACTTGTTTAGAATAATCAGGGTCGTTCTTGCTTGCTTCTTTATACAATTTATATTCCATATAGAAGGTTACAACCTCTTGTTGAAGAGGAGGCATTTTATCGTCTAAAAGAGCATGCGTTAGCTCGTGAGTTACAACTGATGCAATTTCAGGTTTTGAAATCGATTCTGTATCAACAGTAATCATATTACCGATATGAGTTCCGACAGCATCTCTACGTTTGCTATCATACAAACATTGGTCTTTCAAAATATTTGCATAATCTTTTTGTAAATCTTCTGGAAGATGTTTCATATTTTCTAGCATATAAACACCACTATCAAGTATCTTATGTATAGCTTGTTTATCTTGAGTTGTTATCTTTTTATTTTTTGTATTTTCGCCAATTGCTTTGTCATAACCGACCATATCAAGCTCGTTCATTGCATTTAAAAATTCTGCTAGACCAACAGCATTGCCAGCTTTGTCAGTAGAATGACCAGAGGCTGAGAAGTAACCTTTTTCTTTGTTATCTAGTTTACCGTCGCCATTCAAGTCAAAAATTTCATAACCTTTTTTAACATTGCCGGCTTCATCAACAATATCTTTGAACGCAATTTTTTCACTATTTTTAAATTGAGTTTTTATCTCATCAGAAATTATACTATTTCCTTTTTCATCTTTTAACTCTGATTTTTCTAACTTTTCACGATTAGCTGCCAATAATTCAGCTTTCGTTTTATCGTAAGCTTTTTGTTTATCTTCTTTTGAAATAACTCCGTCAGCTTTTTCAGAATCTTTGTCTAATTGATTTAAGTATTTATCAAGGTGGTTAATTTTTGAAGAAATGCCTATACCACTTTTTGATTGATATTCCTTTTCAACAGTGTCGATTTTACCGTCTTCATTAAGGTCAAAAATTTCCATACCTTTTTTGACTTTACCGTCTACATCTGCAATTTTTTTAGATACATCACTACGTTCAAAACCAAAGACCTCCTTTAGTTCTGGAGTCATAATCATTTTACCAGACTCATCTTTATAATTTGAGACACGATTTAAAACTTTTTCATCAGCAGTCGGATTTAGTTTGAACATTTTATCAATGAATTTCACTAAATCTTGTTGAGTAATTTCTTTTTTCTTAACTTTTTCATCTTGTAAAAAGATATTAATATCATTTTGAGTAATGGTACCCTTTGTACCTTGCTCTTTATCAAGCATATTTATGGAAACTATTTTAGAGTCTGATTTTTCAAACTTGTTATAAGCATTATTTGTCAGATAATCAAACAAGAATTGTTCTTTTTTATCTTCTTTAAAATCAGCTTTCTTGATAGAAAAATTTCTGTTTTTGATATTAAATTTAATTTCTTCGTTATTAATTTCAGACATAGTTATCCCACCTTGCCCATGTAAAAACAGCTAAAGCTAAAAAATTTACTAATTTCAGAATAAATTTTAACAATTTTTAGTATTTGAATTAAAATAATAACAATAGGAGAAATAAAAATGAAAGTTTTAAGCAAACAAAAAAATTCAAGAATGTGCTTTATATGCGGAATGGATAACCCACAAGGCTTTAAATCACAATTTTATAATATGGAAGACGGAAGTGTAATTGCACCAGTAAGATACAAAGATGTACACCAAAGCTTTCCGCAAAGAGTTCACGGTGGATTAATTGCAACAATGCTAGACGAACTTGCATGTAGAGCTTATTGGGTAAACGGTGATTACACATTGGGTGTTACAACATCAATGGAATTAAAATATAGAAAACCTGTGCCATATGATGTTGATTTGTTAGCTCAAGGTTATGTGATTTACGACAAATCAAGAATGTTTAAAACTAAATCAAAAATTATTGATAAAGACGGAACCGTTTTTGCAGAATCAATAACAACTTATTTAAAATTACCAGTTGAAAAGATTGCACAAAACGTAGATGTACATGAAGAAATGCCATATTTGATTGAAGACGGCATTACAGAAATCGATTACGTTTCAACAATGGATTAATATATTAAAGATTGTAAAAATCATGCTCTAATCAAGCAATAATCATGGTTTATCTACCTTAACTATGGCATAAGGTAGTGTATTAAATATGTTAATTAATTCTGTAAACACAGTCTCAAAAACAGTATCTAAGCCGTTAAACAAGGTTGTCCCTCAACCTCGAATGATAAATGGCTTGGCTAAAGATACTTTCCAAAAAAGCACTACTGTTACAAACCCAAAAAGAATGATGCCTCCAAATACTAGTATAAAAGGCATATTTGATTTGTCATACTCAACTCTTAGACCTGAAAATAAGGCAAAAGTTGATGAAGCAAAAGAAAGATTGAAAAAACAATACGGCAATGAAATCATTGATTTAACTTTTGAAGCCGATAAATATTCACCAAACAATGAATACTGCTTAAAAGCTACATTAGGAATATCAGAAAGCCATTCTGAATTTTATGATAATGATATAAATAAAATTGGTGAAGAAGATGTAAGCTATTATGCCAAAAATGGTGAAGTGTATATAATTACTAAGAATACAGATTATAGAAATAATACAACTACTAAAGTTAGAAAACAATTTGATAATAATGGCAAAAAAGTTGTAACAGACGAAGTTAGAATTGTAAGAGATAAAAATAATAATATTGTCAGAAAAGAAATGATGACTCATTCTGACATAACAGGTGCTTTTGACCAAAAATACGTTTACCCAGACGGAACAGAAAAAGTAATTTCTCAAACAAAGAAATTCAAAAAGTTTGACGGAATGGAATGTGTTCATAAAGATATGACATCAATTGACGGAACAAGAACACAATACAAACTTGAACAAGATAACAAAGGCAATAAACTTTTAGAATACAAAATTACCGATAAAGACGGTAAAGTTTTGATGAATTTAAACAAAACTATGGAAAGAGTTTCTGATAACAAAGTTATCTCTTCTAATGGTGATAAAGTTTATGAAATGACTTTTGAGCCAAAACAAATAACAATTCAAGAAAGAGGAAAAGAAGCAACAGTTATACCAATTAAAAAAGGCTTTTTCTCAAGAAAAGGTTTAAAAATTACTGGCGAAAAGAAAGAAATGGCTGAGTTGTTGCAAAAATTGCCAGCCGAGCAATTAAAAGTATTATCAAAAACAGTAAAGACTTTAAACGGTACAAACAATACAAAAGAATGCAATATGCAACCTTTGTCAAAAACCGTTAACACAATAAACGAAGTCTTTTCTGCATTACACGAAATCGGACACGCAGTAGATTATAAAAAATCAAGCTTGTTCTTGCCTGATTTTACAACAATTTCAAGAGATGATGATTTAAAAAGAATTTATTCAGAAGAAAAAGATAATTTTGATAAAGCATATCCAAATGCTCAAAGAGAGCACCTTGATTACTTTATCGACCAAAAAGAACACTACTCTGGAAAATGGGGTGGTTTACAAGAATTAGTTGCAGAAACAAACGCACTAAGAGATTCTTACACAACAGAAGAGGCTTTAGCCGTTCGTGTACAATACTTGCAACAACATTTTCCAAAATCAATAGCATATATAAATAATATGTTAGAAAAACAATAGAACTATCACTCAACAAAAAAATACACTAGCTATCAAACAAAAGGAGAAATATATGAAAATTATGCAAATGGCGAATAGAGCCGTATCACAGCAACAAAGAACAAAAGTTCAAGTTCAACAAAGAGTAACAAACCCAATGTTCATTGTACCAAAGATGAAATTACAAGGTCCTGAAAAGGATATGTTTGTAAAATCAGCACAAAAACCTCAAGAAACAAAGAAAAAAGAAGAATACACTAACGAAGATGCAATGGCATTAATGAGAGAAGAATTAAAAGACGCAATGCCAGAAGAAGAATTAAATACATTTATGGAAAACCTTGACGGTATGTGCAAATATTTGAACATTGAACCAAAAGATTTACCAATCAATGAAGAGCACCCTGGAAATTTAACAGAAGACCAAAGAAAACAAGTTTTCTACTTGTTAAAGGTTGATTCATTGTCTCCAGTTACAAAATAACAGCATATAAATATATATAGTCTTTTTAATTCAAATTAATATAAGGAAGTAGGAATATAATGAAAATAAATAGTGTTGCTCCACAATTTTATACTAGTCAAATGACTAGTATCACTAGCAAAAATATCACTCCAGTGTCAGCGCCTCAAACCCAAAACAAGAACGTAACTTCACCAATTAAAAAAGATGCGTTATCACACTTGGCATATTTAGGTATTCAAAGCCTTCCTTATACTGCAAACGTAACTTTTAAGGGCGACCCTAATAAACAAAAGAAAGGCTATGTACAGGTTTATACAGGCGACGGCAAAGGTAAAACAACAGCCGCGATGGGACTTTCATTGAGAGCTTTAGGACAAGGTAAAAAAGTTAATATCACAATGTTTACCAAAGGCGGAGATAATTACGGTGAAATCAAAGCCTTTAATAAACTTCAACCAGATATTAGAAAAAATTTAACTATAAACCAAGCAGGGCTTGATAGAATTGTTTATACATCAAACGAGACTGAAGAAGATAGAAAAATCATGAGACAAGGTTGGGAAAATGCTAAGAAGGTTATTAATAGTGGTGAAGCAGACCTTGTTGTACTTGACGAAATCAATATTGCAGTAGATTTGAACATTATTGATGAAAAAGATGTTTTAGAAACTATTAAGAATAAACCCGAAAACGTTGAAATTGTAATGACAGGCAGAAATGCACACAAGAGCATTATGGAAGCTGCAGATTTAGTATCAAACATTCAAGCCGTGAAACACTACTATGATGCTGGTGTTATGGCAAGAGAAGGTATCGAATACTAGCCATTTGACTAGTATATTTTTAAGAACTAGACTTTTGACTATTAGCCATGTGGCTAATAGTCATTTGACTAGTATGTGAAAATTTTACCCCTAATAATCAAGTATTTTAACCTTCATGCCACTTTGAAGGTTATAATTTGAATAATCTGGAATGTAATATGGAGTTTGAATTGGAGGAGTAAAGCCAGTAGGCATGCCTCTAAAGTTATTATAAAAACGTTTTCTTAAACTATTATGATATGGTGAATAACATTGTTGATTATTTTCTCTCATTGCACGTTTTAGCGCTCTGTATCGAGAATATTCATCACCAGACTGCACAGCACCAAAAGTTGCCTCTTCCATTCTACTTAGACGTTGAGAAGGTGTTTCTGATGAAAAGTTATTGTATAACATTTTTCTTTCTAAGTTGTTAAATGCTCTTTGAGAATACATGCCCTTTGGCTTGTATATTTTTGGATAAGTTTGGTAATACGTAGGATTAGGGATATATTCTGTAGTTGAGAAGGAGTAATCGCAAAATCCTACGTTACCTAACAACAAAAAGAAAAATAAAAATGATAGTAAAAAAATATTCTTCATATAAAGATTTATACGAAGAATATTTTTATTTTTTAATTAGACACTTAGTGAATTTTTGTATTAACCGAATAATGAGAAACCTCTTTCAGCATTTTCTGAAATTAATGATTTCATTGATTCATATTCTGTGCAAGCTGCTGAGTATTCAGTTTCTGCTTGTTTTTGTCTTAAATCAAGACCTTTTTCTTTGATTGTCATTTTACCAGTTTCAGCATCATAGTAGTTTTGAGCAGCTTGTCTTGCAGCATCTCTTCTTGAATAATCGATTGTTTGAATTGTTGAAGTTTCAGTCCAAGTTTCTGTATCAGTTGTACCTTCAGTAGCAGCTGTGCCTGCGTTATAAGTAGCAACATCACTTAATGAAAGTTGTTGACCATCTTTTGAAAGAATGATTGAACCGTTGATGATTGATTCTTTTAATAATTCTGAGTCAGTTTTGCATCTATCTAATAAAGAAGATGAACCTGTTGATTGTGCTGGAGTTGAAGAAGGAGTTTCTTCATAGTAACCGTAAGCTGGATCACCGACTTTAGAAGCATCTGGAGTAGCATCAGCTTTACCCATAGAACCAAGAATTTCTTCTAATTTGCTTTGGCTGAAAGCAACTCTAGTGTTGTAGCTAGAAGTATCAGCTGTTGAAGATTGAGCAAACATTTTAGCTAATCTGTTAGCGCTATAATATTTACCATATTGGCATTCTTGTTCGCCTTCTGGTTGGAAGCCTGTTAAAGCTTTGTAAGTTGTTTCAGTAGTACTTTTTGTACCATCTGCGTTCCAACCTGTAGCACCAGGATTTTGTGTATCGATTAAGCCTTTGTCGCCTAATAATTTAACTAATTCAGCAACTGTTTGAGGCATTTGCCAAGCATCGCCACCAGTTGTGTACCATTTCCAAACTTTTTCAGTTGAGTTTGCGTTTGAATTTGATACTGCATTTTTTTCTTTAATTTCATAACCAGCATTTCTCAAGTTGTTGTAATCTAAAGAAATGTTGAAGTTCCAGCCACCAGCTGTACCAGCAGTACCAGCTGTATTGTATGTTCTAGAACCGTTTGTTGTATTTGTAGTTGTAATATAGTCAGGACCAATGTTATTAGCTTCGTTTAACATATTATTATATTTAATAGATATGTTATTAGACATAGCAGTTAAAAGAATTTTTTCATTTGTACAACGCATAGAAGTTAACTCAAGATCATGCATTCTTGATTGTAGAGTTAAAAGTCTTGCTTGATTTGCTGCTAAACCCATTACATTTTTCCTTTCCTTTCTACTTATCGGCACACTTGAAGAAAACCTTTAATGTTAAAATCGCTCAAAACCATGCCATGATTGCGTTTTACATGATTTTTTCTTTGATTTTACTGGGTTTCAGACCCTAAAATTTAATTGTAACAGATTGTAAACATTGTATTTTTACGTTACATTTCTTAATAAACACGAATAAAAAATCTAAAATAAAACTTCATGAATTTGCCAACTCAAAAAAAAATATTTTATAATTAAATAAATTAATTTAAGGTAGGAGATTTGGGATATGGAATTAGATATTATAAAAGCAGTAGACCCAGAAGTCGAAGCATATATTGAAGAAGAATTAAAAAGACAAGAAGATACAATTGAACTTATCGCTAGTGAAAACATCACTTCAAAAGCCGTTATGGCAGCCTGTGGATCTGTTTTAACTAACAAATACGCAGAAGGTAAACCTCACAAACGTTATTACAACGGTTGCGAAGTTGTTGATAAAATTGAAGAACTTGCTCAACAAAGAGCTTGCAAATTGTTCAATATGGCGCATGCAAATGTTCAACCACATTCAGGCGCTCAAGCAAATATGGCAGTATTCTTCGCATTACTAAAACACGGCGATACAATTCTTGGTATGGACTTATCAAACGGTGGGCATTTGTCTCACGGTTGCCCTGTAAACTTTTCAGGCACATACTTTGATGCAAAAAGTTATGGTGTAGACGAATACGGTAACATTGATTACGAAGACGTTAGAAAAAAAGCTCACGAATACAAACCAAAATTAATCATTTGTGGTGCATCTAATTATTCTAAAATTATTGATTTCAAAAAATTCAGAGAAATTGCAGACGAAGTTGGCGCATACTTAATGGCAGACATTGCTCACATTGCAGGTCTTGTAGCAGCAGGAATTCACCCATCTCCAGCAGGTTATGCTCAAATCGTTACAACTACAACTCACAAAACCCTAAGAGGTCCTCGTGGCGGTATCATCATGTGCGACGAAGATTTAGCTTTAGCAATTGATAAAGCTGTTTTTCCTGGAATTCAAGGTGGACCTTTAGAACACATTATTGCAGGTAAAGCAGTTGCTCTACTTGAAGCTTCTAAACCAGAATTCAAAGCTTATGCAGAACAAATCGTTAAAAACGCAAAAGCACTTGCAGACACATTAATGGAAGAAGGCATGGATATCGTTGGCGGAGGCACAGAAAACCACTTAATGACATTAGACCTTAGAAAATTAAACAAAACTGGTAAAGACATGACAAATGTACTTGAAACAGTAGGTATCACAGCTAACAAAAACACTGTTCCAAACGACCCTCAAAGTCCATTCGTAACAAGTGGTATCAGATTAGGTACTCCAGCCGTTACAACTAGAGGTTTCAAAGAAGACGACATGAGAGAAGTTGCAAAAATTATTGCATCTGCAATATATTCGTCAGATAATGAAGAAGGATTAAACAATCTTAAAGCTCGTTCTTTAAAATTGTTAGCTAAATATCCATTATACTAGACTTTATATAAGGAGAATAATTATTTTAATCAAGTTATCACAAGCACAAATCATTGGTGCAGTTATATCATATATATTAGGTGTATTCATCGTTCCGTCAGTTATCGCTTTCTCAAAAAAAGAAGGCTTAGTTGACGTTCCAAACGAAAGAAAAATACACAAAGTGCCAATCTCAAGACTTGGTGGTGTAGCAATTTGGTCTAGCACAATGCTTACATTCCTATTATTAGTATTCTTGAGTTATTATCCATACGGAAGTTTGCTATCAGGTATTCTTCTTGGTGGTTCTCTAATGTTCTTATTAGGGCTTGTTGATGACGTTTACAACCTAAACGCAAAATTCAAATTATTCATTCAAATTGCAATCGCAACATTAGTATATTTATTAGGTGTAAAAATTGACGTAATCTTCAATCCATTCGGAGGTGTTTTTGAATTAGGATTATTATCTTATCCAATCACAATCCTTTGGATTGTAGGTATCAGTAATGCCATAAACTTCATTGACGGTGTAGACGGTTTAGCTGGTTCAGTAATTTCAGTTAACTCAATTACACTTGGTATTATTGCGGTATCAATGGTTCCAGCAAACCCAATCAGCGCACTTGTTGCCTTTATCTTAGCTGGTTCAACTTTGGCATTCTTAACTTACAACTACAACCCTGCAAAAATTTTTATGGGAGACGGCGGAGCATTATTCTCTGGGTTCTTACTTGCAACTTTATCTATCGCAGGGGTTATGAAAACTGCAACGTTAGCAATATTATTGCCATTCGTAATCCTAGTTGTTCCAATTATGGACATAACTTTCTCAAGCTTACGTAGAATTATGAAAGGTAAATCACCTTTCGTAGCTGATGCAGAACATATTCACCACAAATTATTAAAAGCTGGTTTCTCACAAAAGAACACAGTTGCAATCTTAACTTCAGTTGCAATCGTTGGTGGCGCTATCGCTTCATATTCTGTAGGTTCTATCAAGCACTATCTAGTATACATCTGTGCACTTGTGTTAATCATGTTTACACTAAGCTTGATAAACATTTACAACAACAAAAATAAAAATAATTAACCAGAATATTGAAGGAAATTAACTATTTCAAGGGCGATTTCACGTTGAAAATCTAACGGTGCAGAACGTAAGTATTGAAAAGATTCAGCTACACGTTGTTCTTTGTCGTACCAACGTCTAAGAATGTATGTAAAAGCCTCCGCTAAGACATTCTCTTCATTTCTTACTCCGAAAGCTTTTGCCTTCGTAATAATATAATCTGCGCATTTCAATTGAACATCTTCGGTTGAATTTTTAATTAAATTAACCGCTAGACTAACCGTAGGATCAATATCATACCAACGTTTTTGATGTTCCATAAAATTCCTTGCTTAAATTTACATGTTTATTTTAAGCGAAATCAGAATTTATTTCTAGTCTTACAGGTTTAGATTTTTCTTCAAGTTCTTGTAATCTTTCAATTACACTAAACGCAATACCTTTTTGAAAATCAAATGGTGCACGTTTCAAATACTCAAATGCTTCTTGTAGAACTCTGTTTTTGTCATACCAACGTCTAAAGAAGTTTTTAACAGTTTCTTCTAAATCGTCGTCAGAAATTCTAATTCCGTAACCTTTTGCCTTCTTGATGATTAATTTTGCGCAATCAAGTTGGATTTTTTCTTCAACTTTTTCAAGCATACTAACCATTAAACTAACTGTGGGGTCGTTGTCATACCAACGCTTGTGTTCAACCATAAAACCGCCTTCTAATTAAGTAAATGTATATTTGTTCATGTTTACATACGGCAATTTTTCTAAAAACTTTAGTATTTCAATTAAAATTTGCTTAACAATACTACAAACTAATGATTGATTTTATCAACTCACATTTTTCTTCATCTATATTTTTAAATAAAAGAGTCTTTTCTCTACCGGTTTCACCCTTTAAAATCTCAATATTAGACTTTGCAACCTTAAACTGCTTTGACAAAAATTCTACCAAACATTTATTAGCCTTACCCTCAATTGGTTGAGCTGTAAGTTTTATCTTAACCTCTGTTTCAGTTTTTATAATCTCATTTTTTGAAGCATTTGGAGATATTTTTAACTTAACTTTTAATTCCAAAATTAATGTAAACCTCTTGTAAAAATTGATTAATACGAGTAAAATAATTATACCATGACAGATGAAGATTTATTTAAACCTGTAAAAGAAACATTAATTGAACAACACCGTTCAGAAGAAGATATTGCAAAAATCGAAGAAGCCTTTGAATTTGCAAAGAAAGTTCACGGTGGTCAATTTAGAGTCTCTGGTGAACCTTATATCATTCACCCTGTAGAAGTTTTAAAAATTCTTTTGGGTTTAAAAGCCGATACCCACACTCTTATCGCTGCACTTCTTCACGATGTTATTGAAGACACTGACACAACTCCTGAACAAGTTAAAGAAATGTTTGGCGAAGATGTATTGAGTCTTGTTCAAGGTGTTACAAAATTAAGCAAATATCAATTCAAATCTAAAGAAGAACGTCAAGCCGAAAACTTTAGAAGAATGTTTATTGCAATGGCAAAAGACATAAGAGTAATCTTCCTAAAACTTGCAGATAGATTGCATAATATGAGAACTCTTAACTTTATGGCTCCGCAAAAACAAAAAAGAATTGCTCAAGAAACTCTAGATATCTTTGCACCTCTTGCAAACCGCTTAGGGATTGGTAAATTAAAAGCAGAACTTGAAGATTTATCACTAAGATATTTAGAACCAGACAAGTATTACGAAATTGCACACCTTGTATCTCAAACAAAAGCAGAAAGAGAAGATACAGTACAACTTTTAATTGATAAAATTTCTGCCGATGTTGAAAAAAGCGGTATAAAAGCACAAATCACAGGTCGTGCAAAACACTATTACAGTATTTACAGCAAGATGAAACGTTTAAATATCGCATTCCACGATTTGTACGACATCACTGCTGTTCGTGTAATTGTAGATACAGAAAAAGAATGTTATGAGGTTTTAGGTTTAATCCACTCACAATTTAAACCTATCCCAGGAAGATTTAAAGACTATATCGCAATGCCAAAAGGTAACTTATACCAATCATTGCACACATCAGTAATTGGACCTCGTTCAAAACCTCTTGAAGTTCAAATCAGAACTTGGAAAATGCACGAAATTGCAGAATACGGGGTTGCTGCTCACTGGAGATATAAAGAAAAAGGTTCACAAAAAGCTAACAATTCAACTGATATGCAATTCTCTTGGATGCGTAAAATGGTTGAATACGACAAAAATGCTAGAGATGCAGAGGATTATGTAAATCAGGTAAAATTTGATATTTTCTCCGACCAAGTTTTCGTATTTACACCAAACGGTGATGTATTCGATTTACCAGTAAAAGCGACTCCTGTTGACTTTGCGTACCGTATTCACTCTGATGTCGGACACAGAACAGTCGGTGCACTAGTCAATGGTAGAATTGTTCAACTTGATTCAAAACTTAAAAACGGTGATATCTGCGAAATTTTAACTTCCAAACAAGCCGCTCCTCGTTTGGATTGGTTAAACTTTGTCGTTACAAAAGCAGCTTCTTCAAAAATTAGACAATGGTTCAAGAAGAACAAACGTGAAGACCACGTTGAACTTGGTAAAAACACTCTTGAACACGAACTTACTA
>CAVCIU010000003.1:0-59157 GCA_963602355.1 Methanobacteriaceae archaeon
GAAGATTAGACATTCACGCAAAGAACGTAGCAAACGTTGACACACCAAACTATGTTAGAAAAATCCCTATGTTAAATGCCAATGAAGGCGGTGTTTCTTTCGCAGGTATCTTGAGTTCAATGAATGACAGCTTTATGTCAGCAAACGGAACTCTTCAAGGTGGAGTTAGCTTCACTGGTATCATGGAAGATCCTACTTTAGGTGAAAAAATTTACAAACCTGGACACCCTGATGCTGATGAAAACGGTTACATCAGAGCATCAAACGTAAACCCAATGGTTGACATAGCTGATGCAATGCTTGCTCAAAGAGCTTACGAAGCTAACCTTGCAGTTTTAAACATTTCTAAAGCAATGGCTCTTAAAGCTGTTGATATCGGAAAATAATAAGTTTATTACCCTAACCTAATCCAAATACCCACTTTATCTTAAAAAAAGTCTTCTTTACGAAGACTTTTTCTTTATTACAACTAAAAATCTTTCAAAATTTTCTTCTAAAGGCAATTTGTATTCAATAACCTCTAATAATTCAGCTTTTTTCTTGAATATAGCTTCTTTTGCCTCTCTTATTTCGTCAAAAACTTGTTTTGATTTATAACAAACGAAATATCCACCGTCCTTCAATAAAGGCATAGCATATTCAACAACCTTGTCCAATCTTGAAACTGCACGACTCACAACGATATCATACTTCGTTTTTAAATTTTCTGCTCTATCGTTTATTAAAGTTAAATTATCAAGTTTTAAATCATTTTTAAAATCTTCAATTGCACGAATTTTCTTTGCAATGCTATCAAGCCCAATAACGTTAATCTCTGGATAGTAAATTGCAACAGGGACAGAAGGAAAACCTCCACCAGTACCAATATCAAGCATGCTCATGCCAGCATATTTAATGTTATATTTCTCAAAAAATTTTTCAATACTCAAGCTATCAAAAATGTGTTTTTCAAACAAAACCTTTTCATCATTTTTGCTTATCAAATTTATGACTTTATTTTTTTCAAGAAAAACTTCACTAAATTTCTTTAGATTGTTGTTCTTCTTGAGCTTCTCTAGCTTTTCTAATTCTGTATTCATTTTGTATCACTGCGAATTTCTCCGCACCTATTCTAAATTTAATATCGTTAATTCTCATTTCGATTTTTGCAATATTGTCTTTTGAAAAATCATTTTTAACTAAATCTAATGCTGTAAAATATTCTTCTAAAGCAAGCGCATCTTGTTTTTGACCATAATAAAAATCACCCAAAGCCAATAGTGAAGATGCCATATAGAAAATATCGTTTAATTTTTCAGCACATTGTTTTGCCTTTTTAAAGTAGAAGATTGCTTTATCAGGCAATTTTCTTTGCATAATTTGAGCCAATTTTGTAGCTGAGAAATAAATTCCGTCGTAATTGCTATTAGCTTCGTCAATTTGATATGCTTGTAAGAAATTCTTAACCGCAATAGCATTATCACGTTTTTCTAAATACAATGTCGCAATATTTGAGTATGCAGAAGACAAGAATTTATTAACTTTTGGATCTTTGTTAATGTTAATACATTTTTCATAATACTCAATTGCTGTTGCTATATCGTTTTTATCATCTGAACACAACGCATACTTAAAGTACAATTCAGACAAGGTTTCAACGTCCATTGTTGTATTAGACAACTCAAGAGCTTTTTTATAATAATCAAAAGCTGCATTTGCATTTGATAGACCGTCTTCTATATTTGCCAACGCAATATATGCTTTTGTTGTCAAAATATGTGGGTTTTCGTTTACTGAGATAATTTCTAGCAAGATATTTTTCGCTAAATCAAATTTGTATGTTTCATAGTAAACATTCGCTATGTTCAATTTGATATAATTTTCTTTTACAATTTCACCAGCTTGACTGTAGAAATCTTTTGCCAAATTGTAGTAATGCAATGAATTATCAATTTCGTTCAATTTATGATATGCATGAGCTATCTTTGTATAAATCAATGACAATTCATTGTGATAATTTTCGTCATTAGTAAACGTCAAAGCTTTTTTATACAATTCACAAGCAAGCTTAAAGTTATATTGAGAAGCCTCTTCATTTGCCATATTCAAATAATAAGAAAGATTTTCTCTTGATTGAACTTGAGGTTCTTCTTGAACTTGCGGAGTTCCTTCACCGTCTCTTCTTATATCAAAATTGATTGAAGATTGCATTCTTTCAGAAACATTTTTACTTGGAGATGTATTATTCAACATCTTCAATTCATCTTCAGTAAGTTTAAATGGTAAATCATTCAAGTTTATATCAACATTTGAAACATTTGGACTAACAGTCGAAATGTAATCAGGTCGTTTCTCTTGTTGTCTTGGATAAACCTGTTGAGGATTTTGTTGATTTTCCTTGATATCAATTTGTTGTTGCTGTTGATTGTCTTTACCTTGTTTAATACGGCTCAAATCAAATTCCAAACCTTTAGCCATTGCCTTGTATGCGTTTGTATTTATTTCGCCAACTTTTTTAGGCAAGAATAAAGTATGATATTCAATCTCGTTTCTAATTGTTTGACGAGAAAGCAACACACCTCTTTCTAAAGGTTTTAGCGGTAATTGACCTTCGTAGAAATCAATAATAAACTTGTGTAATTTTTGTGCAACATTTTCTGGAATTGAAATATCCATTTGTTCCCTGAAATAATCGTGAACAAAAATTAGACCATTGTTTTGAATAATCAATTGATTATCGGTTAAGAACTGAATATTTTCTTCATTGTAATAATGTAATTGTTTTAAGATTTGAGTTGTAACACCATGACGCATTAAACACAAAAACCAGAAAAATTGTACAGAAATTGCGGGGATAATATCTAAAATTTCTTTTTCTAAATACTTGTTATAACTCAAAAAACTTAGTTTAAAGTTTTCCATAAAATCTTTTATTTCAAGATTTTTATATTTCAAAATACTGGCAGTTAAACAAGTATAAAAATAATAACCTCTTGTGTGTTTATACAAATCATCTATTTGAGATGAATTAAAAGAAATTTTTCTTTGTTTTAAGAACTTTTCAAATAAACTTTTATCTAAAGCAGACAAATTCATTCTTTCATATTTATCTTCGTCTGGGAAAGATTTTCTATCAAGAGTTCTTGAAACAATAACAACTTTAACCTTTTCAAAACCTATTATGTGATTAATAAAATCAACAATTTCTTGTAAGTTTTCTTTTTGAATTGAATCATACGAGTTTAATACAATTACAAAAGGTTTTTCGATAGACGTAAAATACGCATTAATCTTTGCAGTAAAGTTTTCTGTCTTAATTTTTAAACCAGAAATTATACCTTGAGTTTGCAACTTTTTAAACTCATTAAAAAAGCATAATAAAATATCATCTAAAATAGTTGTTTCAAAACAATTATACCAAAGGACAATAGACTCTTTTGATAAGAAATTAAGAGAATAATTTACAACCGCCTTTTTGCCAGTACCCATAAAACCATTGACAAAAAGAATAGGTGTTTCACTGCCATAGAAATCGTAAATATTTTCTAGATTTTCTTTGTTATTCTCAAGCAAAAAGGGATCTATTGTTTCAGAATTTTGTTTAAGTAAGTCTTTTTTCTCCAAAAAAAAGTTTAAAAATTGATATTTCATAAAGTTATATTAAACGATTTTAACTTTTTTTGCAAATCGTATCAAAACAATTGTAAATAAATCATATTGATAATAAAATATTACTAAATAGGGGGATAAAATGGAATTTTTTAGAAGACACCAAAAAATAATCATCGGAATTATTGCAGTAACTTTCGTAAGTTGGACTGTAGGGCTTCTTTTACTCCCTCTAATATTACAATAGGGAAAACGTGAAAAAGCTTAATTTATATAACATATTTAAGAATATTTTCGTATTCGTTGTAGTATTTTCGCTAACAGCGTCAGTTGCTGTTGCAAAACCTAAAGTAAAATCTAAAGAAGAAGCTAGAAGAAAGATTAATAGATTAAAAGTTTTAGAAAGAGTAGAATCGAATAAACTTTATAAAAACCAGCAGAAACTTGAAACAACAAAGGCTGATTTGAATTATTCGCAACAAAAATACTCTTCTACAAAAGGTGAACTTGATGCCCTAGAAACCCAACTATCAAATGCTTTAAGAGAATACAATTCTCTTGATTATCAATTAAAAAATCGTATTAGACAAATCTACAAAACTCAAAGAAAAGGTGTCGTAGTTCTTCTTCTTGAAGCCAACAACTTCAACGATTTCTTGGATAGAATTTATTATTCAAACATTATTTTAAAACACGATTATCAAAACATGGTTCAAGCAAGAGCCAAAGCTAAAGAAATCGCATATTTGAAATACAATATCGAAGAAAAAAGAAAAATCTTAGCAAGTTCTATTCGACAAATCAACCAACAACAAGCATACATTCAACGTTCTATTTCTAGAAACGAAAACATGATTAACAAATTAAGAACGGATAGGGTTGCTTATGAAAAGGCTGAAAAAGAGTTAGCTAGACAGTCTGAAAGTATCGGTACAATGATTAGTAGAAGTACCGCAAAAGAAAAAAATCAACCTGTTAAGGTTGTATCAGGATTTATCAAACCGATTTCTGGTAGAATTACATCTCCATTCGGTTACAGAACTCACCCAATCTTTAACAGCAGAACTTTCCACTCTGGTGTTGATATTGGAGGTCCATATAGAGGTAGCATTCACGCATCTAACTCTGGTAAAGTTATTTACACAGGTTGGTACGGCGGATACGGTAAGGTTGTAATCATTGATCACGGTAACATCAATGGTTCTCCAACTACTACACTTTATGCTCACATGGATCAAATCAAAGTTAGCAATGGTGCTTATGTAACTAAAGGTCAAGTAATTGGTCTTGAAGGTACAACAGGTTACTCTACAGGTCCTCACGTACACTTTGAGGTTCGTGTAAATGGTAAACCTAGAAATCCATTAAATTACATCTAAGGAATATAAATACAAAATGAAAAAGATAATATTACTATTAGCATTAATACTTTTAAATTCTCAAGTTGCTTCTGCCATACAAGAAACAACAGATTCGTTCATGTCTGCACCACCCTCTTTTAATCAAATGAATCAGCAACTAAATCAGCAATATTTTATCCCCGCAAAAACTGAAGCTGAATTAGATGCAGAAAGAGAACAAAAAAGAGAAGAGTCTAGATATGAAAAAAGATACACAGAAGAATTTGATACAGGTTTCTATCATTCAAAAGGGAACTCTATAAAACCTATCCAATTGTTAAGATTAAAAACAAAAAAAGCTCTTATGGATAGAAAAGCAAAAAAAGAAGCTAAGAAAAACGGTACACCTTTAGACGGAGAAGTTAATGAAGTTGAACTAGAAGAAATAGAACAAAATAAACTTCTTCTTGAATGTAAAGAAATGGAATTTTTAACAGATAAAAAAGAAATTCAAGCTAGAGGTGGCGCAAAATTAATTTTCCCAGACAAACATGTTCACGCAGTGGCAGACGAAATGGTTTATAACCAAAAAGAAAACCTTGTAAAAATGAAAGGTAATGTAATTCTTTATAAGGGCGAAGACGAGATTACTGGCGATTACATGCAAATTGATTTAAATGAAGAAATCGGTTTTCTTGATAATCTGAAATCTTCTGGTTATGCAATAGAAACTGTTGCAGAACGTGGCATTATGCTGGGAGATAGAACAATCCAAGAAAACGGTCATTTAACCGTTGCAAAACCTTTTAATATTAAACTTCGTTCTGGTGTTGACTATGATTTTAACACTCAATGGAGAAATGAAGACAAATACACGTATGAAGATTTATTCCACAACAGCAAATTTGTAATTAAATCAAATCATATCATTTTAGATTCCAAAGAAAATTTAGATAAAATAACAATGAAAAAGATAGAAGTTTACAAAAACGGTAAAAGAATTTTAAAACTTCCATCAATGACAATGTATCAAAACAAAGGTCAAGACTATGCTGACGGTAATTTTCTAGAGCTTGGTTCAAAACCTAAATTAGGTATGTACATCGGACCTGGCTGGGTTATTGAAATGCCAAAAAGTTCTATATTAAAAGTTGCACCAATGTTAAACTATTCTAGTAAACTAGGTTTAGGTGTGTACGGTAGATTTAGAAGTTCTACAAACACAACTGAGGCAGCATACGGTTCTGCAAACGATTTTTGGTTTGTTAAAGGTCGTCAAGAATTAGATAAAAACTTATACTTGAATTATGGTTCTCACGCATATATAGAAAACGGTTGGCTAGGTCAAGGTTGGTCTAGATATATGGCAGATTTGAACTACGAAAAAAGAAATAATATTACAAACTTTATGGGCAAAGATAGACACTTACATTTTGAACAAATGGTATCTGCTGGTTACATTCAAGATGATGGAGAAAAAGAAACTTACGATAACTTTAACAAAAGCTTCTTTGATAAAGACCATAATCAACTTGAAAGTAACAATATTGGAACAATGCGTTTCAGATATATGTTGAATGCATACCAAACATTGCACCATTATGAAAATCCAGAAAAGTTATTCTTCGCTAATTTATATTTGTATGCACAAGGTTCTGCAGCAGTATACGGAACAGGTGATACACAATTCATCGGAAGAATTGGTCCAATGTTGAGAACTCAAATGAAATACTGGTCTCAAGACATTGGTTTCTTCGCTTCAGCTTACAAAGATGACACTCCTATTCCATTATTTGATGCCTACAGATACGGTAAATTCAACGTATATTTAAGAGAAGCAGTCAAAATTCATAGATTAGTAAAATTATCTTGGTATGGTTCTGCTAACCTTTCTGACGATGCTCCAGATAAAAGAATTTTACAAGAAAGTAAATTTATCATTAACTTAGGCCCAGACGATTTCAACTTGGCGCTTGGTTGGGATGCGGTTCGTCAAGGTTCTTACATCGGTATCAACATGGATATAGATGCTAAGAGCACAGAAGTTTACTATGATAAATTAGAAATAAAAAATCCTGATAATTTTGGACAAAAGGATAAACACGGACTTGCGGAGTTAGAAAAAGAAGACGAATCTGTAAAATACGACGTGTATTTCAAACAAGTAAAAGAAGAGCCTTCAAAGCTTGAACAATGCCAAGTTATAAATTTAGAAGATTCTTCTTTGAGAATGAAAGAGGAAAAAGACTATCCAGAATTCAGAAAAACTCCAACAATAGACAATGTTGAAGATTTATAATCTACGATTTTAAAACCTTCACAGTAGAAGAAATAATATAAAATTTTATAACCACCTTCTTTTTAGGTTTTACAATTGGATTAGACACAAACTTTTTAACCATAAACCTATTATAAAAAACTGAGTGCAAAAAACATTACAAGAAATTGTAAAAAACAAGAGTAGTAGTAGAAGAAGTATGAATTTAAGTCAAAAAACAACATTAATAATAATTCTAATATTATCTATAATCGGATTGATAGCCATAACGACATTCAACTCAAAATTAGCTTTGAAAAAAAGTATGAATATTTATAGTTCTGCTCTTGCCGATTATAAAGATAATAAGTATGAAAAAGCTTATAGAGAATTTGGGAAAGTTTCTTCACTATCTTCACTAAAACCGGCTGCAATGTACAGACAAGCAAGATGTTTAGAAGAATCAGGACATTTTCAAAGAGCAATTTTACAATACTCATTCTTAACTAAAAGATATCCTAATTTTCAGTTAACAAGTAAAGCAAAATATAATTCTGCACGATTAGCTTATGAAATAGGCAAATATAATAAAGCTAAAAAAGGATTTAAAGAGATTACGAATAAATATTCTGATACGGAATATGCCGTAGCAAGTGAATATTATCTGGGTATGATTGAATACAAAAAATCAAAAGAATTGAAAAATCATACACGTAAAATTTTTACAGAAGAAAAAGCTTTAAGCCACTTCAGACAATATCTTGATAATGCAGCTGGTGGTCGTTATGCACAAAATTGCATAAATAGAATTGAAGAACTTCAAAAGAAAAAAATATCTAAAGACGATGCGTATTTGATTGGTAAATCTTATATGGCACTCTTTGACAACAAAACTGCATCAACATATTTTGACAAAACTAATATTCCTCGAACTTGGGTAGATGTTGCAAAGAATGATTTTGAATTGCATAATTATTCAAAAGTAAAAGCCATAACAGAAAGAGGTATTAGAGAGTATTCATACAATGTAGAAGAAAAAGATGTATATAGAGCAATTGATTTGTATTTAGCTTCTTCTAGCAACAAAAAAGTTGCAGTAGATACATTATCAACACTTAATCTTAATGCCAACGGTTACGATTATATAATGTATTTGAGCTGTAAAAATACAGAATCATCAAAGCAAGTTGATTGTTATAAAAAGATTTATAGCAAATACCCTGAAGGACAATTTGCAGCAGAATCTCTATATAACATTTTCTATGATGCAATGAAAAAAGGTAATAATTTGTATGCAAAGACTTTGGGTGAAGAACATTTAAAAAATTATCCAAACACAAATTCAACTCCAGCCGTGATGTTCTGGCTTGCAAAAATCAACGAAAAGCTTAAATATTATAACGTTGCACAAGATTATTACGATAAAATTATAAAAGAATATCCTGACGATTATTATGCTTTCCAAGCATATTTAAAATCAAAACATGTTGAACAAGGCATAATCAAAAACGATTTAACAGAAAAGAAAGTAATGTTCCCTTATAAAATGAATGCTAAAAACGACATGATAGTAAAATTAGCGATGTTAGAGGATTATTCATTACTACAAGACATTTGTGAAAAAGATAAATTTATCCAAAGTTGGCTTGAATATCAAAAAGGTGATTATTCAAAATCTGCAGTACTTGCAAGAGATGCAATGGCAGAATTAAAAGAAAAGCCACCGGTTAAAGATTTACGTTGGAGGCTAGTTTATCCAATTCATTACTATAAAGAAATCAAAAAATACGCAGGAGAAAACAACCCTGTGATAATACTTTCACTTGTTAGAGAAGAAAGTTACTTTAACCCAACTGCAAGAAGTTCAGTAGGAGCAAAAGGCTTAATGCAACTTATGCCAGAAACAGCAAATGATATCGCTAACAGAAACGGCATTGGTTATTTTGATTTGGACAAACCAAATGACAATTTAAGAATTGGTAATTTGTACTACGCATATTTAAAAAATATGCTTAACCACAATGACTTCTTCGTAATTCTTGCATACAATGGCGGATTTAATGCCGTTAACAAGTGGAAAGATTATTTGAACTACGAATGCGACAACGACTTTTTAGAACAAGTTCCATATCCAGAAACACAAAACTATCTTAAAAAAGTTTTGAGAAGTTACTGGAATTACATAAGATTGTACTAATTATATTTTATGCAACAGGAGCATTAGCAAGAGATTCAACGTATCTACCTGCATAAACGGCAGCCACAGCACCGTCTGATGTTGCAGTGATAACTTGTCTTAATGGAGTTGTTCTAACATCACCCGCAGCAAATACTCCGTCTACAGAAGTTTTCATTGTTTCATCTGTAACAATAAAACCGTTTGAATCTTGTTCAACTTGTCCGTTGATTAAATCTGTATTTGGTAAAAATCCGATATATGGGAAAATACCGTCAACATTTAAAGTTGAAACCTCATGAGTTTTTACATTTTCGATAACAAGTGATTTCACAGTATCTTCACCATTAATTTCATTTACAACTGTGTCATAAACAAATTCTAATTTTTCATTTTTGAATGCTAAATTTTGAACAATTTTATCCGCTCTAAATTCGTTTCTACGGTGAATTACATAAACTTTATCCGCAAACTTAGTTAAATACATAGCTTCTTCTAAAGCCGCATTTCCACCACCAACAACAGCTACAGTTTTTTCTCTGTAAAATGCACCGTCGCAAATAGCACAATAGCTAACACCTCGACCTAAAAATTCTTTTTCACCTTTTACACCAAGTTTTTTAGGTTGCGCACCAGTTGCAATGATAACTGATTTTGCTTTGAACGTATGAGTTAATGTTTCAATAACCTTTGGATTAGAAACTAAATCAATTTTTTGAATTTCTTCCATTGGAAATTTATTTACGCCAAACTTATCAGCATGCTCTTCCATTTTTTCCATTAAATCATAGCCTCCAACAAGAGGGAATGCTGGATAATTTTCAAGTTCTAAATAATTAGAAGGCTGACCACCAAACATACTTACATCAACAATAGCAATGTTACCAGTCGCTCTTGCGGCATAAATACCTGCTGCCAATCCTGCAGGTCCACCACCTAATATTACTGTATCAAATTCTAAAATTTCGCTCATCTGATTACCTTTTCATTTATTTTGACGTATTAATATAAAAAATGTTTCCGATAAAAATGCCACATTTTAAAAATATAAATGTGGCATTTTGTATTTTTAAATTTAACTGCTATAAACTATACAGTAGCCATTTTTTCGTTTAGAGTTTTTGCAGATTCTTCATAGCCTGCTCTACCCATTAATGCGTATGTATAATTTTTAGCTTGTTCAACACCTGGTTGGTTGAATGTATTAATGTTGTATAATTCACCAGCAATTGCAGTTTGAACTTCTAACATATATAACAATTGTGCTACGTTATAAGCATCAACCTTTGGAATTGAAATTGTTATTGTTGGACGTTTGTAATCTGATAAAGCAACTCTTGTAGAATCAGCTTCAGCATTGATTAATTGGTTAATAGTTTTACCGCCCAAGTAACCAATTCCTGTATAATCAAAGATTTTTGGAATTTCTAATTCGTTATCAAATTCTTCAACTCTGATGAATGAAATAACTTTATCGTTTGGACCTTCGTTGTAAAGTTGAATTTGAGAGTGTTGGTCAGTTGCACCTAAAGCTTTGATTGGAGTAGGGCCAACGTGAACTTCTTTACCTTTGTTATCAACTTGTTTACCTAAAGATTCTGCCCATAATTGAACATACCAATCAGAAACATATTTCAATCTGCTTGAATATGGCATCATAACTGATAATCTTTTGTTTTTCTTCGTATCCATTAAGTAGTGAATTAAAGCATTTTGAGCTGCGATATTTTCAGAGATGTTAGTATTTTTCAATGCTAAATCCATATCCTTAATACCGTTCATAATTTCATCAATATCGATACCAACTAATGCTAAAGGTAAAAGACCTACAGCTGAGAATACTGAGAATCTACCACCTACATCATCTGGAACTACGAATGTTTTGTAACCTTCTTGGTCAGCTAATTGTCTTAAAACACCAACTTTTTTATCTGTTGTTGCTACGATATTCTTTCTGTATTCATCACCAAGTTCTCTTTCCATAATGTCTTTAACAATCATATATTGAGACATTGTTTCTGCTGTAGAACCTGATTTTGTAATTACGTTAACTAAAGTTCTTTTTAAATCGATTGTATTTAACAAACCAGTGATTTGGTCTGGGTCGATGTTATCTAAGAAGAATAATCTTGGATAATTGTCTCTTTGTTCTGGAGTTAATAAGTTCCAGTATGGTTTAAGTAAAGCTTCTGAAACAGCGATACCACCTAAAGCAGAACCACCAATACCTAAAACTAAAACGTTATCAAATCTACCTCTTACCATTGCAGCAAATTCTTTAACATACCAAACAGTTTCTTCATTGTAACCTAAGTTCATCCATTGAAGCCATTGTCCTGGTTTATCTTTTCTTTTGTTTAAATCTGTAATAATTTGAGCAATTTTGTCTTTGTGTTTTGCAAATTCTTTTTCAACTTCTAAACCGTGTTCTTTGCCGATAACATTTTTGTCAACATTAAGGTAATTTAATTTAATCATTAAAATATTCTCCATTTAGTTTTAGTAAGATAGTACTCAAACGTATGCTCAACGCATTAATACGTTCTAGAAATATTCTACTATTCTAAAAAAAAAAATACAACAATTAAAATTAAATTTTTAGTCTTGTAAATCCATTTTTTGGTAAGTTGTAATTTTACCTTTTTCTTTATAAAGTTTTTGGAAGTTTTGTTGAGATTGTTGATAATTGCTGATAGAAGCCTGTAATGATTTATTTACAGCAAAAAATAGGATTGGGAAAGAAATAATTACAGTGATACAAACAACAATCAAATGTTTCAAATATCTTTGACGTTCTTTTAGTTGTTTATTTTTGATATCTGAATTATGACTTTCATAAATTACATTATTTATTAATTCTGTTCTATCGTCAATTGATAAACTATCAACGTAATCAATATTGTTTGGAGTAATATAAATTACATATTTTTTACATTCACTTTTTGGAAATTCATCAAAAACAGAAGCTTTTTTATTTTGAGCTGGCTGAATTTCAGAAGGAGACGGATTTACGACTTGTAAATCAGCATCAGTTGGAGGTGCAACTTGAATATCAGCACTGTTGTTAAAATCTTCGTTAGAAAGATTTGAAACATCGCCGATATCAACGTGTTGTTGTAATTGTTGAGTTAAAGCTTCGATGTCGATATTGTCATCAAACTCAATATCGTCTTCATCTTCGTCTTCATCAACACTATCAACAGGTTTTGGCTGATTTTCGTCTAAAATATTTTCATCTTGTTCTAAGTTATTTTCTTCCAATTTTGCCTCAAAAAATTTATTTATGCTAAAATAATTATATATTATATTAAAGGATTAATCAACTATGAACATCAATAAAGACAAGTTAATCGGTTATATAAAGGATTTAAAAAACACTAAAGTTTTAATCATTGGCGATTTAGCTATGGACGAAATGGTTTATGGAGACACAGAAAGAATTTCTAGAGAAGCTCCAGTTCTAATTCTTTTACACACAGAAACAAAAGAACTTTTAGGTGCAGCTTCAAACGCAGCACACAACGCATCTGCAATTAACTCTGGCAAAGTTTCTGTTATTGGTGTTTTAGGGGAAGATTACCAAGCTGACCAACTTAAAGAAGCTTTCAAAAACGCAAATATTGATACTCAATATTTAGTTTATGATGCAACTAGAAAAACTACTACAAAAACTCGTATTTCTGGTTCATGCTCACAATCTGTTACTCAACAAATTGTTAGAATTGATAGACAAACATCAGCTCCAATTTCTAAAGAAACAGAAGACAAAGTTATTGCACAAATGGAAAAAGCTATTCCATTACACGATGCAATAATTCTTTCAGATTACCATATCGGTGTTCTTACACAAAAAATTATTGATAGAGCAGTTGAACTTGCAAATAAACATAACAAAGTGATTGTTGCTGATATCCAAAAGAATTTTGATAAATACAAAAACGTAACATCACTTACACCAAATTTACCAGACACACAAAAATTCTTAGGTTTTAACTTAAATACAAAAGAAGATTTTGAAAAAGCTGGTACAATCTTACAAAACATGATAAAACCAAAATCAATCCTAATCACTTGCGGTGATAGAGGAATGATGGTTATCGAACCAGATTACAAGGTTACAGAAATTCCTGTATTCAACAAATCTCACGTATTTGATGTAACAGGTGCTGGAGATACTGTAACAGCTATTTACACAATGGCTTTGAGTATCGGTGCTGAACCAGTTTATGCTGCTGTAATCGGTAACATTGCAGCTAGTATCGTAATCAAACAATTTGGTTGTGCAACAACTACCATTGACGAGCTATTGGAAATGGTGGAAAAGAAAGAAAAAGAACTCTGTATTAAGTAAAAAATTAAAAAGGAGCGAAATATGATAGCAAAATTAAAAGAAATAAAACCTGTAGATTGGATTATTTTAGCTGGTGTTTTAATTGCACTAGTTGTTGGCTTTTTGACTTTCACTCACGTTAGACAAACTGCCGGCAAGCAAATTGAAGCAACTTCTAAAATCGGTTTCCAAATCTTTCTAAGAGGTGTTACAATCACTAGCCAAGAATTACCAATGAAGAAAGGTGAAAAAACTTTCTTAACTATTAGAAATGTACCATACAGCGATTTAGATATTATTGACGTTGTAGCAGATACAAAAAAAGTAATTTTACCAAATGCTAGAGGTAAAGAACAATTCACAGTATTACCTGATGTATCACAAGCAGCTTCATTCGACGTATTAGTTACAGTTGCAGATACTGCAAAAATCACTAAAGACGGCGCTGTTGTTGGTGGTAACAAAATCAAAATCGGTATTCCTGTAACAATTGAAGGTAAAAATTACAGATTTAACGGTGTTATCTCTGATGTTCAAATCATCAACGAAAATTCTCAAAACGAAACAAAAGATAACGTTAAGAAAACACCTGACAGTATAACTTAGGATTGAACAATAAAAGGTCAAATAAGGGGCAGACAAGTAAGTAAATGTTTAGCAAAATATTTTCTATTACTCAAGAAAAATGTGCATATTTATGTGAAAATAGCTTTATTTTAAAGCAGTTGGATAATATTATCTTATTATTTATCCTATTTTCACTAATTTCAACATTGTTTTGTTCAACAGATACAATCGGCTTTTTGGCTCTTATCGTAATCTTTTTGACAGTGGTAAAAATCTTTGTTAAAAAAGGCGAAAATATTGAAACAACACCACTTGATATAGCTTTACTTGTATACTTTTTATTTGTAGTAATAAGTTTAGCCGGTTCTACATTGTTTCACTTGAGTTTGAAAGGATTTTTAAAAACTCTAACATATTTGGGTTTTTACTTATCACTTGTTCAATATCTAAAAAATAATTCAAATAAATTAAACACAATATTATTAACAGTTGGTTCAATGTTGAGTTTTGAATCAATCTACGCAGTATTTCAAAACTCAATACCAACTGATACAAACCTAACTTGGCAAGACACAAGTTACTTAATGCCAGAAGAAGTAATGACAAGGGTTTATGGAACATTACAACCTTACAATCCAAATCTTCTTGCAGGATATTTAATAGTTTGTATTCCAGTTATATATGCAATTTGCGTATACTTCTTTACTCAAAAACATTTTAAATTAGGAATTACAACACTTATCTTATCAGCCATTTCAAGCTGGGCAGTAATTTGCACAGGTTGTAGAGGTTCATACCTTGCACTAATTGCTATTCTTGCAGGTGTTGCAGTTATCTCTGCTAAATTCTTATGGCAAAATTACAAAAAGATTTATATTTCAGTAACTGGTGCCCTTTGCGCATTATCAGCATTAGCAATCATTGCTATTAAATCTGTACGTCTAAGATTTTTATCAATCTTTATTATGAGACAAGATAGCTCAAATTCATTCAGATTTAACGTTTACCAATCATCACTAAAAATGTTTAGCGATAACTGGTTGTTAGGTATTGGTTGCGGAAATCAAAACTTTAGAGAAATCTATGGCTTATATATGAAGACAGGTTTTGATGCACTAAGTTGCTATAACATTTACCTTGAAACAGCTGTAGAAAGTGGCATTTTCGCACTTATCGCATTCTTAGCTTTCTTAGGAATTATGTTAACTAAAGGTATCAAGTTAATTAAAAACTCTGAAAATATGTATGACGTAATTCTTGTATCAATGGCTGTATTAAGCATTGTTGGTGTAATGGTTCACGGACTTGTTGACACAGTATTCTTTAGACCACAAGTACAACTTGTCTTCTGGCTAATGTGCGCTATTTTAAGAGTTAAACTTTACGAAAAGAATTAGCAAATATACATACAATCGCCATAAGAATAGAAACGGTATTTCTCTTCAATAGCAGATTTGTATGCTTCGAATACAAAATCTTTACCCGCAAGAGCGCTAATTAACATCAATAATGTTGATTTTGGTAAATGAAAATTAGTAATCAAATTATCAACAACTTTAAACTCATAAGGTGGATAAATAAACAATTGAGAAGCTGATTTACAAGCCTTTATTTCACCGAATTGTTGATAAGCAGTTTCAAGTGTACGAACAGAAGTTGTACCAACTGCAACAAGTTTTTTACCTTTAGCCTTTGCGTTATTAATCATATCAGCTGTTTCTTGTGAAATTTCAAACTCTTCTGAATCCATTTTATGGTCTAAAATATTTTCACATTTAACCGGTCTAAATGTACCTAGACCAACAGTCAAATTAACATACGCAATTTCAACACCTTTATTTTTAAGTTTTTCTAAAATTTCTTTTGTAAAATGCAAGCCCGCAGTAGGCGCAGCAACAGAACCTTCGTTCTTAGCATAAACTGTTTGATATCTGTCATAATCCAATGACTTGCGTTCATCATCTGTCATCTTACGTTCGATATAAGGCGGAAGTGGAATGTTTCCAACCTTATCCAAAATTTCATAAAGTATTCCGTCATAAATAAGTTCAACAAGCCATTTACCGTCGCCTAAATTTTCAAGAGCTTTTGCAGAAAGGCAATCAGCAATCTTTATAACCATTCCTTCTTTAATACGTTTAGAAGGTTTTACAAGAGCTTCCCAAATCTTTTCTTCTTTTTGTTTAAGCAAAAAGATTTCAATAAAAGCACCTGTATCTTTATGACCATAAAGTCTTGCAGGAATAACTTTTGTATTATTCAAAACCAAAATACAATTATCATCTAAGTAATCAACAATGTCATAAAAATGCTTATGATAGAATTTGTGTTCTTCTCTGTTTAGCACCATCATTCGTGAATTTTCACGTTTTTTGCTTGGTGTTTGAGCAATCAATTCTTCTGGTAAATCATAATCAAATTCTGAAACTAACACTATAATTACTCTTTCGGTTCAATTTTTTTAGCTCTTGCAACAATATCATCATCAATTTTTTGTTTCTTTTCTTCTTCCTCTTTGTCCATTTGTTTGTTAATAACAACTGTTTGAACAACTTGGAATACGTTTGAAACAACTAAGTATAACAATACCCCTGCCGGAATTGGGATAAAGATGAATGTTGCAGTCAACATAATTGGCATGAATGTATTCATTGATTTTTGCATTGCTTGTTGAGCAGGATCCATTTTTTGGTTTTTGTTTGTTGCCATCATAACTTTTTGGCTAAATACCATTGTTAAACCAAACAATACAATTAACAATAATACGTCATAGTGCAAACTATTTTTAACAGGAATAGAAGGCATTGAGTTAATCAAGATACCGTCTTTTCTTTCAAATGTAGCATCTTCTGATTCTTTAGTTTGCATATTTGTAACTTTAACTTCTGCTTTTTGAATTTTATCAAGTTGAGAGAATTTCAAATCTAAACTGTCTAAGCTGATTTTGAAATCAATGTTTTCTCCAGGTATTAAATCTCCTTGAATACTTAAAGCTTTATTAGGTTTTTCAATTTTTACACCGTCCATTTCAGTGCCGTCATTGAAATAAACCTTAGCAGTTTTATTCAACATGAAAGTATCGTATTTAGCAGCGCCCATAGTACCGTCATTTGAAATACCAGCACTTGTTTTTAATGTTGAATCAAGTCTGTTGATAAACAAGAATGATGTATCACCAGCCATTGAAATAAATTGTGGGCTCATTAATGATGTGTATAACAAAATGAAAATTGGCATTTGAATAAGAAGTGGAAAACAGCCAGCCATTGGGTTGAATTTGTGTTCCTTATAGAAATCCATCATTTTCTTTTGCATTAATTGTGGGTCATTTTTGTATCTATCTTGAATAGCCTTCATTTTTGGTTGAAGTGTTTGCATAATACGCATAGAACGTTGTTGTGAAACACCCAAAGGCCACATCAAAACTCTTATTACAACTGTTAATAAGATAATACCTACACCAAAACCACCAACTACTGATAGTGATTTTAACAATTTTATCATTAATGTTACGAAATCCATTATTATTTCCTCAAATCTTTTTTATTTCCCTAATCTAACTTTGTCTAGGATACATTAAACACAATACCCAGTCAAGAAATTTAGTTATTATTGTTTTCTAATGCGCTTTTTAGGGCTTTTTCTAAAACAACAATTTTTTGTTCTAAAACTTCTACTTTTGATGAATTTTCTGTATCAGAAATATCAATTTTTTCTACTTGTCTTTTGTAGCTTTTTAGTTTGTCGTTCAAAATCATAACAAAAGATTGCATATACAAAATACCAGCGACTAAACCAATTACACCGGCAACAGCAATCCATTTGTTTTGTAATCTATAAGATAGGTATGCAATTACTGCAACCAATAATATTGTCATTATTTTAAATAAAATTTTCAATTTCTACTCCTTAAATATCTAAGTACTTTCTCTAACTTTTCGTCTTTGTCAATTTGTACGTTTATTATCTCATTAGAAAAAGGCTTTGTAAAGGTTAAACTATAAGCCATTAAAACTTGTTCTTGCGTATGAATTTTAGAAGTTCCAGCACCATACAAAGTGTCGTTCAAAACGGGGTGTCCAATTGATGACATGTGAACTCTTATTTGATGAGTACGACCAGTTTTCAATTCTAATTCTACAAACGTATTTTCTTTAAATCTTTCTAAAACCTTGTAATAAGTTAAACTATCTCTTCCACCTTCAACAATATCCATTCTTTGAGGATTTTTAAGACATCTTCCGATTGGTTTATTAATTATGCCATTATCTTCGTCAATAACACCTTTTACGACAGCATAATATTTTCTAATAGCAGTTTTTTCTTTAATTTGTTTTTGCAAAAATTCGTGGGTTTTGTTGTTTTTTGCGACCATTAAAAGCCCAGAAGTGTTTCTATCCAAGCGATGTACAATACCTCTTCTAAACTCACCACCAATATCAGACAAAGTTTTAGGACAATAATTTAAAAGAGCATTAACAAGAGTCCCAGAATTTTCTTTACCAGCTGGGTGAGTCAACATGCCAGAAGGCTTGTTCACAACAAGCATATTTTCATCTTCATAAACAATATCTAATTTTATATCTTCAGCCTCAAGTGGTTTAACCTCAAAAACTGATTTATCAAATGCTACTTTATCTTTTTCTTTTAAAAAATAAGAAGGCTTTTTAGCCTTATCATTAACAAGAACAAGACCTTTTTTTATCGCATCTTGAACAGTTTCTCTTGAAATATCTGCAAACATTTCAGATACAAATTTATCAAGTCTTTTATGCTCTTCGTTTTCGTCTATTATATATTCCATTTTAGATATTCTTCAAAATATTTTTGTGTAATAACAAAATTATTATAGCAACAACACTAATATTTATAGCCATATCAGAGAAGTTAAAAATAGGGAATTCAACGAAATTCAAATAGATAAAATCTCTTACATAACCTAAAAATATGCGTTCATATAAATTACAAAATATGCCAGACATCAATAGAGATGACCAGAAAACACCCTTCATAGAAAGTGTTGATAAATTGTTTACGGTATAAACAAGAACCACCAATAAAGCAATTACTGAAAGGATTGTAACTGCGTAAGGATATTCCTCTAAAAGGCTAAACGCAGCGCCTGTATTCTGAACATATCTAAGCGCAAAAACAGGATTAGAAACAGTTAAACCTAAATCCATTTCATCAAGTAATAAGTCTGTACAGTACATATTTGCAACAATGAAAAATACCAATGTTACAATCAAATACACCATTTTACTAACGATTGGTTGTTCTTGAGTTTTTTTAGATGTTCTAGTTTTTCTTTTCTTTTTCGCCATTATCTTTTACCGTAATAAATTTGTTTTCTGGAACAACATTAACTCTGTTAATAATATAACCAACACCTGTTAAAAGTGTTTCAACTTGCTTGTCCTTTGTAAGAACAGGTTTTGTAACACAATAAGTTGCTACAACATATTCGTTTAAATTATCTTTATTTGATTTAAACACTCTTTCTAAAATGCCGTCTTGAGGAACTTTTCTGTAAACCTCTTCTGCATTTTTGTGAGGATAAATAATTTTTTCTTGACCAATTGTAGCGATAACGAAAGAATCTCTAGGAACACCTTTAACGTTAAAAGTTACAACATAATCTTTGTTGGCTAAAATTCTATTTGGTGCATAGAATTTAATATCCAAGTCTTTAGCTTTTTCAAATGCTAAAACTGTTTGTTCATCTACAACGTAGTCAGAGGCAAACTTCCAAGAACCTCTTGTGTGCTCTAAATAATAAACAACGTTTGAAATACTTTTTAAATCACCAGTTACAGACTTATCATCAATTTGTTCAGTAGTTGTACCAGTAAGAATTTCTTCAACCTCTGCAATTGCGTAATTGCCATTTATTTGAACATTTTTGATGTTCATTTGATGTTTAACGTCAGAATATTTCGTCCAAGTTTTTTTGATAATATCTAAATACACCTTTTTAGGCATTGCATCAATTGTAATATAATCGTCAGAATGTAAATTTTTAATACCGTCAAGGTCTTGAGCATTTTCATATTTTACATATTCATTCAAAACTGCTTTAACTTCTTTTATAGCCACAGTTTGAGATTGTTGCTCTGGCGCAACCGATTTAGCCATAACTGTTGGTGCTAAAAATAATATAAAAGCAATTGTAAAAATAATCTTTTTCATAAATTCATTATACCTTAAACATCTACATTTGACATCATATCAATTAATGTACTTATCGTTGTATCCATACTTACAATATCAGTTGTTCTTTGTTGCAAGAAACCGTTAATTTGAGGCATCATTTGAATAGCAATATCAAGAGTAGGGTTAGAACCTTGTTGATACATACCAACATCAATCAAGTCCTTGTTTTCTCTATATAATGCCAACAATTTACGCATTTTACCAGCCGCAGCCTTATGTTCTGGAGAAGCAATCGCACTCATCAAACGGGAAATACTACCAAGTACGTCAATCGCAGGGTAGTGATTGGCTTCCGCTACTTTTCTTGACAAGAAAATGTGCCCGTCTGTGATACCACGCACCGTATCTACGATAGGGTCGTTGATATCATCACCTTCCATAAGTACTGTATAGAATGCTGTAATAGAACCTTTTGGACTGTTACCAGCTCTTTCAAGAACTTTTTGTAACCAAGAGAAAATTGAAGGTGGATAACCTTTCATTGTAGGAGGTTCACCCAATGACAAACCAACTTCACGACCTGCCATTGCACAACGTGTAATTGTATCGGTCATTAAGAAAACCTTTTTACCTTGGTCTCTAAAATATTCGCAAACAGCCGTTGCTGCCAATAAACATTTTTGACGAATTAAAGGAGGTTGATCGCCTGTTGCACAGACAAGAACAGATTTCTTCATACCTTCTTCGCCTAAAGCATCTTCAATAAATTCTTTAACCTCACGGCCACGTTCACCAATCAATGCAACTACGTTTACGTCGGCATCAGAATTTCTGGCAATCATACCTAAAAGTGTTGATTTACCAACCCCAGAACCGGCAAACAGACCCATACGTTGTCCGCAACCGAATGTCAAACAACTGTCTATTGCTCTAACACCTGTAGAAAACATTTCCGTGATAATAGGTCTTTCAAATGGACTTGGAGGTGGACCTTCAATACTTCGCCATTGAGCATTTTCAAGTTCTAATGGGTGTCCGTCCATCGGATTTCCCATAGGGTCAATCAATCTACCCAACAAGAATTCACCAACTGGAATTGTAATAGGTTGACCTGTTGAAGATACCAAACAACCTTGCCCAATACCATTACCATCTAAAAGTAAAAGTAATTGTGCAACTTCACCCTTAAATGCAGCAACTTCGGCAGGTTTCTTTTCGCCAGTATTTGTTTCAATATAGCACAAATCGCCAATCTTCAGACCTGGAAGTTTAACCTCAACCGTCAAACCCAATAACTTTGATACCGTACCTTTGTATTGATAAAGACAAGTATTATCAATAATACGTTTTGCTCTTGATTTTATATTGTCTAATCTTTCTTGGTCGATATCTTCAAACATAATTGGTATTATATCACTTTTTCTTAAATTTTAGTAATTTCTGTATCTAAGTTCAAATCAATGTACTTAAATATGTTGTTAACAATTCCTGCTGGAAAGAAGTAATTGTTATTTGCCGGAGTAATCTTAATTATAGCATTTTTTTTATCGACAGTCGCAACACTTAACAAAAATTGTTTTTTAACAACTGAAAATAAGATATAACCGCTTTTTGACTGTAATTCATCAATAGTAAATCTGTTTGCATTAATAGATGCAACAGCTAAATAAAATAATTTTTCTGTATCAGTTGGGAAAATTTTTGTACAATTCTGAAACGAAATCATTTGTGGAGTTGTTTGAGAAACCTGCTGAGTAGCTACAGGAGTAGAACTAACAGATGTAGTTGTATAATTTAAAGTCTGCGTTGTTTTTGGCGCAGAAATATTCAATGTAGCATTTTTAACAATTGGTGCATTTGTAGTTTGGTTCATCTTTGGAACATAGTTAACAGAAGGAGAAACAGTCTGAACAGGTTTAGAAGGCGGTTCAACAATGTGAGGTTTAATAACAGGTGCAGAATTGAAAATTGGTTCAGCCTTGATAACCTCTGCTGTGTATCCAACAGATGCCATTAAACAAAATATCAACAATGTACCTAATAGTTTTACTGTTCTTGCCATGTTCTACCTAAGTTTACATCAACTTTCAAAGGAATTGCAAGAGGCTGATTTAATTCCATAGCTTTAACTACAATTTCTTTTACTTCGTCTTGTTCTTCCTTTTGAACTTCTATTACAAGTTCATCGTGTACTTGCATAACCATTTTTGATTTTAAGTTATGATTGTTCAACTCTTTATAAGTCTCAATCATTGCAAGCTTAATCAAATCCGCCGCAGTACCTTGCAGAGGTTGATTAATCGCAGCACGTTTACCAAACTCTCTTATCATATGATTTGGACTAGAAAGTTCATTTTGAACGTATCTTTTTCTGCCAAAAATTGTTTCTACATAACCATGAGATAATGCAAAAGCAACAGTGTTTTCCATATAATTATGTACTCTTGGATATGTCATAAAATATCTATCAATAAAATCTTGAGCTTCGTTTGCAGAAATACCTAAAGCCTTTGCAAGACCGTATTTAGTTTGACCATAAATAATACCAAAGTTTACAGCCTTTGATTTGTAACGCATTTCTTTAGTAACTTCTTCCACAGGAACACCAAAAACTTTTGATGCTGTAATTGTGTGAACGTCATGATTTGTTCTAAAAGCATCAATTAAATTTTCGTCTTTTGAAACATGTGCCAATAATCTCAACTCAATTTGAGAATAATCAGCAGACAAAATCAAATTGTTTTCCTTATCTCTAGGAATTATGCAAGCTCTTAATTTGTTACCTTCTTTTGTTCTTGTCGGAATATTTTGCAAATTCGGGTTAGAAGAAGAAAGACGTCCAGTTGTTGTAACTGTTTGATTATAAGTTGTATGAACTCTTTCATCTCTGTCAATCAATTCTGGCAAAGAATCTGTATAAGTGTTTTTTAATTTTGAATATTTTCTAACTTCTAAAATATATTTGCAAATTTCATGTTCTTCTGCAAGTTCTTCTAAAACTTCAGCTCCAGTTGATTTCTTTTTCTTTTTGCCTTTTCCTTTAAGATCAAGTTTATCAAACAAAATTTCACTAACTTGTTTTGGCGAATTGATATTAAAAGTTTCACCTGCAATTTGATAAATCTTTTCCTCGTAATCCTTAATTTCTGCTTCCATTTCTTTTGAAAGTTCTTGAAGATAATCTTTATCCAAAGAAACTCCAGTAAATTCCATATCAGCAAGAACATAAAGAAGGGGAATTTCAAAATCGCTCAACAATTTTAGTTCTTTTTCATCTAAATTTTCTTTCCAATATTTAGAAAGTTCTGCTGTTACAAATGCTCTATCTGACGAAAATCTAAACAATTCATCTTCCATAGCTCTTTTGTAATCGTAAACATCTTTTCTAACCCTAATACTATTAGGCATATTTTCCATAATATAACCTAAAAAGTTTAGAGCCTGAACATCAAGCTCATGCTTATTTGCAGGGTTTTTGATATAACTTGCTAAAGTTACATCATACTCAATACCTTTTAAATTAATTCCGGCATTTTTTAAAATATTAATATCATCTTTGCCGTCATAAGTTATTTTTTTGATATTTTCATCTTCAAAAATTTCTTTTAAATCAGCTATAACCTTTTCAGTTACAGGAACGTAATAAACTTTATCTTTTAATGCAAAAGCCAAAGCTATAATTTCACTATTTACAGCATTCTTAAAATTTGCAACAACATCAACCGCAAAGCTTTTTTCCTCTTTTATTTTTAAAACAAGAGAAGAAATATCATCTTTTAAAATTTCTTTTTCGTAAGCTAAATTTTTATCATTAACAATATCTTTTGCAACATCTGCAAATAAACCTAATTGCATTGAGCCGTCAGCATTTTGAGTTGGTTGAGGAGCATCAAATAAAGATTGTTGAGTTTGTTGAGGTTCTTCTTTAGGATTTTTTTGAACAGTAGCAACCTTTTCGTCCTTATTGAAAGCTCTCATAATTTTATCAATATTTTTGATAAATGAATTTAATTGATATTTTCTCAAGAATGCTAAAGAGTCTTCCATATTAGGGAGTTCAACTTTTGCACTTTCAAAATCGAAATCAATATCAACATCACGAATAATAGTAGCAAGTTTTTGACTCAACAAAGCCATATCCTTACCTTCGCAAAGTTTTGTTTTAACAGAAGGTGGAGTAAGATTTTCACAATCTGCTAAAATATTTTCTAAATTTTGATACTGAGCCAAAAGTTTTTGAGCAGTCTTTTCACCAATACCCTTAACCCCAGGGATATTATCTGAAACATCTCCTCTAAGCGCTTTATAATCAATAACTTGGTTAGGATAAACTCCCCATTTTTCAAAAACTTTATCCCAATTATATTGAATTAACTTTCCGCCATAAGGGATTAAAACTTGAGTCAAACCTTCTTTATCAATTAATTGAAAAGAGTCTTGATCGCCTGTAAGAATATAAGTTTTATCACCTTTTTCAGAAGCCATTTTACTGATTGTACCAATCAAGTCGTCCGCTTCAAAACCTTCTTTTGTATAAATAGGAATATTAAAAGCTTTTAGACCTTCGCAAATATATCCAAGTTGTTGGTGTAAAGAATCAGGCATAGCCTCTCTTTGTCCCTTATAATCCTCGTACATATCTGTTCTAAAAGTATGACGGCTAACATCAAAAGTTACAACTAAAGAATCTGGGTTAATATTTTTGTTTTCCAACAAATCAAAAATAGCTTTAAAAAAGCCATACACAGCCCAAGTTTGAACATTGTCTGATGTTTGCATATTTGTACGTTCTAGAGCATAGTATTGTCTAAAAGCTAAAGCATGTCCGTCAATTAATATCAGTGTTTTTCCCATACGGCTATTTTCGCATAAATTCAGGTAAATATCAAATGATTAACAATTGGTGAGTAGTGAGTGTTCTATTCCCCACGTTTCATCAATACGACACCAAAAGGTATCAAGAAGAATGCAGTCAAAAGTGTTGCTATAATTAGTAAGAAGTGAACTTCTTTTATACTAAAAGTATCAACATCATTCTTTAAATATTCATTAAATTCACTAGTTTTATTCCTTGCAAAATCAGTATTCAAAAGTTCTGTTTTAACGTTCTTTTCACCGTCAACAAATTTTTGAACAACATAAACTTGTTGAACAGGAAATCTCTTTGTCTTTTTCCAATACCAATTTGCACTATCAATATTATCCAAATCATAAGTTTTAAAAACTTGATTTTGATAAAATAATTTTCTTAATTGACAAGAGTTTTCAGCCTTTGAACACGCAAATTCTTTTGAACTTGTTATTGCGTAAAATTGCACAAAAAACAAAGCAACAAATATAAAGCCTATAAGTTTATTAATCAACTTATCACCCATTATGCGATTTCTTCTTTAGCCTTCGCACTTTTTTTAGGAAGCTTAATTAATTCAGCTTTATTTCTGTTTTCAACCATTTCTTTTGTTATAGTGAATTTTTTAACATCACCTTTTGTTGGAACGTCATACATAACGTCTAACATAAGTTCTTCAACGATTGAACGCAATGCACGAGCACCTGTTTTACGTTTGATAGCCTCTTGAGCAATCAATTCAATTGCATCGTCATCATATTCTAAATCAACACCGTCCATTTTTAATAGACATTGATATTGTTTTAAAATAGCATTCTTTGGTTCTGTTAAAATCATTTTCAAAGTTTTTTCATCTAATTGGTCAAGTACAGCATAAACTGGAACACGACCAATAAACTCTGGAATTAAACCGAATTTTAGTAAATCTTCTGGTTGTAATTTCTTTAACATTTTAGATGCAGCAGCTTCTTTGTCAGCCTTAGTCATAATCTTAGCACCAAAACCAACAGAAGTACCTTCTTCAGCTCTTCTTTCAACAATCTTATCCAAGCCTACAAATGCACCACCAACGATAAACAAGATGTTGCTTGTATCAATTTGGATAAATTCTTGATGAGGGTGTTTTCTTCCGCCTTGTGGTGGAACATTAGCAACTGTACCTTCAATCATTTTTAACAATGCTTGTTGTACACCTTCACCAGATACGTCTCTTGTGATTGATGTGTTTTCTGATTTTCTTGCAATCTTATCGATTTCGTCGATATAAATAATACCTTTTTCTGCCTTTTGAGCATCATAATCGGCAGCTTGATATAATCTCAATAAGATATTTTCAACGTCATCACCAACATAACCAGCTTCTGTAAGAGTTGTAGCATCTGCAACTGCAAATGGAACATCAAGAAGTTTTGCCAATGTTTGTGCTAATAAAGTTTTACCACTACCAGTTGGTCCAACTAGTAGAACGTTTGATTTTTGAATTTCAACGTCTGTTTTACCAACTTCTTTATTGTGTTTCAATCTCTTGTAGTGGTTGTAAACTGCAACAGATAGAACTTTTTTAGCATCGTCTTGACCAACAATATGTTCATCTAAGTAAGCTTTTATTTCATGTGGTTTCGGAATGTCTTTGAATTCGCCATCAGCTTTTTTTGCTTCTTCAGCTTTTTCTTTTTCTTTGCCTTCAAAAATTTCTTCGTCTAAAATTTCGTTGCAAAGTTCAACACATTCATCACAGATATACACTTCAGGACCAGCAATAAGTTTTTTTACTTGGTCTTGAGTTTTACCACAAAATGAACATTTTAATCTGCTGTCATCATGTTTAGGCATGCTAAAAATTCTCCTAAAATCTACCTATAAATTAAACTGCATCTCTAGATACAACTTTATCAATCATACCGTATTCAAGAGCTTCTTGAGGAGTCATGATATAATCACGGTCTGTATCTTTTTCGATTTTCTTTAATGATTGTCCTGTGTTAGATGCTAAAATTTCATTTAACGATTTTTTAATTCTGATAATTTCAGCAGCTTGAATTTCGATATCTGTAGCTTGACCTTGAGCGCCACCTAAAGGTTGGTGAATTAAAACTCTTGAGTGAGGTAAAGCTAATCTCTTACCTTTTGTACCGCTTGAAAGTAAGAATGCACCCATTGAAGCAGCTTGACCTAAACAAATTGTTGAAACGTCAGCTCTGATGTGTTGCATTGTATCGTAAATTGCGAAACCAGCTGTAACAGATCCCCCTGGAGAATTGATATATAACATGATATCTTTTTCTGGGTTTTCAGAATCTAATAACAATAATTGAGCAACGATTAAGTTTGCTACCATATCATCAATTGGAGTTCCTAAGAAGATGATTCTTTCTCTTAATAATCTTGAGAAGATATCAAAAGAGCGTTCACCTCTGCTTGATTGTTCTATTACTACTGGTACAAAACTCATTTTTATTTCCTTTCTATATAATATTATATTTAATTAGTCTACATATTCTACTGTGTTATTTTCAGCCAAGAAATTAGCAACTTTTTCGTTGATAACTTGTTGTGATAATGAGCTTAAGAAGCCTGGATTTTGAGATAATTGTTTCATCAATGATGTTTTATCCATTTGGTAAGCATTTTGCATTTTTTCTAATTTTGCTTCCATATCTTTAGCTTCAACAGTTAATTTTTCTTCTGATGCAATTTTGTCGATGATTAAAGAGTTTTTAATTCTCTTTTCAGCATCTTCTTTTAATTGGCTCATGATACCTTCTTCGCCGTATTGTTGAAGAGCTTGTTCATAAGTGAAACCTTGCATAGCTAATTTTTGTTTGTATTCATCTAACAAGTGATTGCATTCTCTTTCAATCATTGTTTCTGGAATTTCTAACTCAGTGTTTTCAATAACTTTGTCAAAAATAGCTTCGTCAGCTTTTGATTTATTTTGGTCATCTCTTGCTTTTTCAAGATATTTTTGAATATCAGCTTCTAAATCAGACATTGTTTCAAATGGACCAACTTTTTTAGCAAATTCATCGTTCAATTCTGGAACAACTTTTTGTCTAATTTCGTGAAGTTTAATTTTGAATGTAGCAGGAGCACCAGCTAATTTTTCTTCGTGGTAATTTTCTGGGAATTTAACTTCAATATCAAATTCTTCACCAGCATTATGACCAACTAATTGTTCTGCAAAACCTGGGATAAAGCTTGAATTAGCGATATCTAATGTGTAGTTTTTACCAGAACCATTTTTAATTTGTTCACCGTTTACATAACCGTCAAAATCGAATGTTACTAAGTCAGTAGCTTCTGATGGTCTATCTACAACGATTTCAGATGTAACAGCACGTTGTTTAATGTTATCCATTGCTTTATCGAAAGCATCTTCAGGAATTTTTTCTGATTCAACTTTTACTGTCATACCTTTGTATTCGCCTAATTTAACTTCAGGTCTTAATTCAATTGTAGCTTTGATTTTTAAATCTTCGCCAATATTGAATTCGTAAGAATCAACACTTGGTTGAGTTACGATATCATAATTGTTTTCTTTGATAACTTCTTGGAAAACTCTTGGAAGCAATGATTCTAATGCTTCGTATTTAATTCTTTCTTTACCAACATTTTGTTCAACGATAGGTCTTGGAGCTTTACCTCTTCTGAAACCTGGAATGTTGATGTGTTGTGAAATTCTTTGTACAGCTCTGTTATAAGCATCTACTGCTTCTTGTGCTGGAACTTCTATGTTTAATTTTACGATGTTTTTTTCTTGTTTTTCTACTTGTGTCTTCATATCTCTCACCTATTAGTACTACTGGTTAAATTATACCAAGTAAAGATTGATTGTAAAGTAATTTTAAATTTTATGGTAACATGGTGTTGGTTTAAATTATGGAAAAAATATTAGAAAACGCAAAAGCTACACATAATCTTTCAAAAAAAGAACTCGTACAAATACTTTCCGATGAAAGCATTAACGACGTTCTTTTCAAAACAGCCGATGAAGTTAGAAAAGAACATGTTAGGGACGAAGTTCATCTTAGAGGTTTAATCGAATTTTCAAACATCTGCAAATGCAATTGCAAATATTGCGGACTTAGAAAAGATAATCCAGAACTTGAAAGATACAGACTTTCTATTGAAGAAGCTTACGACTTTGCAAAAAAGGCTAAAGAATACGGCTACAAAACAGTTGTTCTGCAATCGGGCGAGGATTCATATTATTCCGTAGAAAGACTTGTTAAACTTTTACAAGACATAAAAAAACTTGACCTTGCTATAACCCTAAGCATTGGGGAACGTTCTTTTGAAGAATACAAAGCTTTTAAAGAGGCTGGCGCTGACAGATATTTAATTAGAATTGAAACAACAGACAAAGAATTATACAAAAAAATGCACCCAAACATGAGTTTTGAAAACCGTGTTAGATGCCTAAAAGATTTAAAAACATTGGGTTACGAAGTAGGAACAGGTTGTCTTGTAGGATTACCTGAACAATCAATTGAATCCTTAGCAAATGACATTCTTTTCTTCAAAGAAATTGATGCAGACATGATTGGAATAGGACCATTCATTCCAAACCAAAACACACCACTTAAAGATGCAAATGGCGGAACTTTTGAAATGGCTCTAAAAGTCATGGCTCTAACAAGAATACTTTTACCAACAATAAATATTCCCGCTACAACAGCCATGGAAACACTAAACCCAAACGGAAGATTAATAGCACTTCAATCAGGTGCAAACGTTGTAATGCCAAACGTTACAGAAGGCGATTACAGAAGAAAATACGAAATTTACCCAGGAAAAATTTGTGTTGGCGATACTCCAGCACATTGCAGAGGCTGTATTTCTGCAAAAATCCAATCAATCGGTAGAACCGTTTCAACAGGTTACGGATTTAGAATTAGAAAATAGTGAATGGTGAATAGTGAGTAGATTTTTGTCATTGCGAACAAAGTGAAAAAAGAAGAAAACTCAACGAGATTGCTTCGTCATTTCATTCCTCGCAATGACGATAAAAGAAAGTGCTATTCAGCACATGCAAACAAAAAGAGGGCGAAGCCATCGGCTTCGCCCTCTTTTTGTTCAAACTTTATTAGTAAGATACAGAACCTACGTTGTTTTGGAACATTTTTTGTGCTGACTTAAATTCAGTTTCAACCAATGCTAATTTTGATTGGTAAGCCAACATTTGTTGATCCAATTTCTTTTCCAACATCTGTAACTTTTCTCTACGTGCTTCCATTTGTTTTACAACAGGGCTATTTGGATCTAAATCAGTACCTGCTGAAACTAATTCAGAAGTTTGCGAAGTCAAATCCATTTTTGCTTTTGAAACCAATTGGATTTTATATTCTAAATCCAACTTTTGTGCGTTCAAGTAGCACATTCTCATATTTGCTGTTAGTAAACCCATTTTCGTTTTCCTTATCTAGTTTCGTTAAGATTCTTACCTTTTAAGAATGCGTGTTGATTGTTTTCTGCAATCAATGATTCCATTCTGTTCAATTGATGACGGTGATAATTCAATCTATATTGAGCCATCTTCAACTTCTTCTTTACAGTCAATGCTTCCTTTAAAGCCTGTATCAAGTCTCCGAAGATTGCTTGTACGAAGTTTGTCTTGCTTATAAAGTTTTTAGCATATCCTAAAAAGTTTTTGAATCTTCTAAGGTCAGTTTGTAAAGCTTCAAGCATTGTTCATTCCTTTTCACTTTAGTAGACCTTCTACTATATTAAAAACATGTCAAACTTAATAATTGCTTGTTTTTTAACCTCAGTTAACATGTCTTAATCATGTGCAGTCTACTTTATCTCCGGTTACACTCAAAAAGAATACATCTCTTTTCGTCTCCGTATACTTTATCGGCATAGATTTTTTAAACTTTAGGTCTTGAGGGATAAATTTATACAAATTGTAATAAAACTTTACACAATTCGCTAAAGTTCTTACTATAACGTTGTTTACAAAAATGTTATTTAATATAACTCTTATTAAAGTTCGTAGTATCATTTCACCAACTATAAGTTTTGAATTGCCTTAGAATCAGAATCGATAGATTCTTTAAGCATTTTTCTTACAATTTCACCTTGTGTATCAAGCATTTTACAAACTGTTTCAATGTTTCTAACCTTGTTTGAAAGGATAGTATCAGCATTTGCCAAGATATTACTTGAAACACTTTGATATGCAGATAACGCAGCAGAAGAAGTACCTTGCATTAAGTTACCCATTACAACGGCAGGTAAACCATATTCACCTAAATAAGGCGCAGCAGCAGTCAAAATACCACCCCAACCAGAAACTAATCCGGCTAAAGGCATGACAACATTTTGGAAACCTAAACCGTAGCCATTTGCTCTACCTACACCGTATGCAACAGAACTTGCAACGTCAGCAATACCACCAACACTACTTGCACCACCTGTTGCAGTACCAGAATTTGCCATTGAACCTATTCCAGAAATCAATGAGCCTATACTAGATACACCAGCAGCACCACCAGTCGCAGTTCCAGAGCCTAAGCCCCAGCTTACTGGTGCGGCACCACTTGGAAATCCTGAATAATTATACAAGTTTGAAACACCAAAAGAAGATGTTGAACCACTTGAAGAAGGTGTCCAATATGACGTACCAGGAATGTTCATAGAACTTGTACCGCCCATTGTTGTCATGAATGCTGACGGTGCAAATAAACTTGCTAATTGGTATAAAAAGCCACCAGCTTGTTCAAAGCCGGTACCGGCACCAACTGAACCAGAAACAGTCAAGTCTCTAAGTCGGTCGTATGTTTCGTACAACTGACATTTTGCATCGCCTGATGCTGTTCCAAATCGGTTTGCTATTACTAACAAGCTATCGTTCTTGTAAGACATTTCTCTAGTTTCTTTCTTTGTGTGTTTACGTACGTTCTTTTCATGCTACTACTTTGATAAATAACATGATTATATATTACACATTATATTTAATTTTTTTATTTTTTTTGTCAACCAAATGTATGATATTTTAAGGATTTTTACGATATTTTTAACATGATTTAACATGCCAGAAATACGCAATTTCGCGTATGCAAAGGAGCCGGTGCAACCTCGTGCACCGGCTCCTTATTTGCCTTTTTATGTTTCGTCTATTTACTAGCCGTTGAATGTCTTGAATGTATCTTCTACGTTCTTATCCATTACTTTCTTAACGGCTTCCATTTCTGTTTGCAATGCATTATGTTCTGTATCTAGCTGTTTCAATCTCAACTCAAGAGTTCTATCTTGTTGTTGAATGATTGATGTTTTTGCGTTGATATCAGCATTTGTTTTTTCGTATTGTTGAGTTTCATAATAATACTGGTTCATTGCTTGGTTATAAGCTTCTTCATTTGTCTTTGTTTCAGTATTCAAAGTGAAAGTTGTATTATAGTCTTTCAATTTGATTGATGAATAACGACCAGTACCAGAAGCATCGTCCATTAACGCGTAGCTTGAACGTACAATTTCTGTATCAACTTGAGAAGTATAGTATTGCTTTAATGGGTCTTGTCTATCTAGTTGACTTATTTCGCCAGAATTACCCAATGTAGAATTTATACAATCTTGTAATTCTTCTTCTGTACAATAATAAGTTGTACCATTTTTAACAAATGTATAAACCGGATCACCATTTTTAATAGCCTCAGCAATTTTTGTTCCTGGGTTATCTTCTGCAATCTTCAATAATGCTGCTTCAGTATTTGGATCTTCCGCTTTTGCTTTGTCAGATCTATCAACCAATGTTGCAGTAGTATTACCTAACTTATATGATGATGCAGTTACACCTGTTTGCATACTTTTACCAGTAATATTTGTTGTGCCTGTTAATTCTGCACCAACGTAGAAATTACCTTCGCCAGCAGAATAGATTTTATCATTGTCGTTGATTGTAACACCTGCAGCTAGAAGTTTTGCTTTTGCAGCAGCAATTTCATTTTTATCTGTTAATTCTGTTAACGTTTGAGTATTCCCATCTGCATCGTTCCATGTGTAATGAGCAGGAACATCTTGAGTTGCTGCCACATACGTAAATGTTTGACTAGCCATTTCAGTAACTGATACATCACCATACTTAACTTGTGGGTTAGTGTTTGTATTTTCGATACCTTTAATTTCTTTTTCGTAGTATTTATATTTAACAGCATAGTTGTATCCGTCTTCTTCATCAGTTGGAACCATGTCTGTGATTTCAAAATCGTTTTGACCATCTGAGAAAGAATATTGTGTAGATACATAATCTTCTTGATTTGGAACTACAGGAACAGATAGACCTAACATCTGATTCCATAATTCAGCACTCTGATTACCCAAGGCTGTTCTTGCTTGGTTAATCTGTTGACCTTGATATTCGCAATTTGATTTTCTTGCAGCAAGACCTAGATATCTCGCTTGTGAAGCTGCCATTCCCATGACTTTTTCTCCTTTTTATAATGTATTACTATTTATATCTGTCTGCGAATAAAGCAAAATATAAAATTAAGTACATAAAGTTCTTAAATTTACATTAGCAATTCTAATTAGAGTTTTACTCAATTTGGACTTTTTGACTAATTCAATATTTTGCTTATTCGCCTTTTGTGTTTCCTTTCTTGCCCGTGAAGTCATGCTAAGCAGTCTGCCTAGCATGATTTTCACTTTTAGTATTAACTTGTAAATTTTAGATACTATATTACTAACCGTTAAATGTTTTGAATGTATCTTCAACGTTTTTAGTAATAACTTTCTTAACGGCTTCCATTTCGGTTTGAAGTGCGTTATGTTCTGTATCTAATTGTTTCAATCTCAATTCAAGAGTTCTATCTTGTTGTTGAATAATTGATGTTTTTGCATTGATATCAGCATTTTTCTTGTTATACACTTGTGTATCGTAATAGTACTGATTCATTGCTTGGTTGTAAGCTTCTTCATTAGTAGCTGTTTCTGTTTGTAATGTGAAAGCTGTACTGTAGTTTTTCAATTTAACAGAAGAAAAACGACCTGTACCAGAAGCATCGTCCATTAATGCTCTTGCCGTCATAACTTTTTCTTCTTTTTGTTGCATTGTATAGTATTGTTTTAATGGATCTTGCTTATCGATAGCACTTACTTCGGTAAAGTTATTTTCTGCAAATGATTTTCTTGAAGCTTCTAATTCTGTTTTTGTTGCATAATACACAGTACCATTTTTAGTGTAAGTATAAATTTGACCTATTGCATCATTCCAAGTTGTATCATTTGGATATTGCGAAACCGTACCATTATATGCAGCTTCAATTGCAGCAGCCATTGTTGTACCTGGGTTATCTTGTGCAATCTTTAATAATGCAGCTGCTAAGTTTGGATCTTTTTGAACATCTGCAACTGTTAAAGCTGTTGCTTTTGAGTTACCTACATAATAATTACTTGCTGTTGTACCAGGATTACGATACAAATTGCTGAAAGAACTTGCCAATAATTCTGCTTCTGAAGTTGCACTTGTATAATAAGTTTTACCATTAATAGTATATTTACCAACTGAAGTTTGACCTTCTGGAACAACACCTTTCTTACAAAGTGCTTCCCATTCCTCATCTTTTTGAGAAACAGTTGTAAAATCAATGCTATCAACAGATGTTCCACCTAAAGAACTCCATTCAGCTGGATCTGAACCATCTTTTAAATACTCTAAAGTGTATTTACCGTCAGCACCTTTTGTTATACGAGCATTAGAATAATTGCTAGTAACTGCAAGACCAGTATCTGGATCAGTTGATGTAACTGATCTAGGTAAATCATCTGAAATATAATAATTAACATCAGCATGCACTTGAGGGTTTGTGTTTGCAACTTCAATACCGTTTACTGTATCTTCATAGTAACGATATTTTACAGTGTAGTTGTAACCGTCTTCTTCATCAGAAGGAACCATATCAAAGATTTCATAAGAGTTTTGACCGTCAGAGAAAGAGTATTGAGTTTTTGTATAATTTGTTTGGTCTGGAACAGTAGGAACAGACAAGCCCAACATTTGGTTCCAAAGCTCTGCACTTTGGTTTGCTAATGCTGTTCTTGCTTGGTTGATTTGTTGACCTTGATATTCACAGTTTGTCTTTCTTGCTGCAAGCCCTAAATATCTTGCCTGTGAAGCTGCCATTCCCATAATATCTGTCCTTTCTCTTTTCTCTCTCTTCTTTCGTCGTGCTTATTTAATTATTTGTTCTATTATCCTATTGATATGTCTTGAATACTTCGTCAACTTTCTTTTCCATAATCTTTTTGATTGTTTCAATTTCGTTTTGGAGAGAAGTTCTTTCTGTATCCAATGTTTTTAACCTTAACTCTAAAGTTCTATCTTGTTCTTGAATTTTTTGTCTACTATTTTCAATTTCGTTTACTCTATCGTCGTAGGCTTGTTTTTCTTGGTTGTATTGAACCATTGCGGCATTATATGCAGTATTATCAGTTGTAGATTCAGCATGTAATGAAAATTCTGAGTTGCTGAAATCTGCCAATGATATTGAGCGATATCTGCCTGTAGAATTTGAATCAACTATTGCATCACAAGTTTTCAAAATTTCTTCTTGTACAAATTTTGTTGAATATTGTTGTAAAGCTTGTTGATTTTCTGTATTTTTTGATGAACTAATACAAGCTTCCAAATCTTCTATGCATGAATATTGAATAGTTCCATTTTTAGAATATGTGTATATTGTTTCTCCGTTATTGATAGCTTTTGCAATGTTGCTATCAGGGAATTGTTCTGCAATTCTCTTTAACGCAGCTTCAACCTCTACATCATCTCTGTCTGCTTCTTGAGCTGTTGTAGCACCAACCATGAAACCTGCTTGTGGCAATGATCCATCTACATAAGTTGTATTACCTTGCTCATCAGTTTTTGCCTTAATAATGCCAGCATCTGTCAATGCTTGTTTTGTATCATCATCTAAGTCATCTAAACTTTGAACGATTTGTTTTTCACCATTAATTGTTACTAGATATGCACCACTTGGTAATTTTTGAATTGTTGTACCTGTTTTTTCATCAGTTGCACCAGTTCTTTGAACTTGTGGGTCTTGGTTTTCGTAATTTTTACCAATTGCTGTATCTTGATAATATTTATAAGTAACTTTTGAATTATATTTTCCGTTTGAACTTGATTTATCAATATCAACGATCTCATAATCGTTATAACCATCATTAAATGAATATTGATCAGTAGAATAATCAGTAATATCTGGTGCTGTTGGCACTTTCATTTGATAATATTCTTGCCATAGTCTTGAAGCTTCGTTAGATAACGCAGTTCTGGCTTGGTTAATTTGCTGACCTTGCCATTCGGTATTAGTTTTCTTTGAGCCTATTCCTAGCAATCTCGCTTGTGATGAAGCTAATCCCATTGCTTTTATCCTTTCTGTTCAACTATCTTATTTTTCTTTTAATTCTTTTTTATGCAAAGTCAACATGTCGACTTCTACATGTAATCTAATATTACGTCATGTTTACATAAATTTACATACAAATATCGTAAATATCATCTACATAGTTTAGCGATTTTTTATTCATTTCATCTATATGTAGGAAATTAGTAAATAGTGAAGAATGGTGAATGGTGAATGGTGAGTAGCGAGTAGAAAATTGTCATTGCGAGCGGATTTTCGGTAGGGCGATGTGTGAGCGGAGGCGAACCAAGCCCGTAAGGTGGAGCGGGACGTTACTCCCGCGACAACCCGAATAATCCAAGACAACGAAGTGAAGCAATCCACAGGGGTAAATAAGGCGCACCTTATCTTTCCATAGTTCTCATGTCATTCCGTACTTGATACGGAATCTGAGGTTGGTGAATGAATAATGCGCTCGTTGGTAAGATTCTGAAACGAGTTCAGAATGACACAAAAGGTATGGCTGAATTTATATAAATAAAAACCAGCTAAGAGAATACTTACTCACTACTCACTACTTGGATTGCTTCACTTCCGCTCGCAATAACAAACACACTCTGCGACCGCATTTTATTTGATAATTTTCACTTAATGAAACATCTTCAAAGACAAATTCTGTTTGAACATAGTGAGTTAATTTGTCTTGAGTTGAATTTAGTGAAAATTAATAAAATAAAATCAGGGAGAGAGTTTCTTTTGGGGGTTTCTTTGCTCTCAAAGAAATCCCCATGAATTATTTTATTAATCATAATATTCTTTGGATTGCTTCGCATGCGCTCGCAAAGACATGAAATGACATAAAAAATCGCAACAAAGTTATTTTAACTTTTTAAAGTTCAAGAACACATTGTTACAAAAACTATGTATTCTTGACTTTAATTCTATTTAGGCTATGCTTTTATTACGGATAGTTGTCTTTATAGTGAAAAGGATAAAAAATGAAATATAGATCAAATAACGTCTTACTATTATTAGAAGACAAAACAGATGATTACCAAGACCGAGTTGCCTTAGGTATCAAAACAGCTTTGGGCTGGAAAGAATTTACTTATAAAGGTCTTGGACTTTTATCAAGAAAACTAGGTAGTTATTTAATTAACGACCTTCAAATACAAAAAAATGACAGAGTTGCAATTCTTTCTGAATCTAAACCAGAATACGGTGCATGCGTTTTCGCATCTATTCTTTCTGGTGCAACTACTGTTCCTCTTGATATTAAATTAACTAAATATGAACTTGTTTCAATCTTAACAGATTGTCAACCTCGAGTTCTTTTAGTTTCTCAAACTTATATTGAAAAAGCTTTAGAAATTCAAAAAGAAGTGCCTTCGATTGAACACGTAATCGTTATGGACGAACCAAGTTACAACATGACACTTCCAAGTTTATACACTATAAACTCAACTCCTCATTGCAAATGGAGACACAGAAGTTCTAAGTCTACAGCTTTTATCATTTACACTTCTGGTACAACTGGCAACCCTAAAGGGGTTGAAATCTCTTTCAGAAACATGCTTGCTCAATTGAACGCATTAAGCACTGTTGTTCCTGAATTTATTCCAGCTGGCGAAAATACAAAGATTTTATCAATCTTACCGATGAACCACTTATTCGAGTTAACAGTAGGTTTCTCAACATTCCTACTTTTAGGTACATCAGTATATTATACTCAATCATTAAAACCAAAAGATATCTTAATGATTATGAGAGAAAAACAAGTTCAATTCATGGTAGTTGTTCCAGCCTTCTTAAAATTATTAAAAGCTGGTATCGAAAACGAAATTCACAACAACCCTGTTGCAAGAAAAGTTTTCCCTATCATGTACAACATTGCTAGATTTATTCCGTCATTCAGAATTAAGAAAATGATTTTCAAAAAAATCCATGACAATTTTGGCGGACAATTCAGAGGTTGTATCTCTGGTGGTGCTCCAATCGACAAGCACGTTGCAAACTTCTTTGAAACAATTGGTATCAAAGTTTATGCAGGTTATGGCTTATCAGAAACAAGCCCTGTTGTATCTGTAAACTATGACAAACGTAAAGATTACACATCAGTTGGTAAACCATTACCAGGATTTGAATGTAGAATTGACCCAGAAACTGGCGAAATTCAATTAAAAGGCCCTTCTGTAATGAAGGGTTATCACAATCAACCTGAACTTACTGCAGAAACTATCGACCCAGACGGTTGGTTACATACAGGTGATATCGGTCATTTAGACAAAGACGGTCATATCCACATCACTGGTAGAATTAAGAACATGATTGTTCTTTCTGGTGGTAAAAAAGTATTCCCAGAAGAAGTTGAAGCTGTTCTTGAAGCAAGTAACAACTTTGCAGAAGTTTGCGTAATGGGTTCTTCTCGCGTTGGCGGTACAAAGAGCGGTACAGAAGAAATCGTTGCAGTAGTTGTTCCTAAAGATAACTTCGCTAAGGACAAATCTGATGAAGAATTAAATAAACTTATCAGAGAAGAAGTTAAACAATTATCTTCACACCTTGCTCCTTATAAGAGACCTGTAAATATAGTTGTTTCAAAACAAGAACTTCCTAAAACAACTACAAGAAAAGTTAAACGTAGAGAAGTAAAAGAATTATTGAATATTTAATAATCATAAAAACATAGCAATAAAAAAGAAGTGGTTCAAAATCACTTCTTTTTTATTAGAAAATAAGTTGTGTTCCTACTAAAAGTCTACTTCCTGTGTTATGACTAAAGTTATCATAGTAAACATAGTTTATCATTAATTTTAAAGCATCACCTTTAAGTCTGTAATTTATACCTGCAGTATATTCTTTTTGAGGTTTGTGCGAAATATCTTTGTTTGGCGTAATTTGGTCATATCTTGCCAACAATTCAACTTTATCAGTCAATTTATAATACAAAGTTGTATAAAAACCTTCCGCTCTTGCAGTTGAAGAATGAGTACTTCTGCCATTGTATCCGTCTGCTGCCATATATTCAAAATCCCATTTGAATTTTTTGTATTTGTAAGCAACATTAAAACCAATATTTTTATAATAATTATCACGACTACCAACGTTAAAACTTGTACCTAATAGTAATTTTCCGTATTTGCCGTCAGTTTTGCCAAGAGGTTTAAAGTTGATATTTCCAACAAATTCAGCTCCTGGAAAAAATTTCATCAAAAATCTATCGGACGAAAAAACACCTATATCATAATCAACTAAATCATAGCTACCTATAACTTTTGCACCCAAAGAACGTGCATTTGAAAAAGTTCTAGAAATTTGAGATTTCATAATCAACGGTTGAACATAACCTGACATACCGCCTTCGTAACCATTTGCAGTACGTGTATGACCAATTCTGACTTTGTTATGTTTTCCAGCTTTTATTGTTATAAAGTTATCCAAAATCATCGCATTCCAGTAAGGAACATCTTTTACAGGAACAAAGTTAAAAGAAAATCTATAATCAATCGGTAATTCTCTCAATCTACCAACAACACCAACTTCGCCCATAAAAGTGTCATAATTCATATGATTTCCAACACCGTTGAAAAAATTAAACCCTAAATCGCCACGATAAGCACCATAAACAAGCAAATCTTCAGCAGGACCTTTATCAAATTGAAAATATAAGTGTTCATTCAATAAAGTTCTGTCATTCGGTAAAATTGGGTGTTTTTTTCTAACAATCATGCTCAAGGTAGGAATTGGTGTAACTGTTTTATCCTCTGGAGTAGAATGAGATTCAAGCTCTGCTTGCAACATATCTGCTGTTTCGCCTGATTCAACCTCAAGTTTTTCAACTACAAACTCCTCTTCATGAGAATAATCATCAACCCTATAATCAGGCAAAAATTCAGGAGTAGAATTAGTTGATTTATCAAGTAAAGATAGGTATTTTTCTTGAGAATTAAGCTCCAGCTCAATAGGTTCTAACTTTTCTGCCATGGCAGGAGAATTAGAACACATTCCCAAAATAAATAGTAAAATTGATAAATACTTTTTCATATTATTTGACCATAATATCATATTAAAATGATAAAAACTAAGTACATTTAGACTATATTTTTATAAAAAAAAGAAAACACTTGACGAAAGAATATATTTAATATAAACTATTCATGACCTTCGGGATGTAGCGCAGCTGGTAGCGCACCTTGCTTGGGACGAGGGGGTCGCACGTTCGAACCGTGTCATCCCGACCATTAAAAAAAGGACTTCGCAAGAAGTCCTTTTTTTATTATGTACATTTTGGATTGCTTCGTCGCAAACTCCTCGCAATGACATATTTATTCAGCGAGCATAATATTTTTTGTAAATTATTCTCGAATTATTTTTACATTTAACTCATAAATAAATTTTTGCTCTGCTAACTATTACCTAGAGCTACTTTCAGCTGTCAAGTCCGTAAAAATACTTACGTAAAAATACGGACTTTAAAAATTTTCAAAATTCGTCATAATAAAAAAGTCTTAAACAAGAAAGGAGTACAAAATAAATTGCTAAATGAAAAGCATTATAACAAAGTATAAATGTAAAAGGATTAAAATTAAAAATGAAGCAAAACCCAGAATTTGAAACCAAAATATAAATTTTGAGTTTAAAAATTTTTCACTTTTTATTCTTATGTTATGTATTTCCTCAAAAATGTAAATTATTAGAGCTACAAAAGAAGCAATATAAAAGATACCTAACAATAAAGATAGATTAAGTATAATAGCAAAGCCTACACACGCTGAACCTTTACAACAACTAAAATAGGCATAAGGCAAAATAAAGAGAACAATTAAACTAAATATAGTTACTATGTTAAAGCTATATTTGTTTCTAAATGTTGAGTTTTGAAATTTATCTAAAAACATAAAAGTATATTACACAAAACAAGAAAGGAGAACAATAAAATTCATGAATAGTAATTTAAAATTTGACAACGAAATGAAAGATTTAGCAATGTGTGTTTACAAAGGTTTTGTTATACTGCATTTATTAAAAAATCAAAAACACCTTTTGCAAGACTATATAGTCCAAACATCAAATATATAATAAAAGCTAAAAGCAAAAGGCCGATAAATAGCATTGAAAAAATATAACCAAATATAAAAAACATATTATAAATTTTATTTTCTAAAATAAATTTATTTTTTAATTTTATATTTTTAGATATTTCGAAAATATAAACAAAGATAAAAATTATCAAAATTAAAAAATATATAGAAAAATATATAGGTGAGATTAAAAATCCAACAATATTTCCGTCTAATTCTGAACAGAAAAGTTTTATGAACAATGGATATAGAATGATTATCCAGCCAGAAAATGCAAAGATATTGGCACTTAGTAAAGTTTTTAAAGTATTTAAGTTCATATATTAATTATTACATAAATTTAAAGGAAAACACAATGACAGAATGCATGTCGGGTTTACTAACCCGACAATATTTACTCGAAATCAAACAAATCTTTAATTTCTACACCAAGATTATCAGCTATAATTTTCAATTTTGTAATAGTAACATCTGTTCTCGCAAGTTCTAGCAAACTTATCATTGAACGTGAAACTCCATTCATTGCAATATCATCTTGTGTTAAATGTTTTTCTGCTCTTATCTTCTTTAAATTCTTAGCAAATTTTTCTAAATATGTCTTGTTCATTTTTTGATTGTTAGTTATACTAGCATTATTCACAACTAGTACTACTAGCAAACTAAAGGGTATTATTATGTCAAAGAAAAAGATATTAATAGATTTAGACGGAGTTTTAAACAACTATGGAAAAAATAGTTTTGACGAAAATTCTATTCCAGAAATAAGAACAGGTGCAAAAAATTTTCTTGAAAATCTTAGCGAAAAATACGAACTACACCTTTTTACCTCTCGTAATCTAATCCTTGCTACAAAATGGCTTATCTCAAATAATCTTGATAAATATTTTAAAGATGTTACAAACGTCAAAATACCGTCATATCTTTATATTGACGATAGAACTGTTTGTTTTAAAGGTGATTACAAACAGACTCTTGAAGATATTGAAAACTTCAAAGTTCATTGGCAAAACTAAAGAACTGCTCTTAAATTTTCAACCATTTCACTTAAAATATCTAAAGTCTTTTCATTAGGTTGTTTCAAAACTTTTTCAAGATTTTCTTCAAAATCTTTTGGCAAAATTTTCAAATTATCTTTTGCATATTTAATAAGTCTTTTTTCTCCGCAATGAAGTTTTTCATTAACGGCAAAAATTACATCAAAATAACTTGCAATAAACGCAGAAAGTCTATGATTTACACTCACAACATCGTTTCTTTTTAAAGCTTTTTCAATTTGTTCATAATATGATGCAAAAGGTTTATCCTTCATCAACATCATGCTTCTTTTTATAATATTTTGTTTCAATTTATTTGGATAAGGAGTGTTAATCTTCTCCTTAAAACCTTGTAGCCAATTGTCTTTATCGTATACGATATCAAAAATATTCAAAGTATACAAATAGCAAGTTGTATAACCATTTTGAACATAATTTTTTATCCAAGTATTTTCAACAACGTCTTCAAACCAGTTTGTATTCCAATACATAACATCAAGTTGTTGACCTAATTCATCGACAAAATATTCATCGCCGTTTCCAAAATATTCGCCACCAACTTCAAATTTTGAAGATATTTTTTCGACAAAGTTTCTTCTATCTTCGACTGGAATATCTTTATCTAAAAAGACATACAAATCAATATCAGAAGCCTTATCAGAAGTTTTTGCGCTACTAGAACCGCCAAAGGCAATTGCTTTTACTTGTTCAAAAGATTTATAAAAATGAATGATATTTTCTAAAACTTTATCCATAACTAAATATTTGCGCCACCATCTTTGATTTTTTTCAAAGCTTGTTTACTACCTTCTGAACCCTTTGCCAATTCAACAACAAAGTTAATTGCATCAGTATCACGAGCAATAGCTTCTTTTAAAGACATGATTTCTTCCATTTTTAATTTTGAAACATCTCTATCGTTTTTCAAATATTTTTTAAATATTTTTTGTGCTTTTTTATCAAATCCTGGTAAGTTTAATTTTTTTGCATACCATTTGTGGAATTGATGAATAAGAGAATATGGTTCAACATTTTTGTCTTCAACAACAAAGCAATCTTCAAACTTGTTTGAGATTTTTTTATTCAAAACCAAATTCAAAAATAGAGCTTTAAGTCCATCGATTTGAGTTAAAAAGCCTTTTTCTTCACCGATAAAACCTAGAATTTTGTCAGCAAATTTAAGGTTATAAACCTTTGTACCTTCAAGCTCAATGTAACCTAAAATTTTATCGACATCATTTTCAAATTCTTTTAAAATGTGTGTAACTTCTTGTTTTAGTTTTTGTTTATTTTTTTCAGTTTCAGTATTGAAATTTACAGTATAATCCTTTGATAAAACAGTCTTAGATGTAGAGTTAACAAAAGTTGTACCCATTGCACCTTTAAGCTTTTTAGACAAAATCTTTTCTTGCAATGACAAAATAAATAATGATATATTTTTGAATAATTTATGCATAAAAACTCTCAATCCAGTCAATTCATTATAAACTATTTTTAAAAAATATATCAACCCTTTACAAATTATTTCGGTAATATAAAGGATATAACTGTTCCAAAATCAGATTTTGTTTTAACAGAAATTTTACCTTTATGCGCCAAAACAATTTGTTTTGCTATAAAGAGTCCTAAACCAGTACCCAAACGTTTTTGTGTTCTTGATAAAGTTAAATCTTTGCTGAAAATATCATAAGGATTATTTAATGTTATCCCACGACCGAAATCAGCAACCGAAAATCTAACATATTTTTGGGTTTCAGATATTTTTAGAATAACTTTCTTTCTCGTAAAATCAATAGCATTTGCGAGTAAATTTGTAACTACACGTTTTATTTCAATATAATCAAATTTTTGATTAGGATTTTTCAAATTATTTTGAACTACTAAATCAATATTTTTCTCTTCAATTAAATACTTAATACCTTCGATTGCATCTTCTACTAAGTCCTCGACAGAATTAATTTTAATATTAAATTTCTGCTCGTTAATATCCATTTGATATTTAGTCAAAATATTATCAACAATATCCTTGAGGTATTTTGCGGAGCCTAAAATATCATTTATGAGTTCATGAAATTCATTAGGTAACTTTTTGGATTGCAAAAGACACGTTGCGGCTAAAATTTGAGCATTTATAGGGGTCTTTAAATCGTGCACCGCAAGAGCCAAATAAGTCTCTAATGATGATTTTGGTTGAGTAAATTGCATACATTATATTGTAGACATTTTTGTATACAAGGGTAATTAACCAACTGGCTAATATTTTATTCTTTAACAGCACCTTTGATTAAGTCGTTTATAAAATATTTTCTACCCGCTAAAAAGACTACAATTACAGGAATAATACAGATTACAGCACATGCCAGAAGTTCACCCCAAAGAGTAATTTCTCTAAAACTACCTTTGAATATTGCAAATCCAACTGGCAAAGTTCTCATACCTTCACTACTTGTTACAATCAATGGCCACATAAAGCTATTCCAATTTAAGACAAATGTAAAAATAGTCAAAGTAACAACAGCCGGTAAAGCTAGAGGCAAACAGATTTTAAAAAATGTTTGAAATAAGTTGCAACCGTCAAGTAATGCTGATTCTTCCAATTCTTTCGGCAAACCTAAGAAAAATTGTCTCATCATAAATATTCCAAAGCCACCAAACAATGCTGGTAAAATCAGTGATGAATAAGTATTTACCATATGTAATTCTCTCATCAAAAAGAATAGAGGAATTATATTCACTTGAGGAGGAATCATCATTGTCAAAAGGATTATAAAAAACAAAACATTTTTACCTTTAAAATCAAATCTTGCAAAAGCATATCCAGCCAAACTTGCAATCAAAACTTGACCTATTGTTGATAAAACCGCAACTATCAAAGAATTTAGAAAATAAGTTAAAACAGGTATATCATTAAAAACGTTTCTATAATTATCAAGGCTCAAATTAAGTCCGTAAGTATGAGAGAAAATTTGAGATGTTGGCACAAAAGAAAGATAGACCATGACAATAAAAGGAAATATCATGGATAATGCCAACAATAATAAAATTAAATTTGAAATTAAAATTGCAAATTTTCTCATGTCCCAATTATAACATAGTTTTCAGAAACTAAATTTTCAAATGTTAAATAGTGTAAAAATTGCATTTTAAATAGTTTTTATACCATGTTTGAAGTATAATATTTTCATACATTAGTTTTGAGTATAAAAATTAGGGATAAAGTTTGAGCTTAGCTGATTTATATAAAAAGATAGTAATATTATGTGCAATTTTTGCGTTGGTTATCACAGTTAACCAACCAGCGAATGCTATTGGCTCAAAAACAAACAATAATACTCAAAACACCCCTACTCAAACTGACAATATTACAATACAAAAAGAAGCTCAATTCATTAGAAACATTGAAATTGAAGGAACTAATGTTATTAAGCCAGAATATGTTAAAACCCTAATTGACATAAAAGCTGGCGATGAATACGACACAAGTGCTATTCAAAGAAATCTTAAAAACATTTATGAAACAGGCTTTTTCACAGAACGCATGAGAGCAATCCCTATTGAAAACTCAGACAACACTATCACATTAAAAATCGTTCTTGAAGAAAACATTCCTGTTACAGACTTTTTAATTGACGGTAATTCAGTAATTCCGACTGACGAAATTCTGCAATTTTTATTACCCCTAAAAGGACAACCTCAAAACTATGCAAAAATTAACGAAGCTATCGAAAACATTCAAAACTATTATGCAGAAAAAGGTTACATTTTAGCTAGAATTAGCTCTCTAACCGATGATCCAGACGGAACACTGAATATTGAGATTTCTGAAGGCATAATTAACAAAATCATGATTTCAGGTAATCACAAGACGAAAAGTTACATTATTGAAAGAAACATTTTGACTGAACCTGGAATGGTTTACAACGAAGATCTTATCAAGGCAGACTTGGTAAGATTGTATGCTACTCAAGCATTCAAAGATGTAAACAGAGAAATTGAACCGTCAGAACAAGATTCTAACAAGTACGACGTTACCATTACTGTAGACGAACAAAGAACAGCTCAAATCTCTGTTGGTGGTGGTTTAGACAGTGGTACTGGTATCTTTGGATCTTTAGGTATCAGCGATAACAACTTTAGAGGTATGAACCAAAGAGTTGGACTTAACTTCATGCTTGGCTCTGGTGTAATCTTAAACGACTCTTCAATTGAGGATCACTTAAACATTCAAGCAGAACTTAGTTTCTTTGAACCTTACTTCATCAATGCTGATACATCATTAATGAGCAAAATCTACTACCGTGATTTTGGTAGTTATCAAGTACCACTTGCAATTGAAAGAAGATTTGGTATTCAAGGTACAGCTGCTCACATCTGGAAAACAAACAGATATTTATCTACAAACTTTACTGTTGGCTTAGAAAATGTTGATGTTTCAGAAGGTGATGCAGGTAAAATTAAATCCTTATACGATATCTACAACATACCTATCTCAAGAAGAGCTGAGCAATTGGAAGGTGGTTTATTCTTAACTCTTGCACCTGGTATAACTTACGATACAAGAGATACAACTATAAATCCAAGACATGGTACTTTAGCTAACTTCAAATTCGAAGAAAATTTAGCATTGAACAACACGAGCTACACACACGGAAAGTTAACAGGTATGTATAAACAATACATGCCGGTTGCAAGCAAGTCTTCATTCTCTCTTACAGCTAGAGCAGGAGGAAATATTCACGGTAACATGCCAGAAGTTATGGCATATCGTTTAGGTGGTCCTTACACTATTAGAGGTTTCAAAATGAGTGGTGTAGGTACTGGTGATGCCTTCGTTATGGGTAGTGCAGAATTGAATACTCCATTCTTCTTCTTAGATAGAATTAAGAAGGTTCCATTCTTTGATAACGTAAAACTATCAATATTTGTTGATGCCGGTAAAATCTTCCACCCAACAATTTCAGATATTATTTATGATAGACCAATGCAAGCTATTACAGCTGGTGTAGGTATCAAGGTTTATATTCCTGGAGTTGGACCATTATCAGTTGATTATGGTATCCCACTTACAAACCCAGGAGCTTACGGAAACTCAAACGGTTACTTCACATTCGGTGTTGGCGACTTAACATATTAATAAAATAATTATTTTTAAAGAAAGGATAATACAATGAAAAACTTAAAAAACATTCTTATCGCATTAGGCTTAACTTCAACTCTAATGACTGGTTCAATGGCTTCTGCAGAAGGTATTGGATATCTTGATACAGAAAAAATATATAACGGTTACGATGCAGTAAAAACAACAATGCAAGAAATTAGCCAAAAAGAATTGGCATTACAAGAATACTTATTACAACAAGAAAAAAAATCTAAAACTTTAACAACTCCAATCCAAAAGAAAAACTTTGAAGAACAAGTTGCTAAAGAATTCAAAGCTAAAAAAGAAGCATATTTAAAATTCAAAGCTGAAAAAGAAAAAGCTGTTTATGACAAAATTCAAGCTGCATCAAGAGCTGTACTTGTAGAACAAAAACTTGATGCAATCGTTGATGCTAGAGTAATTTTTGTTGGTGGAATTGATGTTAGCGATTTAGTTATTGCAAAACTTAAAAAAGGTGTAAAATAGTTAAATATAATCTATACTGAAAAATACCATTCATCTTTAAAAGGAGAAAACAATGTTCAAAAAAACTAAACTTCAATACATAATAAAAACAGTACCAGCTGATACAACAGAACCATTAGAAAACTTATTGAACGAAATGGCAGCAGACGGTTGGGATTTGTACTCAATGCACGAAGTTGAATCAGACGAAGGTTTTAATTTCAATTGTATTTTCGTTAAAGATTCTAGCGTATCTGCAAGCAGTGCTTATGATGAAGTGATGAACATTTCAGCTTTCAAAAGCCAAATGGAAAAAATGCTTTCTCAAAAGCTAACTCCTTATGAAATTACAAAAGATATTCAATCAAAAATTAAAGAACAAAAGAAAAAAGTTCAAAAATACAAAAACCAATTAGAAATCGCATCAGTTGGTTCAAGCGAAAGAAAAAATCTTAACGACAAAATGTCTGCAGGATATAAAGAGCTTGAAAACCTTCAACACAGTTTGGTAAGAGCTATTTCACCAGACGAAATGTTTGATTACATAACAACAGAAAAATTTGCTATTCACTTAAACGAAGAAATTGTTGAGTTTGTTAGCCCAGAAGCTGAAAACAACAATGATTTGTTGAGCGAAACAGTAAAAGTAAGACAACAACTAACTGATGAACTTGGTTACGTAATTCCAAAAATCATGTTCAAAGATGACGAACTACTTGCACCTTATGAATTTTCTATTAACATCAGAGGTCTAAGTGTATTCAATTCATTTGTATATCCAAATTACTTAATGTATTTCCAAGATGATATCAGCATCAAAAAGAAAAAGAATATGTTCACAGGTATTGATTCAATCACTGGTAAAAAGATTATTTGGATTCCAGCTGAACAAACAAAAGATTTTTGGCAAAAAGGTATAACACCTTCTGAATACATTGGTAGAGCATTAGAATATGTTTCTATCAAATATGTTGATGAACTTTTAGACTATGACACAGTTAACAAATACGTAGAACTTGTTAATGACAAAAATCCATTCTTAGTTGAAAACATTATTGGAGACTTTATCTCTATATCAGAGCTTAGATATTTACTTGTAAGCTTGATTAGAGAAAGAGTTTCTATAAAGGATATTGTTTATTTATTTGAAAAAATCAACGATTTTTCAGATGAGCCGACAAAAGAAGATTTGCTAGATAAAATCAGATTGTCATTAGCAAGACTTATTTGTAATAGATATTTAGCAGAAGACGATGTAATAAGAGGTATCGAGTTCGGCGACAAGACAATGTTAAATATGTTCAGAGCCCAACAAGAAGATAACGACGATAACATCGTAAGATTAGAAGCTTCTAAAATTGAAACAATTGTAAATAAAATAGAAAAAGTTGCTGAAAAAGAGAAACTAGACGAAATCGTTTTAGTTGTTCCAATGGAAGTTAGACATATGATATTTATGATTTTCTCACAATACATGAATAACATATCAGTACTTGCTAGAGAAGAAGTAACAAATTATTACAATTTTGAATCAATTGCAGAGGTATAGTAGCAATTTTTTTTTTCACGATTGTTTAACCAAATATGAAAATACATGCTATATCAAATCCAATAGTTCCAAAACGTAATGATAACGTAAATTTTGGACGTAAATTAAAAGAAGAAGAAAAACCAGAATATTCTAAGGCAATACACGATGCTCTGGATTATTTGGGTGTGAAAAATTTATCAATGATTGTACACGGCTCTAGTTTTCCGTCAGATAACCGTGATACAGCAATCGGTTCGCCATACTCTAAAGGCGCCGATAAATTTGTAGATTTTATTAAAATGAATGGTTTTAATTCTGTTCAATTAGGTCCTGGTGGTTCAATTGGGAAAAAAGATAACTCTCCATATATTTCAAAAGTATTTGCTAAAAACGAGTTGTTTATTGATTTAGAACCTTTAAAAACAAAAAAATATGCAAATATTTTAAGCGAAAAAACTTATAATAGCATAACTACAAAAAACAAAGAAACAAAAGACAAAAACTATAATTACACAGATTTCAATAAAGCATTTAACAACTATGATGTAGCATTAAAAGAAGCTTATGGAAACTTTAAAACAAAAGTTGAAGCAAAAGACAAAGATGCTTTGAAATTAAATAAAGAATACCAAGCATTCAAAGAAGAAAACAAAAATTGGGTTGAAAATGACGGCTTATTCAAAGTTCTGAAAAAGATGCACAATGACAAAAATTTTGAAACTTGGAACGCAGTAGATAAGAATTTACCTCAAGGGTTAAAAGATGGCGACAAGGAGTCGCAAAGACGTTACAAAGAAATCATGGCAAAACATGGTGAAGACGTTGAACTTAATACATTTACTCAATTCTTAGCTGATAAACAGCTAAAAGATAACACAAAACATAGAAAAGAAATTGGATTTAATTATATAGGTGATTTACTGGTAGGATTTAACGAAAGTGATGTGTGGGCTAACCAAAACGCATTTTTAAGCGGTTGGAAATTAGGTTGTCCATTCGGTGGTGTTGATAATTCACCACAAACTTGGGGCATTCCAGTACTTGACCCTAAAAAATTATTGAACAAAGACGGTTCTTTAGGTGAAAGCGGTAAATTATTAAAAGAAAAAATCGCATATTCACTAAAAAATTATGACAACGTTAGAATTGACCACGCATTAGGCTTGGTTGACCCTTATATTTATAAGGAAAACACTGTTCATAAATCACCAAACGGCGCAGTTCAACGTGATAAATTATGGGCAAACAATGTTTCCTATATGCACGACATTGACCCAGACGGAAACTTTAAACAAGTTTTAAGCAAGATTGTATTACCAACATTTAAAGAATTTGGTGTTGATAAAAACGAAGCTGTATGGGAAGACTTAGGCTCAACAACACCAGCTTTTGATTGGGTATATCATAATCAAGAAAACCTTCCAGGTATAACACAAACTCTTTGGAGCAGAGCAGAAAATGCTCCTAGAAAAGAAAACTGGAGTTTGGTTGTATCTCATGACTTTGAACCAGCAAGTGAAATGGTTCAAAAGGATTGGGTAAGAAACTCTGATGCTTGGAATGTTGATTACTTATCAGGTTACTTAAACCCTGATCCTGCAACATCTCAACGCAGAAATGATTATAAAAATGAAATTATTAATAGCAAACAAAGTCGTGTAGATTCTAAATTTACAGAATTATTTAGAGGCACAAAGAACTTACAAATTATGTTCTCTGACTTTTTAGGCATTAATAAAACATACAACGTAGGTGGTCAAGATAATAAAGACAACTGGAAATTACGTGTAGATAACGATTTTGAAGACGATTATTATAGAAGTCTACAAGACGAAAATAGTTACGCATTAAACATGCCAGAAATCTTAGCACAAGCTGTTAGAGCAAAATCTGGTATGGAGGTTGCAAAAATTAGTGGTGATGCTTATAAGGCAAATGCTAAAAGAACAGAACTTGATAACAAGTTAAATCCTCTTTTAGAAAAACTTGATAGCTTCAAAGATATTTTGAAAGAAAAAGAAGTTGAAGAAGTAAAAGTTAAATCAACTAAAAAAACAAAGAAAATGGCAGAAGCAAAACCACAAGTTGAAACTGCAACTAAAGCAAATTCAACTGTATCAAACCCAATAGAAAACAAAAAAACAGAACAAAAACAAACAGAAGATAAAACATCATTAAACAAAGCAGGCGCAACAGTAGGTGTTGTTGTCGGAATGGCAGCTTTGTACAAAATAGGAAAAACTATTGTTAATAAGTTCAGACATAAAAAAGAAGAACAACAACCTCAACCTCAAATGGTTGAAGGACAAGAGTTTGTTCCAGAACACATTAAATTAAAAGTAAAAGTTGAAGCATAAACATTAAATAAACGAAGATAGAAAGACCGATAAGAAAAATATCGGTCTTTTTTTATGGATATAAAATTATTCATAATAGGCGAAAAGTCCAAGTAAACTTGGACTTTTCGTTTTATCTCATCTCTCTTAAAACTTTAATTTTCTCTTTTATCTCTTTTAATATTTGAAACTCTATAAACCAATTCTGCTTCTTTAGAAGGTTCGATATTTTCTTCTTCAATATCGTAGATTTTGTTCAAATCTCGAGCCCTCATTTTAGAATTGAGAACATTTGCCACATTGAGCATTGCTAAGGAACTCAGAGTAGCATTAAGTTGAGCACTTCTATCAACGTAAGGTGAATTATTCATTTGAGAATTTTTTTGTTCATCTTTATTTTTACGTTGTTGGTAGTACTCGTTACCTTGACCTTGTTTATCATCTTGTAAAGATGCAGCCGTACCAGAAATATCACCGCTCTTGAAATTAAAAGCGCCGCCTATTCCATAAAATCCTGCTGCTCTATTATCTACCATTTTTGACCTACTTAGTCTTTACCTACCGCATACCCTATGTATGCATGTATATAACACCCCTAAAAAAATTTTTTGCTACCATGTTTTTTCATGGTTTACAATTGTTTACAATTTAATTTTACCTTGACGGAAGATTACTGTTTCGTCGTCAAAAACACCTGCAACAGTTGATGCAATGCCAGTTGCTTTGTTGCCAAAATCTTCTACAACATAATCAACTTTTAGGTTGCAATCTCTTACAACATCTTCGTATGTTAAAGCAGGACTTTCACCAGAGATATTTGCACTTGTTGTAGCAAGTACACGACCTGGGATAAAATCACAAAGAGCTTTGAATGTATCATTTTTTGGAACTCTGATACCGATTGTATCCATATTTGTTGATAACCAGTTTGGAACTCTTTCACTTTTTTTCAAAACAAGAGTTAAAGCACCTGGAACATATTGGTTAATATATTCATCAGCTTTTGTAGGAACAGAGTCAACATATTTTACCAAATTGTAGATTGAATTTGACATTAAAATAAGAGGTTTTCTTTGGTCTCTTTTTTTAATTTCATAAATTCTTTTACAACCACGTTCGCTTGTTGGTAAACAACCAATGCCCCAAACTGTATCTGTTACGAATGCAATAATACCGTCATTATTTAAAATTTTTATAATCTTATCTTTTTCAAAAATCATTTTTTCGCCTTCACTAATCTATTTTTTAACTCTAATACGTACTCATTTCTAAACAATAAATTTAGACCAATATAAATTATAATACAAACAAGACCAACCGTACAAATTTTAAGAATTTCTAACAATTGAACTTGCATTTGAATTTTATCCATTGCAAAACTTAGAGCATAGCAAGCAACAAGAGTTATTGCACCGGCAACAACCATTTTTAAGAAATTTTTGAACAAACTTCTGTAATCCATTTTAATTTGTTTAGAAATCAATACACCTAAAAGAACTGCGTTAAATAAAGTTACAAGCGAAGTTGAAAGAGTGATACCTGCGATACCTAGTCTTTTGACTAGCAACATATTTAAAACAGCCTTTAATACAATAGAGCTAAAAGCTACGATAAATGGTGTTTTAGAGTCATTAAATGAATAGAAAACTCTTGTAATAGAATCTCTAAACACATACGGAATAATCGAAACAGACAAGAACCATAAGGCTTCTGTTACCATGAATGTTGCATTGCTATCAAATGCACCTCTTTGGAATACAAGTGCAACCGCATCTTGTCCAACACAGATAATACCGATAATAACAGGAATTGCAGCTAATAATAAAACTCCAACACCCTTGTTAAAGTATGTTCTTATGCCGTCCCAATCCTTTTGACCAACAAGTTTTGAAAACACTGGAAACAATGGAACCAAGAAGGCTGTAACTAAAATTCCAACTGGAAATTGGAAAATTCTGTTTGCAAACCCAATCGCAGTCCACGCACCCTCTTCAAGTGATGATGCAAAAAACATATCTACGTAAATATGTATTTGACCAACGGTTGAACTCAAAACCGCTGGGAATAGTAATTCTAATATTGTTTTAAAGTTTGGATTATTGAAAAATTCAAAATTAGGTTTAAAATTAAACCCTAATTTAATAACCTTTGGTAATTGCAATAACAATTGACAACAAGCACCCACCATAGTTGCACCAGCTAGTACATAACCAGTCTTATCACCGCCAGTTGCCATTAATGCACCAATGATTACAAAACTTACCATCATTGGAGAAAGGTTTGGTATCAAAAATTCGTTATAAGTAACAAGAATTCCGTACATAATACCAACAAGTCCGCCAATTAGTATTGTTGGCGCCATTAATTTTAAATGGTTTGATGCTAAATGTATCAATTCAGCATTGCTATCGCCTGATATAATTATAGACATTATTTGTTCTGAAAATACGAAAAATAAAATTGATAAAAATAAGAAAAAGATAAAACTTGCAGTAACAAAAGTATTAAACAATCTCTTTGCATTTTCAGGAGCTTTAACGTTAAAGTTTGGAATAATCTTTGAAAAAACCGCAACTGTTGAACTATGAAAAGGTCCTCCAACTCCGCCTAAAAGAATTACTGCTAAAGCTGGAATTTGATATGCGTAAAAATAAGCATCAGAGACAGTTGAAGCGCCATAATAATTTGCCACAATTACATCTCTTACAAATCCCAATAACTTACTAAACACAGTAACCACAGCTATTATCCAAGCTGCTTTTAAAATCGTCGTAGTTGTTTTTGTCTCGCTATTCATCTTCACCTGTTAGTTCAACATAAGCTCTTAAAGCTTTTCCAGTACCTTCATCATTTGGGTAAGAATATGTAATCACATTTTCACCCTTTTTCAAATATTTTGAAATATCTACGGCATCAAATTTATGAGAAGGTAATAGATGTTTTTCCAACAAAATCATAACATCTTTACCATTTATATTAACTAGAATTTTGCCAATTTGATATTTGTTATTTATAACCAATCTTGCACTTTTTTGGTTAACGAAAAACTTTTGAGTAACAGATTTTTGCTCTGGAGTGTTAGAAATAATAATTGGCATTGTCGCAAGTGATATATCTGTGTAATAATGTCTCAAAATCTTTGAATAAGGCATTTTCAACTCAGTTGCCATATAACCAGCACCGTATTGGCTCATACCAACACCATGACCAAAACCGCCACCATAAGCAGTTATTGTATCAAGCTCTTTTTTAGTAAACAAACCTTCGCTGTATGTTTTTTCAAAATAAACATTTGCAGAAGGTAGAGCTTTTCCGTCTTTTGTAAATATTCTTCTAATAACCAATTCTCTTGTAACTTTGTATTTGTTGTTTTTGAACACAATTTCCATTTCAATAATTTTTCCAGAAATACCGTGTTTTTTAACAATAATATCTTGCAGACCTTTTGGAGTTTTTACGTCTTTATCCTCTGGAGTAACGTAAGCTGAATTTGCAGGTTTAACAAGGTTTTTAGCTAAAACTTCTTCTAACTCATCACGAGACCAATCTCTTGTCCAACGGAATAGTGGAGATTTACAGTCATAAAGACCTTTTGGAGTGTTCATATAGAATTCTCTAACATCTTCTTGAGTTCTAAGTGGTTTGATATTAGGATTATCAGGAACGGCCACTAGGTAAGGTTTTGTTACCTTTTTCGCATCACCATAAACATTGTCATAATATTCTGTATATCCACCTGCAGTTGAAGAATATTGAGCTAAAATCAACTCCCAATCGTACAATGCAACAATACCGTTTGTTTCAGTAATTGCTTGATTTGAAAGAGCTTTTTCTGTATTTGCACCAAAGTAAACTTGACTTGCAACACTATCGTTTACGTCAAATTCCTTGTATGCTTTTGTTCTTGGGGATAATACATAATTTCTTGCTGCAACTGTTTGAGCTTTTAAAGCTTGTAAACCAAAACTTACAGGCATTTCGTTTGGAACAACACCACGCAAATATTCTTCGGAATCAAGAACATTTACTAAATAAAATCTATCTTTTTTCTTTTCAGATTTTAAGATTTCAAATTGTCCACGATAATATGCTTGCTTTCCGCCTCTTTTTAAACCATAAACACCAAGCCAACCTGTTGGTGAAACAACAACAAGATTGCCTTCATTCTTTATAGGTTTTTTGAAACCTTCTGTCGAAATTGTGTATTTACCGTCTTTTAAAGTTATTTGAAAATTTGTTTCTTTATCAAGTTTCAACAATTCTTTGTTTGTGTCCTTGTCGTAAACATAGACAGTACTTAGCGCAAACAAAGTTATATCTGAATAATCAAGAGATGAAAAACTTTGATTGCTAATACCAACACGAACCGTTTGAGCTTGTACACAAAGGTTTGAGAAGAAAAATGCAATTGTTAAAATTAATATTCCTAAGAATTTTTTAATTCCCAAATTGTACCTTCCTTTGAATCCTTTAAAATAATTCCAACTTCATCACAAGCTAAACGGATTTTGTCCGCTAAATCCCAGTTCTTTTCTTCTCTTGCAGTTTTTCTAAGAGAAATCAATTCGTCCATTGAAGAAAGATTTTCGCCTAGTTTTGAAGAAATTTCTGAAACTTTTTCTGCTAACTCTTCATCAGAAAGAGTTGTCTTTGTCATATTAAAACCAAGTGTTTCAGCTAATTTAACTAATAATGTATAAGCATAAGAAACATCTTTGTTAGCTTTGTTTACTAAATCAAATAGTACAGCTAATGCTTTTGATGTGTTCAAATCATCGTCCATAGCTTCAACGAATTGTTTGTATTCTTCAAATTGAGTCAAATCAAGAGTTTCATCAATTTTTGTAGCTTTTGCATTCATTAATCTTTTTACACCATTTGCTGCTGAAGTAAGAACTTCATCAGAGAATTCAACAGGCATACGATAATGATTTGTTAAGATGAACAATCTTATTGTATTTGCATCATAAGATTTTAATAATTCGTCAATAGTCAAGAAATTACCCAATGATTTTGACATTTTTTCATTGTTGATTGTTACAAAACCGTTGTGTAACCAGTAATTTACAAATTTGCAACCATTTGCACATTCAGATTGCGCAATTTCGTTTTCGTGGTGAGGGAAGATTAAATCAGCACCACCTGCGTGGATATCAATAGTTTTACCTAAGTATTTTCTACTCATTGCAGAACATTCAATATGCCAACCAGGACGACCAATGCCCCAAGGTGAGTTGTAACCGAATTTTTCATCTTTTTTCCATAATGCGAAATCAAGCGGATCTTCTTTTAAATCACCAACTTCAACTCTCGCACCGCTTTCAAGTTGGTCAATAGGTTGTTTTGAAAGCATACCATAGTTTTTGAACTTTTTAACTCTGAAATATACATCTCCACCAGCTTCGTACGCATAACCATTTTTGATTAAGTCTTTTACAATAGAAATCATTTCACCAAGAGTTTTTGTAGCAAATGGTTCAATGTCTGGTTTTAGAGTATTTAAAGCTTTCATACTGTTTTCAAAAGCCTTGTACCAATATTTTGAAACTTCTTCTGGAGTTTTATTTTCTTTTTCAGCTTTTTTAAGAATTTTGTCATCAACATCTGTAACGTTACGGCAATAAGTAACGTCATAACCTTTGAATTTTAAATATCTGTATAAAACGTCCCAAGTAATATAACAACGAGCGTGTCCTAAGTGAGCATTGTCGTATACTGTAGGTCCACAAACGTACATTTTAACTTTGTTTGGCTCAATTGTGTTAAATTCTTCTGTCTTGTCAGTAAATGTGTTATGTAATTTTAGCATATCTAATTCCTTTTTTCTTTTATTTTACAACAAAAAAAGAAATTAAAATGCCCACAAGGTTAATTATTACAAATACCCATTTCAACACATACTTGATTTTCAAGTATTTTATCTATTGTCGTAAGATGTAATGTAACTTTAAAATAAAACATTTGGCATATTCCTATCAAACATTTTTTAATTTTGTATCAATACTCAAAATTTTATTTTTCATTTCTCTTTATTTAGTATTTGATTTTTCAGAAATAAACAAATAAGTAAGATAGCTAAAAGTTACCCCACCAAAGGATAAAAGTAAATAAAACAAACAACTTGCTGTCATAACTTTATCTAAATCATACATAAGAATATAAATCCACACCAAGTCAAATAGTATTGCTGAAATTATTCCTGATATTCTCACATTTTTATTATTATCAAAGCTTTCCAGTAAATTTTTAAAATATGTTTTTCTTTTTAAAAGAAAAAATAAATAAATTTTTAATGTAAATATTATTGTTAGAAGTATAAATGAAAGAACGCATAAAAAATACATTAAATAAACATTTTGAAAGAAAGTAATAATACGAACAAAAACTATAATATTAAGTAAGTATACTACACTCAAAAAACCTACTAAAAATCCAGCATATACAAAATTAAAAAGAATAATTTGCAGTGATTTGTTCATTTTTTATAATAATCCTTTCTGTTCTAAATTAATATAAACAAGAAGGGTCAAGAAAGTTAAGGTTAATGAACCTAATCCCCAAAAACAATATATGTAAATACTTAGTACATCTATAATCTCAAATGGAGGAGAAAATAATATTAATAAAAAGTCAATAAAAAATTCAAATAAAATAGTACTTATTTGAACGTTTTTTGATTGCTCAAAATATAGAAAAATATTTTTAAATAAATTAGCTTTTTTTAAAAATACCAAAATCAAATTTTTAACAATTAGAATTAACATAACTGTAAAAATATTTAATACCACCAAAAATCTAAGAAAAGCATTTGGAGTTTTCCCCAGATAAATTCCGTATTGAAAAAATAAACAAAATATAATCAAGTATGCAAAAACATAAAAAATATTAAAAACAAATACTGAAGAATAATATTTTAACGCATTCATAATGTTTTATCCAACTGCTACCTGTAAGTATAATAA
>CAVCIU010000004.1:0-58455 GCA_963602355.1 Methanobacteriaceae archaeon
TGTAAGTATAATAATATAAACATTGTTAAAAATATATATTTATTTTCGTTTTATAAATTTATCCAATCAATATATGGCACTTTTACATAAATAATTTCATAATAGTTTTTAGGATAGGACTTTAAAACTAACATTTAAATCAAAATAGTTCAAAGTTTTTCCACCACGATAGAATTCTAAAAATAGTTATTTTATATATTAAAACTATACTATACGCAACATTTTATGCTACCCTAAGGTTATGAAAAAATTTATTATTGCAATATCTATAATATTTATCAATTGTATTTCTGCAAATGCGGAATATAAACCGATTCCTAGGGATTTAAGTCTTCAATACAAGACGGAAATAGAACAAATTATTGATGAAAATTATTCTCAAATTTTAAACGATATTGATAGTAATGTAAAAAAGGCAACTGTTTACTATGATAATATACTAAAATATGGGTTTAATATTGAAGATTATATTAATTTAACGCAAATTTCTGAAACTTGTATACCTTCAACCGATTTAAATTTATACGAGACTTTAATGAAAATAACGCAAGAAAAATATCTAGGTCTAAAATACGCATCAATTGAAACAGATTCAACAAACCCTATGGATAAAATTTTAATGCCATATTTTTTAGACAATAATATCAACACAAGAAAATTGTCAAAAATAGTCCGCTACCAACATAAAAAATCTAAAACTGTTGAGAGATATATCAAAAAGGCAGAAAATTTGCGTAAATAAATTAATCTTTGATATATTCTCCCGGATCCACAGCTGTACCTCTATATGGACCTTTTCTAATTGTCAAATGTAGATGAGGACCACTAGATACCCCTTCATTACCTGATTTTGCAACAACTTGACCTTGTTTAATTTGTTGTCCTGAATATACATTCCAACTTGAAATATGACCATACTCACTGGTAAATATTTTTCCATTAATATGATGAATAATAACAACCATTTTTCCATAACCATCAGCTTTTCCTGCATAATACACTTTACCATCTGCAACAGCCTTTATTGGGGTTCCAACTGGAACTGCAATATCCCACCCATTGTGCATTTTGCCTGTCTTGTATACAGGATGAACTCTCCACCCAAAAGGACTTGTTATCTTACCAGTACATGGCATTATCCACATAGTGTTATTGGTTTTCTGAGATTGAGGAATTTTTGTTTCTTTTGAAACAGGTTTCGGCTCATCTTCTGCACTTCCACCTCCTTCACTGTTATCTTCTATCATATCAATTGTACATTGGCAGTTTGGGTGAGGTTTTTCTGGAATATCATCAAACATATCAAACTCTTGTCCGTCAAGTTCAGCACATTCATCGCATGTATGTTCCCCCTTCTCTGAATGCCAGATATATTTCAGATTACTTATGCCAACTTTTAATAAAAGCTCTTTAACATTATCTATTTCAGTATTAAATTCATTTTCAAAATTATTTTCAGCAAACTTATCACATCTGTATATCGCTTTTCCTAGATTTTGTAATTCTGTATGAATATCCAAAAGTTTATTTTTAATCTCTTTACTTAATATTTGATTGTTATAATTTTTCATCAAAACATTTTGATAATTTGAAATTTTATCTAATATTTCGTTCGTACTATCTGATTTTTTTAATGCGTGTAAAATCTCGTTTTTTAAACTTCCCATTCTTATCTCCTTTTTGATTTTATTATGACAAATTTTAGAAAATATTAAAGTCCGCAAAAATACGTACGTATTTTTACGTAAGTACTTTTACGGACTTGACAAAAATTTGACACTAAACACCCTATTCTGTTTGGATTGATAAATTCATAAATTCAATATCATCATAATCAATATATGCTGTTTCCATCATGTTATGACCGGTTTTTATAGTAAGCTCGTTTTTGCCATTGTAAACTAGCATTGGCGGAATTTTTATACGTTGGTTGTCGCCGTTCAAATGAAGTTCTGAAATCTTTGAGCCATTCACGAAAACTTCAACTGGTGATGAATAAGCCGTAGTTATTCGATTTTGTCCAACCTTGTTTGCAAGTTTTGTATCAAGACCAATCAGAGAACCAATTACAATATAAATATTTTGGTTTGGTGATGTTTTAGTTATCGAAAAAGATTTTGAATAAGAAGGGCCAAGAGATTGAGCCTTAAACTCAGTAGAGTTTGCAGAAGTATCAGAATATGCACCGTCCCCTAAGTGGCAAACAGTTGAATCTATTACAATATCAAAAGGTTTCGATTTATCAATACCCACTATAATAGGTTTTGATAAAGAATTTTGGTTTAGAGTCAAAGAAAATGGACGATATCCGTCTTTTGCAACCGCTAAAATAGAATTATCACGAACTTTTGTCTTTAATGAAAAATACCCATTTGCATCAGTGTAGGTTGTGTAATTTTCTTTTGGCAAAATAACTTTCGCATAAGGGATAGGAAGATTTGTAGCCGAATCGAAGATTTGGTTTTTAATCGGTTCAGTTTCTTTTAAACGTGCAGTCGAAACACCACCTTCAAGAGTTGCAGCATGAACAGATATGTATGAACATATTAGCAAAGCTAATGCAAGATAAAAAAGTTTACGCATAATTTTCCCCTCACTCACAAACACAATATAAAGTTTTTTGGATTGAAATTTGAGAGAAAAAAGTTTTATAAGAAGGAATAAAAAAGTTAAGAAATAAATAATATTTGAAATTTGAAAATTTTTTGGTATGATAAGTATACAAATTAAATATATTTGGCACAGCAAAGTAGGTTGGGTTTTCTAACCCAACGAGACAAAGCAGATATCACGCCGATGTGATGGCAAGGCGACCGAGAGGCTCACACGAAGTGGGACATGCGAGGGAAGCCAGTTGGATTAAACCAATTCCATCACTAAAGCAAAACAAAATGACAATTTAATACAATATCATGCCGATGTGATGGAATTGGTAGACGTGCTAGACTCAAAATCTTGTGAGGGCAACCTCGTGCCGGTTCGACCCCGGCCATCGGCAATTTATTAAAAAAGACTCCTTCGGGAGTCTTTTTAGTGTAAAAAACGGCACGAGGTTTTGTCGTGTTCTATTGGAGTACGCAACCTTACGGTCGCTTAGTTTGTTTTGTTGAGTTAGAAACCCCAACCTACTTTCTTGTTTTAAATATGCTACATTTACTTTCTACTGAGATGGAAAATTTATTGAATAACATTAGCAGATTTGAAAATATAATAAAGCAAAAACCCTAGAGACTCTGCAAAGCAGGACATACATCTAGGGTTATCCAATAACATTATAACTTATATTTCAGCACTTTTCAAGTATCAATACAATCAATTCAAAAAGAGTTTTATCTTGTTTTTATAATATAATATTTATATGAAACAAAGTTCTTTATTTGATGCAATAGCTCCTATAATGATTGGTCCTTCGAGTTCTCACACGGCAGGCGCTGTAAGATTAGGGTTATTAGCTAAAAACATTTTTGATGACAAAATCGAAACTATAACTTTCAAATTATACAATTCCTATGCTCAAACTGGGTTCGGGCACGGCACAGACAAAGGCTTACTTGCCGGTGTTTTAGGTTTAAGTGTTGATGACAAGCGTATTAAAAACATTTTCAATCTTCCAGATTCACAAGAAATTAAGTATAATTTTGAATACCTAGAAGATTTTAACCGACACCCAAATGCTGTCGATTTTATCATTGAAAACAAAACTCAAAAAATGGTAATTTCTGGTGATTCAGTCGGTGCAGGCAATATCCGAATTACGAAAATCAACGATTTTTCTGTAAACCTAGCAGGTGATTACAATTCGCTAATTCTTAATTACAAAGACGTAACAGGAATGATTTCAAAAGTTACAGAAATCATTCAAAACGAAAACATCAACATTGCTTCCCTTATCTGCGAAAGAAATGCAAAAGGTGAAGATGCATCAATGTGCATTTGCATTGACGGCAAATTAAACAACACAACAATAGAAAAAATCAGACAAATCCCAGATATTTATTTTGTAAGAAACGTTTCAAAATTGGAAAATTAATTATGATAAAAGATATTAGAACATTTGAAGATTTAGCAACAGCTTGCTCTGAGCAAGGCAAAACCATCTATGAAATCTTTCAAGAAAGAGAATCAAAACTTCAAGAAATAGACACACTTGATGTAAGAGCGAAAGTAAAAAAATCGCTTGATGCAATGAAAGATGCAATCAGAACAGGTTTAATTTCTCGTGAAAAATCAATCAGCCAACAATGCGGTGATGATTGTGTAAGACTGGACAAACGTTACAGCGAAAAACCTGCAATCTTTGGGAAAACTTACGAAAAAATCACAACTTATGCGCTTGCAACGATTGAAGAAAATCTTAGAATGGGTAAAATCGTAGCCTGTCCAACTGCCGGTTCATGCGGAATAGTACCCGCAGTTTTAATCGGTATAAGCGAAGAATACGATTTTGACGAAGAAACACAAATTAATGCGTTAATAACAGCCGGTGCAATTGCAACAATAATTTCCTACAAAGTAGCACTTGCAGGTGCCGTTGCAGGTTGCCAAGCAGAATGTGGAGTTGCTTGTGCAATGAGCGCAGGCGCATTAACACAAATGTTCGACGGAAACATAGAACAAATCCTAAATGCCGTAACCCTAGCATTAAAAAATATTATGGGTTTAACTTGCGACCCCGTTGCAGGTCTTGTTGAAATACCTTGCGTAAAAAGAAACCCGTTTTTAGCCATTAATGCTGTTACTGCATACGAATTAGCCATTTCTGATATCAAAAGCAAAATTCCAGTAGACGAAGTTGTTGATGCAATGATGCAAACAGGAGAGCTTATGTCCCCTATGTTAAAAGAATCTTCTCAAGCTGGACTTGCAAAAACAAAAACGGCATTAAAAATAGAAAAAGAATTAAAAAAATTAAAAAATTTGTAAAAAAATATTAAAACACACTTGCTTGAGAGTAACTCTCATCTGTTAAAATTTTAATAATCAAGGAGATAATATGTCTAAAAAAATCTTTGCTTTATTATTAGTTTTAGCATTTTCAATAAACGGTTTAGCAATTGCAAAACCTAACAAAAAGGAGATTAAACCTATGAAAAAAATAGTTCAAACAGCAGGTCGCACACAATTAGGCGAATTTGCGCCAGAATTTGCACATTTCAATGATGATGTTTTATTCGGTGAAAACTGGAACAACACGGACATTGACCTTAAAACTCGTTCAATAATTACAGTTGTATCTCTTATGTCTCAAGGGATTACAGACAATTCATTAAAATATCATCTACAAAATGCTAAAAACCATGCTGTTTCTAAAACAGAAATGGCGGCAATTATTACACATTGCGCATTCTATATGGGTTGGCCAAAAGCTTGGGCAACATTTAACCTAGCAAAAGAAGTTTGGGCAGATGACACAAAAGCTTTAACAGAAAAAGACAAGTATGCTCAAACAATTATGTTCCCTATTGGTGAAGAAAACACAGCTTATGCAAAATACTTTATCGGTAAAAGTTATTTAGCATCACTTTCAGATAAACAAGTTAAAATGCACAACGTAACCTTCGAGCCAAAATGCAGAAACAACTGGCATATTCACCATGCAAAAACAGGTGGCGGACAAATGTTAATCGTTGTTGGCGGTCGTGGTTATTATCAAGAATGGGGTAAAGAACCTCAAGAGTTAAATGTTGGAGACATCGTAAACATTCCTGCAAACGTAAAACATTGGCACGGTGCAGCGCCAGACAGTTGGTTCTCACACATTGCAGTAGAAGTTGATGGAACAGAAACTTCTAACGAATGGTTAGAACCTGTAACTGACGAAGAATACAACAAATTAAAATAATGGAGAAATTTATGAGCAAAAACGTATTAATAATTTCTACAAGCCTAAGAGAAAATGCAAACTCAGAAATTTTAGCTCGTGAAACAGAGTGTGGCGCAAAAGCCAGCGGACACAAGGTAGAATTTGTAACCCTAAAAGACAAAAACATTAAATTCTGCAAAGGTTGTCTTGCTTGTCAAAAAATCGGACACTGTGTAATAACAGACGATGATGCAAACGCAATAACTGAAAAAATGAAAAATGCAGACGTTATCGTTTGGGCAACTCCAGTTTACTATTACGAAATGTCAGGACAAATGAAAACACTTATAGATAGAGCAAATTCACTATTTTCAGCAGATTATAAATTCAGAGACATTTATGTAATCACAACTTCTGCAGATGCAGGCGACGACGTAGTTCAAACAGTTATCAACGGTGTTAACGGTTGGATTGCATGTTTTGACAAAGTTAAACTTGCAGGCTACGTGAACGGTGCAGGACTTGAAGCTCCAAATGAAGCAACAGACAACAAAGAGCTTCTTCAAAAAGCATACGATATGGGTAAAAACATATAGATAAAAACAAAAGAGGCGCCTTGCGAAATTCGCAAGGCGCCTCTTTTTATACCTTTAAACATTTGCAAACTCAACGAGAGTTGGAATTTCTTTAACCTCATAAAACATTTTTGCAGCTTTTTGAAATTCTTTAGGATTTGCGCTTACGAAGAACTCTTCAACACCTGCTGTTTCAGAAGACTTAAGCATATTATGTTTTTCTAAATCGTATTTTATATAATTAGAAAAAATTATTGAAGGGTCAATAAATATATCTTTTCCGTTAATTTCTGTCAAAACTTCTCTCAAATATGGATAATGAGTGCAACCTAGTACAATTTTTTCTGGACTATTTTTAGAAATTATATCCATATATTTTTTAACACATTCTTTTGTACTATCTGCTTTTTCCAAGCCTGACTCAACAATTTTTACCCATTCAGGACAAGCTAATTCAAAGACTTGCATATCTTTATTATATTTATGAATTTCATTTTTATAAATATGAGAATTAATAGTTACAGGAGTTGCAAAAACGCCCAATCTATCAATTTCAAGCAATGACAAGACATTTGCGCAAGATTGAACAATAGGATAAACTCTAATATCGTATTTATCCTTCAATGCTTCGTAAGCAATTGCAGAGGTTGTATTGCAAGCCATTACAATACATTTAGCTTCTTTTTCGATAAAGAATTTAAAAATATCTTCTGCATATTGGATTAATTCTTCACGAGATTTTTCGCCATAAGGTTGGTTCTTCAAATCACCATAATAAATGTAATCTTCGTTTGGCATAAGTTTTTTAAGTTTTTCATAAACAGTAAGTCCACCTACACCAGAATCATATACAGCTATTTTATTGTTTTTAATTTCCTTGTTTAAAATAATTCATTACCCCTTCAGCAATGGCTTTTGCTGTTCTTTGTTGTCTGTCAGCAGACACTAACTGCATACGTTCTTTTTCATTTGAAATAAATCCAATTTCAACTAAAACTGCCGGTTTAGTTGTATGATTTATAACATAAAATCTAGACTTAATCAAACCTCTGTTTGGAGATTCTGAAACATTTTTTGCCAATTCAGTTTGAATACATTTCGCCAAATTGTAGCTATATTGGTGATAATAATGAGTTTCAACACCAGTAGGGCTTGTGTTTTCAGAAGAATTTACGTGAATACTTACAAATACATCTTCGTCTTTTCCTTCTGCAATATCAACTCTTTCTTGTAGTGATACAGTTTGATCACCACTTCTTGTCATATAAACCTTATATCCTTTTTGTTTCAAAATAGCTTCGACTCTTTGTGCAACAGCAAGGTTAATATCACTTTCTTTGATACCAGCTCTTGTAGCACCACAATCAGTACCACCATGACCAGCATCAATTACAACAACCTTTTCTCCAGCTTTTTTCTTAGTATTTTGAAAAATAGGAATTGTAGGAACAGGTTTCTTTTGAACTTCTGAAGGATTGTTAATAGTAATTTTTAAACTTCTTCCGTCCAAACCAGAATAAACTTTTGTTGTACCGTTTGGGTTAAGTTTAAAAGTAAATGTCAAAAGTTGACCGTTAATTTTTAACTTCAAACCTTCGATTTCAGTACCTTTTAAAGAGTTTACATAATTTGCCTCATTGTATTTATCAGCATTGTAAACTGTTAAGACAAAATCATCAGCTTTTCTGTACACACTGTAAACAACAGGCGCACTAAAAGATAAAACTACATTATTGTCTTTGCCGTCTTTTGAATAGAAAGTTCCAGTCAAATTCGCTTTTATATTTGATAAAGATGCAACATTATATCGTTCTTTATCCGCAAGTAAAAGCGTTTCGTTATCTGGAGAATAGATTGGAATATATTTTTCCGGATTATTAGTTTTCAAAACCAATCTTGTTTTGTTAGCTTCAAATTGACCAACTTTAATTGTTTCATTTTGGTTTATAGAATATTCTTTACCCCTAACATCTTTACTAGCAAGAGTATTAGGCAAATCAAAAACAATTCTTGCAGGCTCAGACAAGTATAAAGGTTTTTCCACCGCAACAGAGCCAAAACCTGATAGCAAAAGTCCATTTGAGGTTTTTGTTATATTGTTCAAATAATATCTAGTATTTAATTTTAAATCTTTTTTAACTTGAGTTACCGTTACATCGCTGAATGCTGACTCGATTTCTTTTGGAATATTTGCAGAAGAAAATGCTGATTGAATATCCTTCAAGGAAGAGTTAGGAACATTAACACCTTGTGCTGATGATACCGGAACTTCTTTCTTTGTGATAACTTGAGTTGTCATTGCAGAATATTCGTAGTAATCATTTACGTCGTGTCTTTCTTCCCTAAATGTATTTTGAAAATATTCTTCTTTTAATAAAGGTTTATCACCATATTTTACAATTACATTGTTTTTAAAAGTATAAACGTCAATCTTATCTGCACTATATTTTTCGTCCAAAGTCAATACAACTCTGACAACATCTGGATTAACAGAATTCTGTGCAATAACAGCATGTTTTACAACACCTTGCGAAAATTCCATATCCTCTTTTTTTGTTGCAAGAATTGTAGAATTCAAATCAAAGTAAACCCTATTCGGATTAGACATTTTAACAAGTTTAATCTTGTTTGCAAGGTTTGAATTCAAATCATTTTGAGAAGATAAAATCAAAACTGATGATGAAGTATCAAAAGCAACAGATGTAATTTTCATAGAATTTTCATCTGCAAATGCTAATTGAAAAGAAAATATAAATATCGCTAATAATAGATATATAAATTTTTTCATCAAAGTCTACCTTCCCAAAAATGTATTATACTATATTTTTAAAGATATGAAAAAAAGTTGACCTTTCTTAAAAAAAAAACTAAAATGTAGGCATGAATAATCTAAAAAGACGTTGGTATGACACAGATGGAACAGCTTCAGAGGTATTCGACAAGTTACAAAATCTTGACGAAGAAACAAAGAATGTGTTGTCAACAAATTTAACAGACATAATTAAACAAATAAAAGATTTACACAAAGAAGAATTAGAACCAGATTTAAGCCTTGGACTAGAAAGAGTTATCGGGCTATATCATCAATTCCAAAGCCGTAGACGTTGGTATGACAAAAATGATGAGGAAATTGCTTATGCAATAAAAACATTGTTTACACTTCCAACACAAGATTTTTATAACATCGTTGAAGGTCTTTCAGTTTCTTTGAATTAGTTTTTAATTCAAATTATAACCTTTATTTCTAAACCTTTAATTTGATATTTCACAAGTTTTATTAAATCTTGTCGATACATTATTTGTAAAAAGAAAGAAGGTTATATGGCAAGAATTATTGAAAATGATTTTGGACGTAGAAATATTAAAGTTTCGACCGACGATGTTATTTCTATCGTACGAGAATATCAGCAACTCGTCGGCATAGGTAAAAATTATGACGAAATTAGAAATATTTTAGATAGGAGTCATATATTTTTAGTGGAAGATTTATAAATCAGAGGCGAAGCCGAAGGCTTCGCCTCTGATAAACACAAAGGGCGAAACGCATTGCGTTTCGCCCTTTGTTAATATTCAAAACATTTTATTTTACTGTTTGTCTTTGAATTGTTGTTGTTTTTACTGCAATACCGCCTTTAATTTCGATTTTTGTTGTTGTAATTTCTTGTTCTTTTGTTCTTGAAATTTTACCGTTAGAATCCATTTCTTCAACAACTCTTGGTTGACTTGCAGTTTTTGTTGTTCCAACTTTTGCACCTTTTGGAGAGATGTATTCAGTTCTAACAGTGGTTCTTGTTTGGTTGTTGTAATCTTCTCTAGATTGTAATTGACCTGTTTTTTCATTGTACTTAAATCTAGATACCTCAGTTCTTCCGTCCTTCATAAAACCTGTGTTGTGGAAGTTTTGTTGAACTAATTTACCAGATTTGTCAAAGTAAAGAGTTGTTCTCTTGTCTTTGCTTGTCAATACAGTTTTGCCACCATAAGAAGTCATTTCATAGCCTTCATTCTTATAATGTTCAAGAGTATAAATAGCTTGTTGACCTTGATGACCTTTTACAGATTTGTCTGATTTTGTACCGTCTGCATTGTAGATTGTACCATTTTTAACATATCTGCCGTCTTTATATTTTGTATCATAGGCATATTGGAATGAACCATTCACATAGTTATAGTTTTTTCCACCTTTACGGTATGTTCCGTCTGCCATTTTTTTGTAACCAAGCTCTTCTGGAGTTTTTGTTCTTGGTTTTGCTTCTTCATTTTTAACTTCAGCCTTTTTAGAGGAAGCTTTGTGAGCCTTATCTTTACCTTTAACAGCGCCATCATCTACTTTGTGAGAAATAGATGTACCGTCTTTGTTGCATTCAACTAAAACACCACCTTCGTAGTGGTAATATTTGCCATCTTTAGAATATACACCAGCATTGTCAGTTGGTTGATAACCAGTTGGAACATCGCCTGTACCGTTATTACCAACTTGTTGAGCAGGAGCTTCAGCTTGTTGAGTTTGAGATGGAGTAATTGCAGTACCGTCTTGTTTGCATTCAACCATATTGCCATCTGCATCTGGTTTATAATATCTGCCATCTCTAGCATATACACCGCTTACATTTGTTGCACTAAATCCTTGATAACCACCTGCAACAACTTTAGTTTCGCCTGATACTTTAAAGCAATTCATGAATGCTTGGAACCAGTTTCCAATAGAATTTTGCATTGCACCAGAACCAATACCGAATGGCATAGCACCGCAAGCCATTGTATAGTTAAAGAATCTATTTGATAAATCGTTTAATTGTTCAGCATCAACATCTAATGATTGATTACCGAAAATACCGGCATAACCGTAGCCAGCACCATTTACACCACCGGCACCATTACCAAGACCGCCAAAGACATTGCCGTTACCTGTGCCATTTGCATTGCCAGCACCGTTTGCACCATTACCGTTGCCATTTGCACCATTATTACCATTGGCACCGTTGTTGCCATTGGCTCTATTTTGTCCGCTTAAACCGTCAGTAAGTTCGGCTTGATCAGCTGCAGCACCTTGTTTTTGAGCTCTATCTTGCTCTGCCGCTTGCTTTTTCTTTAATTCTTCTGCGCTTTCTGGCTTATTACCGCCACCTGCACCATGAACACCGCCGTTACCTTTGATACTCATACGTTTGTCCTTTTTTTACACACTTTTCACATATAGATATAATACACTTACACCTAAATACATGAAAACATCTGAAAATACTAAATTTCCACATGATTGAAATAATTTTACATAATTTTACAATTATTTACATTTCATGTCAAGCAAGATTACTGCTGTATCTTTGACTAGTCCAATTGACCATTTTAAAATCACAATACCACCTAAAATTCCTATTGCAGAATCAAAGTATGTAATATTCATAAATTTACCTAAAACAAGCGCCAATATTGCTAATACAGAAGTTAAAACATCTGCCAATATGTGTAAGTATGCTGATTTGAAATTTTGATCTTCATGTTCTTCGTGGTGATGATGTTCTTCGCATTCGCCAACATGTAAATGAACATGTTTTCCTTTCATAATTAAAATGCTTACCAAGTTTACAATTAAACCAATAACCGCAATTAAAATTGCATCAGAAAATAAAATATGTACTGGATTTATAAGTTTTGAAGCTGATTCAATAATTATCGCAACCCCTGTAACACCTAAAAAGATTGAACTTGTATAAGCAGCAAGAGTTTTAATCTTTTCTGTTCCGTGTTCAAACATATCAGAATTTGCAAATTTTCTCGCAAAGAAATAAGCCAAAAAAGTTAAACCCAATGCAAGTGCATGTGTTCCCATGTGAAAACCGTCAGCTAAAAGTGCCATAGAATGTGTAAAATAGCCATATCCAATTTCCACAACCATTGTTACTAAAGTCAAAAACACAACTAACAGAGTTCTATTTTCTAAGCTTTTTTCTTCATTTTCCATAAAATCACGTCCTTCACCTACAATATACCACACTATAAAAGATTTTTAACACCCCTATGGGGTATTATAAAGAAATGTGAAAAGGTTTATTTTTATTTTTTGTGCTAAAATATTTACCAACAAAGGAGCACAAGAAATGAAAAAGATTTTTAGTATTTTATTTTTGTTAATAGCATTTGTAGCTGTACAAAATAACGCAAATGCTGGAACAACAACTACTACAACAACTACAACTACTACCACTCAAAATGGTACAACAACAAAAACTACAAAAACTACAACTACAAAAACAACTACAACATCTGGTACAAACTGGGACAGCAATGCTAGTCTTCAAAGAGTAAACAGAATTGGTAACGTTTTACTTACAAAAAACGGTGTACAACAAACTATTAAATTCACTGTTTCAAACACATCAGATGTTAATGCTTATGCAGATATAAATAAAGAAATTCACGTATACAGAGGCTTATTAAACTATGTTGATTATGACCACGAATTAGCTGGTGTAATCGCTCACGAAATGGGTCATATTCTTAATGGACACTGTGCAAAACAAACAATCCTAGATAGTGTAATTAATTCTGTAGCAACAGATTTAGCACAAGGTGCAAACGATGCAAAAGTTGCAACAGTTGCAGTTGGTCAACAATTAGCATCATCTAAACTTAGCCGTAACGATGAAATGGAAGCTGATATTACAGCCGTAGATTTAATGGTTAGAGCTGGTTACAACCCTCTTGCATTAATCTCTGTTTTGAACAAAATCTGTGGTAACTACATTGATGTATTAGAAACTCACCCATCAGGTGAAAAAAGATTAATGAACATCTATGATTACATCTTATATAACTATCCATCATATGCTAAAACAGGTGCAGCTGGGTACAACACCGAATCTTACAAAAAAGCTTCAACTATGATAGAAGCAAATCTTGCAAAAAGACAAAATAATAAATCATTACAAAACAAATACGTAAAAGCTCAAAAGAAATTATTGAAAAACAAAGAAAAAAGAATGAAAAAAATGTCTGGCATTATTAACGGTTGGGACGCTTCATTCGCAGCATTATATCTTATGAGCAAATAAGAGGAATAAATTATGACAAATATTCAACCAGAAACTATTCAATACAAAACAACTGGAATTTGTGCACAAGTAATTCAAATACAAATATTTGACGGAATTGTACAAAATGTAGAATTCTTTGGAGGTTGCGACGGTAATCACAAAGGTATTGTTGCCCTAGTCAAAGGTCTAACAGTCGACGAGGTAATATCTAAGCTTAGTGGTATCCACTGTGGCGATAGAGATACTAGTTGCCCTGACCAATTAGCAAAAGCTCTTATTTTATATAAAAATAAAAGAGTTGAATATAAACAACCAGAGCAACAAGCAGAAACAGCTAATAATTAATCAAAAGCCCTCTTAAAAGAGGGCTTTTACATGACAAAAGAAAGAGATACTTATGAACATTCTATTTATTATAGACAAAATTGAATTAAAATATTTTGAATTTAACAACCTAGTTACAAATTTTTGGATAATAAAAGAATTTCTACAACGTGGTTACAATGTTGAAATAACAACAGAAGACAAGTTATCAATAATTAACTTAAAAGCAAGAGCAATAAGCTACAAATCATATCTTAAAGACGAAAATATTTTTTATGAAAAAGTTGAACATTATTCAAACATAGAAGATTTTGATTTGGTAATGTTCCGCCAAGATCCACCAGTTGATTTGAATTACATAAATTCAACATACATAATGGATTTTGTAGATAAATCAAAAGTTTTGATAATGAACGATCCTCAAACAATCAGAAGCTTCAACGAAAAACTTCACGCATTGTATTTTGCAGAATACATGCCAGAAGCCCTTGTAACTTCTGACAAAAAGACTATTAAAGATTTTCTAGCAAAAAATAAAGAAATCATTCTAAAACCTTTAAATCTTTGTTTCGGCGCAAATGTAATGTTTTTAAAAGAAAACGACGTTAACACAAATAGCATAATTAAAAGTATGACAAACGACGGTCAAACCTTGATTATGTGTCAAAAATACATACCAGAAGCAAAATTTGGAGACAAGAGAGTTCTAACACTTGGCGACACAGTTCTTGATGAATGTGTACAAAAACTTCCAACAAAAGATGATTTCAAATTTAATACACACAGTGATGACTTTATTAAAAAGGCTGTTTTAACAGAAGAAGAAAAAACAAGATTTACAGAAGTAGCTAAAAAATTAAATGCTATGGGAATTTATATGGCAGGACTTGATGTTATTAATTCTCAAATTATTGAGGTTAATGTAACAAGCCCTTGCTACTTTATAAAAGAAATAAACAACCATTTTTCAACACATATCGAAACAAAGATTTGCGATTATATTGTAAATAAAGTAGAAGAACATTCAAAAGAAAAAACATTTAAGTAAGCTATCTGTACCTACAATTTTCAAATAAAATATCCATTTGTCCAATATAAAATTTCCTTATTTTTAAATAATAATCTCTTAAAAAGGAGATTTTATGTCTATAAAAATGTTGATGTTCGATTTTAGAGAAGAAGAAAAAGCCTACTTTGAAACAGAAAAAATAGAAGATTTTGATATTACATTTTATACTGAAAGCTTAAATAAAAAGACTTTGGAAAATATATCAGAAGAAGTCAGACAAAACACAACTGTCATAAGTATTTTTATTGATTCAAATATAACAAAAGAAATTATTGATGCTTTTCCAAACTTGATGATTATTGCAACACGTTCAACTGGTTTCAATCACATTTGCGTAGACGAATGCAAAAAATCACACATTAAGGTTTTGAATGTTGAAAACTACGGTAAAACTGGAGTTATGCAATACACATTCGGTTTGATTTTAACCCTTATGAGAAAAATCTATCTTGCAATCACGGATATTAAAAACCTTAGTAAGGACGATACAAAATATGTCGGTAGAGATTTAAATAATCTTACAATTGGCATCCTCGGAACAGGCACAATCGGCAGCGGAGTTTGCACAATAGCTAATGCTTTTGGCATGAAAATTTTAGCTTACGATATGGTAAAGAAAAACGCTTTGATAGAAAATTATAACGTTCAATATGTAAACAAGGAAGAGTTACTTAAAAATGCAGATATAATCACTCTTCACACACCTTACAACGAAACAACTTACCACATGATTTCAGAACAGGAATTTGATTTAATGAAGGAAACGAGTTATTTAATCAATGTTGCAAGAGGCGAATTGATTGATACAAAAGCACTTTATCAAGCATTAAAGAATAAAAAAATTGCTGGTTGTGCACTTGATGTTATTGAATGTGAAAATTCAGGAATATTCTGTGAACGCAAGAAGAACAGAGATGCAACAGAATGCGTTATTGAATGCGAAGACACAAATTCTACAATCAAAAAATTAATCAAAATGCCAAATGTGCTAATCACACCACACATAGCATACAAAACTCAAGATTCAATCGACTACATTTTAAAAACAACCATGATTAGTATTAAAGACAATTTAAAAGGCGGACATACTAATAAAATTAATTAATAGCAGTCCGCTTTCTTCTAATACTGGCATAATTGCCGTTGTTTAAACCTACCCTTACACTTCAAGGAATAATCTTTGCCCAACAATATTAGGCTTATTGTTATAATATCCTGCAAAATAACCACCTTTAACTGGGCAATTTTTTGCATAAGTTTCCATTGTAGTTTTTTTGGCACTCATATTAACAAATGGGTTGTTAGAAAAAGGATTAGTTGATTTAACTTCTTTTACTTGTTCTACTGTTCTAACATTTTGAGCTTGCATCGCAGTTGGTGCCATAAAAGCTTGTGTTAAATAGTTAATAATGTTGTTTGCCATAAATTCTCTCTCTCCTCTGATAGTATCTTTTTAAGGATACTTTTTTGAAAGTCATATTTATTATACAAAATTGTGTAGATTTTTGTAATATTTCTTAATAAAAATCATATAAATTATGTAGTATAATAATTTTATGGACAAGAATATTTTAATTATCGGTAAGAGTGCAAAAGAATACGCACTAGCTCAAAAGCTTTCAAAGACTAATAATATAGGCAATATTTACGTTGCATCAGGAAATGACGCGATGAAAGATTTTGCAACTTGTGTTGATATCAGAGAAGACGATGTTGCAGGATTATTAGATTTTGCAATGGAAAATGCAGTTGATTTAACAATTTGTTCTAGCGAAAAGGCTATCAGAGCAAACGTTGTTGGAATTTTTCAAGAAAACGGTCAAATGATTTTTGGACCAACAGCTGAAAGCGCACAAATCGCAATTAATAAATCTACTGGTAAAAAATTCTTGTACAAACTTCACGTACCAACTGCAAGATTTGGTATCTTTGAAAAACCTCAACAAGCAGTTGATTATGTCAGAAATTCTATATTACCAGTTGTTGTAAAAACTGACGAACACAGAAATTCAAACGGAACAATGATTTGTTCTGCAACAAGTATTGCAAAAGCTTTTATTGAAGATTGTTTTATCAGAAATGAAAAAAGAGTTATTGTAGAAGACTTTGTATACGGACACGAATTTTCTTATTACGTAATAACAGACGGATATCACGCAATTCCATTGAGTAGTGTCGGAAATTATAAATTTGTTCTTGATGGAGACGGTGGACTTTTGACACCTGGAATGGGCGCATATATTCCAGATTATAAGATTACGAGAAATGTTGAACAATACATTATGCAAGAAATAATCTTCCCAGCATTGGATAGCTTGGATCAAAAAGGAACACCTTATGTTGGAATTTTGGGCATTGATTGCGTTTTAACACCAGATAACGAGATTGTGGCATTGGAATTCAATCCATTCTTACAAGACCACGATTGTCAGGGAGTACTTTCAACAATCGAAGATGACTTGTTTGACATGATGTATGCTTGTGTTGTAGGTTCATTTGCAGATGATTATGAATACATTAATACAAAAGACGAAGTGTCTGTGTCTTGCGTATTATCTGCAGGAAATAAAACTGATAAAGTTATATCTGGACTTGATAATTTAGATGAAGATACTTTAGTTGCACATTTTAATACAAGAAAGAATGAATATTTGGAATACTTAACAACAGGCGATAGAACTCTTGTTGTTACTAAGAATGCTAAAACATACACATTTGCAACAGATGCATTGTATGACGAGGTTGCACAAATAGAATTTGAAGGCAAAACTCATAGAAAAGATTTGTGCGCAGTTTTAGCTTAATAAAGCTTTACAACATTAAGAATTTTTAAGTTTGTTTTCCATTGTTTATTTATACTAAGCTATATTTGGAGATTTTGAAAATGTGGATTTTATATGCAATTGGTAGTGCCTTATTTGCTGCTCTCACAGCCATTACCGCTAAAATTGGGATTACAAATGTAGATTCTAACTTAGGTACAGCAATTAGAACTTTTGTGGTTCTAATCATAGCTACAGGTATCGTTTTTTCTACAAAAAGCTTTTCCCAACTACCTAACATAACCGCAAAATCTTGGGTATTCTTAATTATTTCTGGACTTATGACAGGTCTATCATGGTTATGTTATTTTAAAGCTCTACAACTCGGTGATACAACAAAAGTCGTTACCATAGACAAATTTAGTTTGGTCTTAGTCTTAATTCTATCTGCTTTAATTTTAAAAGAAGGTATAAATCTAAAAATGTTTATCGCCTGCATATTAATCACAGTCGGTACAATATTGATGATTGCTTAAAATATTTATTTTAATTTTTCAAGATTTGTAATGCCAGTAACTTTGTACTTATCGGCAATATAATTCAAAATATCTACATTTATCATGTTGTGAACAAACGCAATTGTTACTGCATTGGCTCTATCTTTTGCGTTAATCTTCTGAAAAATAATTTCTAATGCTTTTTTAACACCGCCAACTGTAACAGATAAAATTTTTGCTATCTCTTTGTTTTTAAATCCGAAACTCGCAAGTGATAAATATTCTATCTCTCTTTCTGTTAGAACACATTTTTCAGATATATAAATATTTGATTTGGGCGATTTTATACTAGTCATATAACTATAATATATTTTACTTTTGACCTGTGTACTAGGTAGAAGACTAGTTTTATAAAAAATATACAGAACATAAAATGCCTACAACTTAATCTATAAGCCTATTTTGACAAATTTTAAAATTTTGTCTTGACTGAGAGTAACTCTAAGGTTTTATAATACTAAGTAAAGGAGTCTAAAAATGGAAGAAACAAGAATTGATTTAAGAATAAAAAACGAAGAAAGAATGGCTGAATACATAAGAAGTTCACAACTTTGTTTTAAAATTAACAACACAATGCCAAACACCGAAGAGAGTAAAAATTTAGTAAAAGAACTTTTTGGGAAAAATCTTGGCGAAAACACAATGATTAATGCGCCAATATTTGTTAATCTTGCAAATCAAGTAAAAATTGGAAACAATGTTGTTTTGATGAATGGGTTCAAATGCATGTCAGCAGGTGGATTGATTATCGAAGATGATACAAAAGTTGCACTAAATTGTACTGTTGCGACAAATAATCATGATTTTTACGACAGACCCGTTATAACTTGTAAACCTGTTCATATAAAGAAAAATGTTTGGATAGGCGTTAATGTTACTATTCTCCCTGGTGTAACTATTGGCGAAAATGCAATTGTTGGAGCTTGTTCTGTGATTACAAAAGATGTTCCAGATAATGCAGTTGTTGTAGGTAATCCTGCAAGAGTTATAAAATATCTTGATGCTGATAAATTTAATTAATTGATTAGTAGTAATTATTTTTAGATTATTTTATAATGAGTCTATGAATAATTTAGTAGAGATTAACGACCTATTCGTCGAATACGAGACAAAAAAAGAATTTTTTAAACCTGCAAAACATGTTTATGCCGTGAATGGTGTAAATTTAGAAATAAAGAAAGGGGAAATTCTTGCTATTGCCGGTGAATCAGGTTGTGGTAAATCTACATTAGCAAAAACCTTGCTTAGACTTGTTAAACCAAAATCTGGTGAAATTTTTTATAAAGATAGAGATATTTTTAAAATGAATTCTAAGCTTAGAAAAAGTTATTACCAAAATGTGAGCATGGTTTTTCAAAATCCATACGCAAGTTTAGACCCTAAAATGACGGTTCTTGATATCATTAAAGAACCACTTCTTACTCATTCAAATTTGAGAAACTTTTCTCAAGATTTGAAGATGATAAAAGAATTATCAAAAGACGAGTTGAAGGAAATTGTTTTAGATATTTTGTATAGAGTTGGTTTAGGAAAAGATGATATTAATAAATATCCGCACGAGTTTTCAGGTGGGCAAAGACAAAGGATTGCTATTGCAAGAGCATTAGTTTTAAGACCAGATTTTGTTATTGCAGACGAACCTGTAAGCGCATTAGACGTTAGTATTCAAGCGCAAATCATAAATCTTTTGACAGATTTGAAACAACATTTTAATCTTACAATGTTATTTATTTCGCATGATTTAAGTGTTATAAAATATCTTTCTGATAGAGTTGCAATAATGTATTTGGGCAAAATTGTTGAGATTGGAACAACTGATGAAATTTTCAATTCTGCAAAACACCCTTACACAAAAGCTCTTTTAAATTCAGTACCGAAATTAAACATGCCAGTTGAAAAAGATATGACACTAGAGGGTGATTTACCTGATCCTAGTGAAAAACAAGTTGGGTGTCCTTTTGCGTCAAGATGTTCTGAATGTAGACAAGAATGCAGAGAAACTTATCCAGAAGAAGTTATTTTTACAGATACACACAAAGTTTCATGCTTTCTATACAAATAAATAAATGTTTATGATATTATTTATTTGAAAGAAGGAAGTAGAAAACATGAGTTTAACAACATATTTAGGTATAGACGTAGGTTCAGTAACAACAAAGTTTGCATTAGTTGACGAAAACGGTAAATACGTCGATTCATACATGCTAAGAACAGCTGGTAAACCAGTAATGGCTGTTCAAAAAGGTTTGAACCAAATTAAAGCACAAGCAAAACAAGAATATGATATCAAGGGTGTCGGAACAACAGGTTCTGGTCGTAACTTAGCAGGTGCATTGGTTGGCGCTGATGTTATTAAAAACGAAATCACAGCACACGCAGTTGCAGCAAGTACAAATATCCCTGGAGTTCAAACAATTCTAGAAATTGGTGGACAAGATAGTAAGATTATTATTTTACGAGACGGTATTGTTACAGATTTTGCGATGAATACAGTTTGTGCAGCTGGTACAGGTAGTTTCTTAGATCACCAAGCACAAAGATTAAATGTACCTATTGAAGAATTCGGTGATACAGCACTTCGTTCTGAAAACCCTGCAAGAATTGCCGGTAGATGCGGTGTATTTGCAGAAAGTGATTTAATTCACAAACAACAATTAGGTTATCCTGTTGAAGATTTATTATATGGCTTATGCCAAGCACTTGTTAGAAACTATTTAGCAAATTTAGCTTTGGGTAAAGAATTGCTACCAACAATTTCATTCCAAGGTGGTGTTGCAACTAACAAAGGTATGGTAAAAGCATTTGAAGAAATCTTGAAAACAGAAATCGTGGTTCCAGAAAACCACCAAACAATGGGCGCTATCGGTGCTGCATTGTTAGCAATGGAAAATCACCAATACACTAACAAAGAAACGACATTCAGAGGTTGGGAAGTTGGTGATATGCACTTTACATCAATCACTTGTGATTGCCCAGGTTGCTCAAACAATTGTGAAGTTGTAACAATTGTAGAAGGTATCCAAGAAGTTCAACACGTAAAACGTATCAAAGATATTAAAGGTAATATCATTGCACGTTGGGGCGGAACTTGCGGAAAATGGGAGATTAACTGATGCGTAAGCCGGTGTGAGCGGTGTTGACACACGGTCAGTGTGGCAAGCAGGCGAACACTACGACAGCGACGTAGGATTGCAGGACGAAGTCCGAAACCCACAGGAGCAAAAAATCGAACCCAGCCCGAGCTTTTGCGAAAGTGATGAAATCACAGTAGCAAAACTCGGAATTGCCGTTTAACGCGAACGAGCAAGACAATGCGTAAGCCGGTGTGAGCTTGATGACAGCCCGAATAATCCGATAGTTCAAGCAGAGGCTGGAGAGTTTTGATTGTGAACGGTTGCGTTTAACGCAAGGGCGACAAGAACATAACCAGTTTTACAATATGTAACAAAAAATCTAATATAACAAGGTTGAAGTTTTCAACATGTGGTATTATAAAGACATTAAGAGACAGATATTAATATAAGGAGAAAGAGCCATAGCTAACGATAATAAAAAAGAAAAAATCATTATGAATAATGATATTAGAGCAAAAGAAGTAAGATTAATTACACAAGATAGAGAAAATAAAGGCATTGTGCCAACAAAAGAAGCGTTAAGCATGGCAGATGATGCAGGATTAGATTTAGTTTTGATTAACCCAAACCAAGATCCACCTGTAGCGAAAATAATGGATTTCGGCAAATATAAATACGAAATCGAAAAGAAAGCTAAAGAAGCTAAAAAGAAACAACACACAGTTGATGTAAAAGAAGTTAAGATTAGATATAAGATTGATACTCACGATTACAATGTAAGAATCAATAATATTAAAAAATTTATTTCACAAGGTAATAAAGTTAAGATTGTTGTAATGTTGAGAGGAAGAGAAATGCAACATTCACAATTAGCTTTTGACTTAGCGAATAGATTTGTGGAAGATTTGAAAGACGAACCAATTCAAATTGAGAAAAAACCACAATTAGAGGGTAGAAACGTAACACTTTTCTTAGGACCTCAATAGAAAACTTGACTATAAAGATTTAGCAAGTAGAATAAATTTATGGACTCGAAAGGGTTCACAATAGCTCAGAAAACTGACTTGCCGCAATAGCTTAGGCACGGCGAGCGAAGTGGAGCCGAAGTTAGATAAAGTCAACTGCTTGCTCTAACAACGGAAAATGAAAATTAAATATGGTGTCTGCCGCAATAGCTCAGTTGGTAGAGCAAGGGACTGAAAATCCCTGTGTCCTTGGTTCAATTCCGAGTTGCGGCACCATTTTAAAAAAGACCTTCTTAGGAAGGTCTTTTTTATTGCAAAAATTAATGACGGAATTGAACCTAATTTAACATGTTTCGAGCTCCGCTTCGCTTGCATCAATATTATTAGTCGTTTTAGGCACTGTCGGATTAAGACTTGCAAGTTAAATTACTAAAATAAATTTTAAGACTTGACATAAAAATAGCATTTTGTTACACTGACCTCAGATTTATTGTCGGAGGGCAATTTGTTCAAAGAAACAAAAAGCTGGATAAGGCACAGATTGGAATATCTGTATCTTATCCAGCTTTTTAAAATGGAAGGATTTAGCAATGAATTTATTAACAGACAAAATCAAAACTCTATACTTCAAATATCTATACGCAGCTTTTGGTAGTGCAATGATACTTTGCGTATATTCAATTGTTGATATGGCGATTGTTGGTCAATATCAAGGTCCTAGTGGTACAGCGGCACTTGCAGTTGTTGCACCGATTTGGAACATCATTTTTAGCTTAGGGCTATTAATGGGTATTGGTGGTTCTGTTTTATTCAGTATTGTTAGAGGCAACCGTAATCAAAGAATAGGTTTAAAACTTAGTAACGAATTTTTCACAACAAGTGTAATTGGTGCCGTTATAATCTCTATAATTATTTGGGCACTTATAATTTTATTTGAAAAAGAAATTTTAATATTTTTCGGCGCAGACAAAACTCTATTATATTATTCCGAAAAATACATGCTACCTATTTTGTACGTAGTTCCTGTATTTTTATTCAACCAAATGCTTGCAGCGTTTTTGAGAAACGATAACAACCCAAATCTTGCAACAATAGGGGTTTTATCTGGTGGGATTTTTAATATCGTAGGTGATTACGTATTCGTATTCACTTTCAATATGGGAATTTTCGGTGCAGGTTTAGCAACCGCAATTGGTGCTGTAATTTCTTTTATCGTTTTAATTACACATTTCTTTTCAAAAAAGAATACAATGAGATTTGTGAGACCTAGAGGATTTATCAAAAAAACTAAACAAATAGGTATAACAGGGTTTTCTACATTCTTTATCGATATTGCAATGGGTATTTTAACAATATTGTTCAATAGACAAATTATGCTATATTTAGGTTCTGATGCGCTTGCAGTTTACGGTCCAATAATTAATATTAGTACCTTTGTGCAAAGTTGTGCATATAGCGTAGGTCAAGCAGCTCAACCTATTATTTCAATGAATTATGGCGCAAGATGTAATTTAAGAATTAAGGAAGTCTTAAAATATGCACTATATTCTGTTGCGTTTTTCAGTATCTTTTGGACTGTTTTAAGTTTAGCTTATCCAAATTTATATATCAGAATATTTATGAACCCAACAGAAAATGTTCTAAGAATTGCACCAGAAATCATACGTACATATTCTTTATCATTTATATTGTTGCCACTAAATATATTTGCAACATACTATTTCCAAGCAATTGTACGACCAAAGGCAGCTTTTATGATTTCTGTTTTAAGAGGGCTTATTTTAAGCGGTGCATTGATTTTAGTCTTACCTAAATTCTTTGGCGGTGAGTCAATTTGGTACGCAATGCCAATAACAGAAGTTTTAATATCAATTCTTGCAATCTTTTTTATGTTTAGATATACAAGAAAATTGGTTTAATTCTCAATCTATTTGACGACAATTCATTCTTGCAATATCATAAACGTATTATGAAAAATGCAAGTGAAATTATTAAAGAGGCTGAAAAACTTCTAGCGCCTCAGTTTGAAAAAATAGAAGAAATAAGAGATTTTAACCAAGAAAAAGTTCTTAAAGCTTTTGTTGATAACCACGTAGCGCCAGAACATTTCTATACCGTATCTGGTTACGGTCATGATGACTTAGGTCGTGAAGTTTTAGATAAAGTTTATGCCCAAGTTTTTAAGGCAGAAAAAGCTATTGTTCGTACTCATTTCGCAACAGGTACGCACACTTTAGCTTGCGCATTGTTTGGAAATCTGCACTATGGTGATAAACTTCTTGCTGTTGCAGGAACTCCTTATGATACAATGCGCCAAGTTGTTGGCTTAACAGGTGATGAACTTGCAAAGAAAAATTCTTTAATCGGTAACGGAATTATCTATGACGAAGTTCCTTTACTAAACGATGATGACATTGATTTTGAAACTTTAGAGAAAAAAGTTGACGAAACAACTACAATGGTTTTAATTCAACGCTCTAGAGGTTATGATACTAGAAAATCTTTAACCATTGAGGTTATTGAAAAAATTATCAAAGTCGTAAAAGCTAAAAATCCAAACTGTATCTGCTTTGTAGATAACTGTTATGGCGAATTTGCAGAAGAAAAAGAACCAATCGAAGTAGGTGCAGACTTAATCGGTGGCTCTCTAATCAAAAACCCAGGTGGTGGACTTGTAGAGTGCGGTGGCTATATTGCAGGTAAAGAAGAACTTGTTGAAGCTTCTGCCATAAGACTTACAGCCCCAGGGGTCGGTTCAGAATCAGGTGCAATGTTAAACCAACATAGATTAATTTTCCAAGGTTTGTTTATGGCACCGTCTATCGTTGCAGACGTAATCAAAGGTATGGTTTTAGCGGCTAAAATTTTTGAAGATATGGGTTTTATCTCTTCTCCAAAATACGATGCACCTAGAACTGATATTATTCAAATTATTACGTTTAATGCACCAGAACCATTAATAGAATTCTGTAAAACAATTCAATCACTTTCACCTATCAACGGCTATGTAACACCAATTCCTGAACTTATCCCTGGGTACGTGGACGAGGTTATCATGGCAGGTGGAACATTCATTGAAGGTTCAACTATTGAACTTTCTGCAGACGGCCCAATCAGACCTCCTTATGCCGTTTATATGCAAGGTGGTTTGAATTATGCACACATTAAAATTTGCTTAAAAGGTATTATTAAAAAATTTGAGGAACTATAGATGAAAAAATTATTTGTTATATTATTTGCTATGTTTGCAATCCTTGCACTACCTGTGAATGCTGAATATGCAGAACGTTGTACAATGGTTAGAGCAAGCCACATTTTGGTTAAAACAAAAGCTGAGGCTGACCAATTAGAATTTTATTTGAGCAAAGGCGCAAGCTTTGAAGCATTGGCAAATAGATATTCTTTGTGCCCTTCTGGTAGAAATGGCGGTGATTTGAACTATTTCCACAGAGGTCAAATGGTTAAACCTTTTGAAGAAAAAGCTTTTTCTATGAAAAAAGGTGAAATTTCAGAACCTATTCAAACACAATTTGGTTGGCATATTATAAAAGTAACTGGCAAAATTTGCGATTAGTCTTTTACACGAATAGCTTAGAAAAGGAAATATGTAAATGAGTAATTTGTTGTTTTACATAGGTACAGTTGTTGTGCTAACTTTACTTCCTGGACCTGATATTATTTTTGTAATAACTCAAGGACTTACTAGAGGTAGAAAAGAGGCTGTATTTACTGCATTGGGACTTAGTACAGGGTGTATTTTTCATACGGTACTTGCATCTTTTGGGATTGCATTGATATTCCAAAAGTCAATGCTTGCTTTTAATATTTTAAAAGTTATGGGGGTTTTGTACCTTTTGTATTTAGCTTATAAAGCTTACACAACTGCAAATAATGAATTCACGGCTGATAGTGAAATGCAAGCGAAGGCAGGGTATTTAAAAGGTATTCTTATGAATATATTGAACCCTAAGGTTATTTTGTTCTTTTTAGCTTTCTTGCCACAGTTTGTACCATCAAACACAAAAAATGTTTGCCTGTATATGATAATGTTGGGCATAATTTTTATGATAATTGCGGCAATTATAATGACTGGAATGGCACTAATTGCATCAAAAATGAATGAACTTTTATTGAAAAATAAACGAACAATGGTTATTGTGAATAAATTCAGCGCATTTGCAATATTTTTCCTAGCAATCCTTTTAGCATTTACAAAGAACTAGAAATATGTCAAATTAAAAAGTACAACGAAAAATAAAAAAGGATAGGAAAGCACTATTATTAGAGTTAAAAAAATTATAAAAACGGTTAAACAAAAACATGCTTTTCTATTAACATCACTCTTTTGAGAAATCAAACTAATCTCTCAATTCCTAAGTGCTTATATGTATCGTATTTTTAACAGTTTCACTTTGTAGCTTTATAATATGCCTTCTTTATTTAAAATATTTTCGTATTTATCATACAATTCATTAAATAGACTTTTTAAATTAATATAATCAGATGAAATTTGAATATTTTCATATAATTCTACTTCTGTAGGAATTATGTTAAACATTCTTTCTATAAAATTTTTTTCCAAATTATAAATTTCTTCATCAAAAAGATTATTCGTCACCAAATTATGCTTTAACAATTCCGCTGCAGCCTTTTTCATTGTTAACACAATTACTTTAGCATTGTTACCATTTAAAATGATAGAAGCATGTTCTTTCTCACTATAAATGTAAGTATTATAGTCTTTCCATATATTTAATAAAAATTGTATATGTTCTACTCTTAAATGAAATATTTTTGTTTTTTGTTGTTTCTTTTGAATGCTAACCTGCTGTCCCATAAAATAAATAGTACATAAACCAACAACCATAGGTGATATTATGGATACTATATCAAAAAAAGATACTGAATTTTTTGCAATATTATATGTAATGTCAAACATTTTAAACCTCTTTCAAGTAAATATTAGATACTTCTTTTTTTATTTGAATTTTGTTTACCAATTATGGATTACTGTAGAATTTGTAAAAATACGAAATTGTCCACATTATTTTTTGCTTTAGCTCCCCATATTTATAAGACTTTTTTGCAACTTTTACTTATTTTTGCACTAAAAAAGGGATTTAGCAACTAGCTAAATCCCTTTAAAATAAATGGTTGCGGGAGCTGGACTTTCGGAGTTTACGACGAAACTGTGGCTTGTCCACATGAGGTTCAAATCCAGCAGAATAAAACAAATAAAAAAGCCTTTAGTTTTGTACTAAAGACTTTCTTCTAAATGGTTGCGGGAGCTGGATTTGAACCAACGACCTTCGGGTTATGAGGAGAGGCTCGTATTACCCAACCCCAAACGACTTTTCACTATTTGCCACGACTTGGCATGAATTTTTATAAAAATTTATCTTGTTTCTCAATGTTGATTAAAATTCGTTAAGTTCATGCGTAGTTAAATGTGTTGTTATGCTTTATTTGTAATTTCACTTGCATCTTCATTTTGAGGTTGAGGATATAAAGAATTGTATATATCTATCAGTTTTTCACTGAATTCTGTTTTACGTTCTTCTAATCTCTCTTTATAAATACTAATATCTTGTCCTGCTTTATAAACTAATTGAATTAACCTTAAACACAATTCATATTCAGCCATTTCTTGATTATCTTCGGATAAATCTGTTATAATTTCATTTACTATTGCTAATTTTGTATTTATAAAAGATTCATTGGTTACTTGAATAATATTAGAGTAGTCTTGAACTTGATGTGTAGAATTTAGCTCAGATTTTATATGATTAAATATTGGTGTTAATATATTAGTGTTAAATTCATCTTCGGATAATAATTTTTTCATTTCTCCAAGTTGCGTTATTCGATTTTGGGGTTCTGCTTTATAAAAATCAATTAATTTATTCTTAATACTCAAACGTTGTTTTTTAGTTATTTCATATCCATAGTTATTAAGAAGATTAAAGGCTTCCATTATAAGTTTTACATCATTATTGTCAACATATTTTTGAATTATATCATTTTTAAATTTTGTTTTATCCAAAGAGATCTCTTTTTCTTTAATACAGGTCAACAACTGTTCTAAATTTTTAATATCACAATCTTTTCTTAATAGTATCATATAATTTTCTAAAATTTCGCTAGCGAAATTTTCATAAATACAATTAGAAATATCTGTATCTGATAATAAAACTTTTTGCGAAAATTCATAACTAAATAATTCTTTTATATAAGAAAAACTTTTTGTTTTTAATTTCTCTACAAACAAATCTTTGTTGTTTGTTATGTATTGATTTAAAACGTTGCTAAACTTATTGTCATCATCGACAAACCAAAACATTTCTATCAATAAATCATAGGAATATTCTTTTCTTGAAGTATCTGTAGTGTTTCTTAAACTTTCCAATACTGCATATAGTTGTGTCATTACACTTGGATAAATCTCTTTTGCAAAATCTTTTTTATATAATAATTTTAAACAAAGCTTGATATAAGCGATTGTGTTTGTTATATCGGGTGTTCCATATCGCAAATTAGAATTTACATACGTTATTAGTTCTTTTGTTTTATTAGCTAATAAACTTCTATTTGACACAGATAATTTGTCTGCACTAAAACTTCTTAAACAAATTTCAGCTTGTTCTGAAATGCTGTTTTGAGTGATAGAGTTGATTACAAGCTCAATAAATTTTGAAGGAATAAAATCTTGTTTATTGTTATTAAAAGCTAAATTAACATAATTTTGAATACTTTTAGTTATTTCACTTAAATTTTTTATATTAGAAAAAATAGTTTTTATATCTTGGGTTTTAAATAAACTTGCTTCATCTTTAATAATTAAGTTAAATATTTCTTTTTGAGGCATTTCATATGGTTCTTGTGTTTCTTTTAAATAATCTACAATAAGTGATTTGATAATATTTTTTTCACTATTATACATATCATTAACACTTATATAAAACTTTTTAAGATTTTCTTTATTTTTCAATATAAAATTTGCAAAGTTTTTAACATCATTAATCGAACTTATTACTTTCCCAATAGTTCTTATTAAATCTATTTTTAAACCATCATCTATATGTTCTGATTTTATAAGTGTAGCAAAAGATGAATTAGCAGCTTGTAATATATATAATTCATCTTCACTCTTAAGAATATTATCAACTTCTGTTTTTATACGTTTATAAATATTTTCATTAAATCCATCAATAAAATCTCCATTCTTTAATTTTTCATTAATTGATTGTTCATTTGTAGTTTCTTTTAAATAAATAAATGGTAATAAAGATGGTAATGGCTGCGGTATTAATGGATTTACTTTATTTATAAACTCATTAAAAGTAGCATCTTTAATTTCTGTATTTTGAATTAACTGTGGAACTTGAATTAATTTATTTTCAATCGTATTCCATTTTTGTTTTATAACTAACATTATTGCAAAAAATGGGATATTCTTTAATAAAAATTGTTTGTTTGGGTCAATATTTTTCGCTAATAAATAATATGTACTAAAATCATTTATAAATTTTTTAATTTGTCTAGGCGTAGCCCCTTTGTAGCCATAATATAATATTTGTCGAATTTCTCTTATATTATCTTTTAATTCTTCAAATATTATTATTTGTCTTAATTGTTCTTCAATGAATTTATCTCTGTCAACTTCTTCTAAAATAGGTATTCTTAAATATGTATCAAAAAGTTTATCAAAAAATTCAGCACCTAAAATATTTGCAAAAGAAATTTCTTCTCTTGTTTTATTAGTTTCTTGGGAAACGGAATAATTATTTGCAATATATTGTTTTACCGCATTATCATCGCATGGAACAATATAAAAACAATTTTTTATATCCATAAATGTTTTTATAGTTGAAAGAGTTTCATAAGCATACTTAGGTTCGCATCTATCTAAATTATCAAAAACAATAATTAATTTTTTCCCTTTTTCATTGATTTTATTAGTTATATTTGAAAAAATTCTTTCAAATTGTTCTGGAGAAAAATTTGGTAAAGTTTTATAATTTTGTATTTCCAAACCGCAATAAATCAATTCTCCAAGCTTCTTTAACGGGTATAACATTACAGCCACAAGACCAAATAGAATCCCAATTAAATTGGAATTCATTTTAAATAAGCCTTTTAATATTTGTCCCAAATAACCTAAACTATAAATTACAGTTTCTGGAATTAATATTGACAAAATAAACAATAACAATACTGTACCAGTAATAGTAAATAAAAAATTTTTATTACATTGTACCCATTTTATTATTTTTTTATTTTGTTCTGCTGTACTTAAAGGAATTTCTTTTTGTAGCTGTTCTTCATAGTATAAAAGACTTTCTAATTCTTTATTATTTTCTTCATATCCATTTGGGAAAATATCATTAGCTTTTTCTTTTAATTGTTTATTAATATCGAACAAAATACTTCTTAAAAGAGGATTACCAATAAATTTCCATACATCAATATTTAAAAATAAATAATTCTCACTTGATAAATTTTCCTCTATTTTGTTTATGATAAAACTTTTTCCACTACCCCAATTACCAAATAAGCCTAAGTTAAAAGAGCAATCACTTAAGTCCGATTTCTCAATTATTTCGCAAATTGTATTAGCGATTTGTGAATGAATTTTAAAACTATCTTGCTCTTGGGAATTATTAGAGTCTTTTAAATGTATAAACATATATTCTCCTATTTTTGATATTCTATATTAAAGTAAAGAAGAATATTTGATTTGTTAAAACATGTAACGGAAAAACTAGACGGTTGGCTATATTTTATACATAAATCTCCTCCATTTTCTCCAATTCTTGTTCTGCGAAGTCTGGAATTACATGCCCGTAGATATCCATTGTAATTTGAATACTTGCGTGTCCGAGTAATCTTGATACTACTATTGGTTTCATACCACTTTCTAATGCTCTTGTAGCAAATGTGTGCCTCATTGCGTGTACGTTTCTATGTGGAATATCTAGTTTATTTTGAATTCTACTGAATGCGTCTAAAAAAGTACCTGTATCTGTAAAATATCCGTCTTGTCGTGGAAATACAAGATTTAATTTCGTGTAATAATTTTGTCCTAATTTTTTCTTTAAAATATCTTGTTCCTTTTTGTATTCAGTTAATTCTATCATTAATGGTCGCATAACTTTTATTATTCTATTTGAAGTTTTGGTTTTGGTATTATACACAAAACCAAGTATCGTTTTACTATCGCCTTTTCTCTTAAAATTTTTATTTCTTTGAACCTGTTTATTTATCCTAATAGTGTTCTTACAAAAATCAACGCAATCCCAAGTTAAACCTAATAATTCGCCTGCACGCAAACCTGTATAAAAATCAAATTTAATTGCCATACCATAATAGTGATTTGAGCATTCTGCTAAAATATTTTCTTGTTCCTCTCTTGTAAAAACTTCTACTTCTTTCTTGCTTTCATGTCTTAATTTTACTGTTAATAATGGATTTCTGATAAGTTCACCTCTTTTTAATGCGAAATTTATGCAACTGCTCATTACAAGGTGTATATTTTCAACTGTTTTGTTTGACAATCCACCCTTACCAGTTAATCTGCCATTTGTGTATAAATGATTATAAAATTTTTGAATATCATCACCGTTTAAGTTTACAAAAGCTATATTGCCGATATTGGGCTTTATATGTCTTCTGATAATCATTTCATAGCTTTGACTTGTTGATTCTCTTAATCCATATATTGCACTATTGTAAAACCATTTTTCAAAATACTCGCCAACCTTTATACATTTAGAACTAATATCAATACCAGCATTATGTTTTGACATTAAATCTTTTAATCTTAAACGAACTTCTTTTTCTGAATTTCCAGTACATGATTTAAATTTTCTGTTACCCTTAACATCAATTCCAATTTCAAATTTGCCTTTCCATTTTCCACTTCTTGTATCTTTATAAATACAACCCTCGCCATTACTTCTTCTTTTTGCCATTATGCAACCTCTCTTTCTTCTTTCACAAAGTTGTAGAATGTATTTGTTTTGAGCTTTAGCAATTCACAAGCCTTTTTCGCTGTAATTTTACGACAAGACCAATCACTATAAACTTCTTGCCAATTACTAGGCTTTTGTATTTTCTTTCTACCTTTGTATTTACCCTCACGTTTAGCAATTGCAATTCCGTCTTTTTGTCGTTCTAAAAGGTTTGCACGTTCAAATTCATAAATAGCACCGAGCATTGTAACCATTAGCTTGCCAGCAGGAATACTTGTATCAAGATTTTCTTTATTACTTACAAGTTTTACCCCTTTATTTTCCAATTTTTCTAAAATTTCTAATAAATCTTTTGTGCTTCTGGCAAGTCTTGAAAAATCTTTGACATAAACAGTATCACCACTTCTAACATAATCAAGCATTTCCATAAGTTTTGGACGATTTGTATTTTTAGCACTAACTTTTTCTTCAAAATATTTATCAATTTTGTATTGCTTTAAGATTTCAAATTGACTCTCGGTATTTTGTTCCAATGTGCTTACACGAATATAAGCAATATTTTGACCTTTATTTTCCTGTTTCATTTTTACCTCCTTTGGACTTTTGCATTATTGGATATTGATGTTTACTTGTAAAGACTTTTGTAAATATCTATTTGAAAATTAAAAAAGTAATTCTAAATAAACACCTCTCAAATAGTTTTAGAATATTGTTTTAGACCATAGCCTATTTAAAGACATTTCTTAATCAAGTTCTGTAAATCTAGTCAATTTTTATGCACGCATTTCTGAATAAAATTTTGGAAGATTATAATTTTATATACAATTCCATTATCTATATTGATAACTATTCACTAATAAGTTGTTATTACGTTCTAATGAAATGATTTAATACGTTTTATTTACTTAACTTAAACAATGAAAATTTTTATAAAAATGATGATTTTTTGGGCAATAATACCACTATTATTGAATTATAGTGGTATTATGCCATTCATTCTCTAAAATAAAAATCTTATATATTTTTATCTTCAACAGGTAAAAATTTACTGGTATTAAACTAATTATCAATTAAATATTTTACCTATTATTAATTATTAATTACACATGATTTTTTACGTTGTCTTTAAATTAATCTGCTGGTAATGCAAATCGACTATCAAATCTGTTATTTTTGTGAAAATAAAAAGTTTCTTTTTGTTTAGTTAAAATCCTATTCATTTTCTTTAAATTTAAAGGAATTGTATTTGTAAAATCATCAACATAACGAAATATTCCTGATTGTCGAATTATATATTGTAGGAAATAGATAGGGTCTCTGTTTGTTATGTCGTATGCCTTACAATTTTCTTTGCCATATTTTTTAGCAATACTTTCAATAATTTTATTAGATATTTTCTTTTCCTGTTCCTTGTAAACAATTACAATATGCAAATGTGGTAACAGAGTTTCAGGAACTCCAAAACATTTCAATTTAGAAACAGCTTTTCTAATAGGTCTTCCTTTTTTATTATTATGAAAACTAACAAATTCACCGAATTTAAGACTTAATTGGCTAATGCAGATTATACAAGAAAAAGGAATCATAGTTTTCTTTGCAAATCTATCCATTACCATTTTTATTCGATTAGCTTCTTTGATAGCCTCATTTAGAGTTTTAAATTTTATAGAATGTTCTACGTTTATAAACCTAATATCCATAATTTTAGTTCCTTTCTTTGTCTATGCGTTAGTTTTATACTTTTCTTTGATATTATCCAATTTTTGTAATCCTTATAAGTAATAAATTTTCGACCTATATTATCTTCTTGTAATAGACTATTAAATTTTTTATCTTTGTCTAGCCATTCTTTTACTTTTTTATTTGAATAAATATTTATCAATCTAGAAATAGCAAAAATTACTTGATGAAAATCTATAAGACTATCCTCGCCTACGTCTGCTGAATATACCCAAGGAATACTTTTATCTGTATTGTTTAAACTGAATAAATTTGTTGGACAATCAAAATGGTCAGGTTTTCCTTTGCTTCCATATTCATAATTTTTATGTGTTCTGTGATAATAATTTTTAATCATTTTAATTCAATTACCTTTCCGACATTTCTCATAACCCACTCATTAAAATCGTTAGCAATAATGTATTTTTTGCCACCAATTTGGATTACAGGAAAGTCTTTCGTTTTGCATAACTTATAAACTGTGTTAATTCCAATTTTAAAAGTTGTCGCAAATTCTTTAACTGTAAACATATTGGAATAGATTCTACCTTTACAGTTACTCCTAATATCTTCCATAGTCTCAATCATTCTTAATCGATTTGGTGGTAATCTGTTCTCCATAATTTTTCTCCTTTCATAAATACGCCCTAAATAGCAAACGTACTCCTACAAAAAGGTTTAAGAAAAAATATAAAACTAAATATTAGCTGGGCGTAAATCTCCTCATTTCCTTAAACACTCTTTAAGAAGTGACCTCTGTTTGATAACCGAGCATAAGGTCAAAACTGCTGGGGAGTATTTAAGTAAGGGAAATACCCAAAATCTACTAATATTCAGTTGTCAATCTTCAATTTGCAAACTTATCTTATCAATTTAAGTTAAATTCGTCAAGGTATAAAACCCAAAGGTAATTTGTGAAAATAAATCGCAAGTTTAGTGTTTATGATGTGTTCGATATCCTTTTGATTTTTACAGAACTTCACAATAGCAACACATATCAATCTTATTTATAAAATTTTTGTATTTTTCTCTCACCAAACAGTCTGTTTCATTACTTTTAAAATTTGGTCTTGAATATTGTCTTAAAGTTGTCATGATAATATTTTCGGTATAATCTTTATGGCTTTTATATGGATTGTTATTTTTAATGCTATTTTTAATTTAAGTTTGGAATTATTTTATTAAATTATATGTTTTTATTATTTTTTTATAAGTTACAATATCGTTCATCTTAAAAGCATTGTTTTTAGCTAAGTTTATATAGTGCTTTGCCTTATTACTCTTTCCTAATTTATAATAAATAAGTGCCATATTGCTATATATATAGTTATTTTCTTTGACTTCATATCTTTCATCTATATTAAAGTATTCGTTTGGAAAGAAGTAAAAATATTTTCCTCTTGTTTTAGAATCATATATACTTTTATATTCTAAAGTTAATACATTGTGTAACGTATTAAGAGCTTTTTTATATTTTTTGGTTACTATATATTGATATGCTTTACCTTCTAGCAAGGGTAAGTAATCCATATCAAGTTTGTTAAGCCATTCATAAGAATTAGCAAAATCATTTATTTTATACTTGTTATAAAAATTATTAGCAATATCAATATTTTGTAGCTTTAATTCTATATTGGCTGTTAACATTTCTAATATATATTCATTATTTTTTGTATTCTGAGTTGAAGACTGTTTTTCTTGTAGTTCTATAAATTTATTTAAATTTAATTTTGCACTTTCATATTTTTCTAATGTATAGTAAAGTAGTGCTAAATTAAAATACGGTTCTTTTATATTTGGATTTAATTTTGTAGCAGATTGAAAATCGCTTAATGCGTTTTCATAATCGTTATTTAACAAATAATAAACACCTCTATTATTATAAGCTGTAACATCATTTTGATTTCCTTTAATTTTCTTTGAATAAAAATCAAGAGTTGATTCATATTTACCTTTTTTAATTAAGTAGCTTTCTGTTATAGTTTTTCCATAGTTATTCATTGTTGGAAGGATAAAGTAAGCTAAAATATTAGTATTTTTACTTCTTTCAAATGTATTATTTATAGTATAATTGTAAACATTCTCGCCTGTAACCATTTTAGTACCAATATTTAATCCCAAAGAAATAGCTTTAATATAATCTTCTTTTGCTCCCTCATAATCATCAATTTGTAATCTTGCAAGTCCTCTTTCATAAAATATTTCAGGAGAATTATCTTTATAATTGTTTATTGCAATATTATAATTTTCAATAGCCTTAATATAATTTTGTTTTTTAAGATAGGCAAGTCCTAGGTAGTGGTAGTAAATTTCGACATTTTTTATATAATCTTGGTAACTAAGTCCTATTTTACATTGTTCAATTGCTTTATCGTATTTAGATTGTTTTAAAGAGTCAATGACATCTTTTATGTAATCCACTTTCATTGCTTTTTCATTTTGTATACTCCATTGACGTTCAGCAATACCCTTCATCATTTTTATTTCTTTAGTATTAAGGTTTCTTTCAATGGGTTGTATATAAACATTTACTTCAATTTTTGTTTTTCCATCAGCAAATACGGGATAGTTTATGCCTATTAAAATAAAAGAAATCAGAAAGATTTTTAATATAATGTTCATTAGTACCTCACGTATTAATAATAAAATCTTGACATTATTGACATCGCAGAATTATAAGTTGAATTCATATAAGACTGAAGGTATTCTTGACTAGGATTTAAAGTATACGCTTTAAAATAATCATCTGTTGCACTACTGTAATTCCCTTTTTTATACTTAATGTCCCCTCTTAAATGGTATGCACTCGCTTTATCTCTGTCGTTGTTCGCTAAATCTATTGCTATATTTATATCTTTCATTGCTCCATTATTGTCATTTTGAAGATATTTTAAGGTACTTCTACCTTGATATAAAAGTGAGTCAACAGAATTTAACTCAATAGCTTTATTAAAATCTTCAATGCCTTCTTTAATTTTTTTTAACTGTGTTGCTTTAAAAAGACCTCTATTTGCGTAAAAAAGAGTATTGTCAGGTTCTAAGGTTATAGCTTTATTAAAATCTTTTAAGGCACCATTATTATCCCATAACTTCGCCTTAATTCTTCCTCTTGCTGAATAATAAGTACCGTTTTCAGGTGCTAATTCTATTGCTTTATTTAAATCTTCATTGGCTTCTTTATATTTTTCTATTGTTTCATAAATATTTGAACGTTCATAATAAATCTCTGCGTCTTTTGACTTAAGCTTTATTGCAGTATTTATATCAGCAAAAGCTTCTGTATAATTCCCTAAACAACTATTAGCTTTTGCTCTCTTCACATAATATTTTGACTTTTTAGAATTTAATTTAATTGCAACATTGAAATCATTCAATGCTTGATTACAATATGACGATGAACAATTACCTCTTGCAAAGTAATATTCTGCGTTATTGGGTTTTAATTCTATCGCTTTGTTATAATCTTCTCTTGCACTCTCAATATCAAATATTTCACTTTTTGCATTTGCTCTATTATAATACGCGTTTGCATATCTTGAATTAATTTTTATTGCTCGATTACACCATTCAATAGCAATATCATATTTTTTATTGTTGAACTTCAATATTGATATTTCTACGAACAAAAATGGAATTAAAAAATATAGCAATAACAACAAAGTCATAAATGCAATGACAATACTTGTGCTAATAAGCATTATTTTTCTGTTATTACTATAAAATTCTTTATGAAATATTTTAAGATTTTTAATTTTTGCAAAAAAGCAACTAAAATGGTGCTTGATATTTTTTGTAATCGGTTTTCTATGTGTTTCTGTACCACAATACTTACAAAACTTTGATTCATCTTCTATTTCTTGTCCACAATTTTGACAATACATTTATTTTTACCCTCCGTTTTTTATGTTTTTAACATAACGAGAAATTATTGCAAGATGCTTTTTCTTTTAGGATTATGTTTTGGAACACCTTTAAAAATATAGTTTTTACCTACATACTGATATTTTCCTCTAGAACGTTGCATAAAATAATGAGGTTGTTTTTCATAGTTAATTCCATTATTTGTTAAGTTATAACAGTAGTCAGAAGGGATATAACTGCCTTCTGGTCGATTATATTTTTTACTCAATTCTGTTTTAAACCATTTTGTTGAAAATTCGAAATCCATTGGCAATGTTTTTACAAATTCTTCAATTTCAACTTCAATTTGTCCTGTCATAAATTATTTAATCTCCATAAAAATATTTTGAATATTTAAACTAATGTTTGCCAATTTTTTAGGTAAATAAAAAATAAAAATTTACCTATCATGTAATAAATTCTATCAATTAGGTAAATTGAAGTCAATTACTTACCTCTTTTCGTATTTTGAATTGCAAAAATTCTTAATAAAATTAAAAGTGAGGTTTGTATGAACATAAAAAATCTATTTGGAAGAAAGATAAAGGAATATCGTAAAAAGAAAAATTTAACGCAAGCTCAATTAGCAGAATTAGTAAATGTTGATGATAAACATATTAGTTGCATTGAGAGTGGTAAAAATTTTCCGTCTGCAGATTTAATTGAAAGACTTGCAGTATCTTTAGATGTTGAGCCAAAAGATTTGTTTGAATTTTATTATTTACAAGATACAGAAGATTTAAAATCTGACATTAATAATATGCTTGAAAAACTAAATCAAGAGGAATTAGCACTCACTCATAAATATATCCGAACTTTTTTATTAAAATAATTTTTCTGTAACTTTATACTTCATACCCAATAAACATTTCATCATTTGCCAGAGAATGCTCTCATTTTAAATTTTTAAACAGGGATTTTTAAGCCGAGAAAAATCTCAAATTGAGAAAACTTGTGTCCACGACCAAGAATCCTTATCATGCAATGAGAGGGGTTATATGGGGTGGTGTACTCAACTTGTTACATAACTTTTTCAAATTAACGAATTTTGTTATGAATTTTTAATTCAAATGTTTTTATTGTGTTGCTAAATGTGTTGTTTATACTAAAAAAGTGAGTTTTAGAAAACCTCTAAAACTCACTTATATTAAATGGTTGCGGGAGCTGGATTTGAACCAACGACCTTCGGGTTATGAGTTGAGAAATTTATTTTTCTTATTTTTTTATAATTTGTTATAAAGTCCAATAATGCTTATATTTTAGAGTTTTTATTTTTTATAATTTTTAATATTTTTTGTTGATTTCTGTTGAATTTTAATAAAAAAGTTGAATTTTTGTTGAATTATTTTTAAATTACAAATAAATTAATGAGTTTTTACATATTGACTTTTAATACAAAATAATAAATAATGATATTAGACTGAATATTCATTAAGGATTGTAGGTCTGTCATCGGCGGGGAATTCCTCGCCATTTTTTATATAGTTAGGAAAAAGATGAGTGAATTAGGTATTTTTATTGATGAATCAGGAGTTTTTGAGGTAAACAATCACAAAAACGACAATTTAAAAGATTTGTATATCGTTTCCTTCTTATTTCATGATAAATCAATTTTGATTGATAAGCCTATAACAGAATTTGAAAATTTTTTAATTGACAATAATTTTGATTCTAAAATACCTATACATACAATGCCTCTAATAAGACAACAAAAACCATATTTAGAATTAGATGGAAATAAAAGAAGAAAATTATTTCATAATCTTTTTCAGTTTATGCGTAAATTAAGAATAAAACATAGAACTTTTGTCTGTGATAAAACCTATTGTTCTTCAAAACAATCTATAAAACAGAGGTTAGACCTATATATAAAACAAATGATAACAGATAATCATAATTATTTTAATAAGTTTGATGAAATAGTTGTATATTATGATAAAGGGCAAAGTTATTTAACTAAAATTTTGCATAATGCATTTTCTAAAAATTTAAATAATTATAGATTTAAAGAAGATGTTTTTCAAGGGAAATATAGACTTTTACAATGTGCTGATTTAGTCTGCACTTTAGAACTGATAAAGCAAAGAAAACAAAATAACGAATATATAAAAGCAATAGAAAATTTTTTTGTGAGTGGTAATAAACTGAATAAAAATTATTTAAAAACATACAACAGTTTAGAATTGTAGACAAATTAAACCTTATGCAAAAATATTTTACTTTTTAAATAAATAATCTTGTATTTCTTGTGAATCATCAGGATTGATTTCAAATTGAATTTTATCTTTAACTTCTATCGATTTACGTTTTGGATAAATATACCCCATTAAATCAATGTTTATTTTAACCTTTATGTCAGTAGGTGTATCATCATCTTGTGCAATATTTAACAAGGCTTCAAGAGGATTATAATCTCCCATGCGTTCAATTAAATCCATTGTTTTTTTGTTAGGTGTTCCTTTTTTGCGACCACCTGTTTTTTGTCCGTATTTATCCATATTTTCATTGTAGCATTTGTTAAATTTGTCTATTTTTATCTACTTTAGACATTATTTATTTAAAAACAAATTTGCAAACATTGATAATATAGGGTGTCCTGTATCAAATACAAATATTCCACCGTTGTTTTCTTCTGCTAAATCTTCTTCATATGAGTCAATAACTTCATTTTTATAATCTTCAAAATCTTGTTGCATTTTTGAGATAACTGCTTTGTTATTATTAAATATCTCTTCTCTATATTTTTTTAATTCTTTATCAAGTTGCTTACGTTCTGTTTGCGTATATTTGCTTTTTGGCATTGCATTATTAAAACTAGATTTAAATGTGTTTTCATTTATAACCTCAATTAGCATTTGAATACCAATAACTTTATCATGCACCGATTCTAATACTGCATTGTAATTGCCTTTGTTATATGCTTCAAGTTCTTCTTTACCATTTAGAAAATCATCAAACAACATATTATTAAACATTAAAGCTTGTTTTAATGATAATTTTTTATTTGCTAATTTTTCTACTATTTTTGATAAATCGATTTTGTTTTCATCAGGTATATCTTTTATTTTAATGTCTAATTCTCTGCAACGTGCATTAATTGCATTGAATCCAAAACTTAGACTATCCATATTCCAATGAACAAAATATTTATCTGTATTTTCATTAATAAAATCAGCAAACTTTTTCAACAAAAGTTTTTCTGACTCTTTAAGACTATGTTCACCTAAATAGTCTTTTACATAAAATTTGCGTTTATATTCGCAACTCAAGTTACTAACGATTATGCAGGAAACATTAGGGACTGGCGATAAAGCATCATATAATCCGTTACATGCATAATGGATAATCCAAGTATTTGTATCATTTAGCTTTTTTAAATCTGAAATATTGTTTATCATACTTATATATTAAAGCAAATATACGTCAAATACGGTTATACTTATTTTAAACTTTATTTCTAAGTAATGCTATATTTTTTATTGTTTTATATACATATTGCAATTCTTTTGAAGAAAGTATTTCTAAATCTTTTTTTATTAGAGTTTTTAATTCTTTATCAGATTTCAAATGTTCAAAATCATATAAATCTTTGATAGAAACATTTAGAATTTGTGCTATTTTTGCTAAATTTTTATCTGTTGGAGCTTGTTTCCCACTTTCAATACGTGTAAAATTAGAGCGTTCCATATCAAGCATATCAGCTATTTGACCTTGTTTTATGCCCTTTGCTATACGTAATTCCCTAATTCTTTGTCCTAATTTTTTATTGTGAGATAATTCCATAAAAACTCCTATTTATAATAGGATAATCTATTTTTTATTACTTAGACACACTATTTTTTAATACTAAATATTGCATTATGTTCTATTTCATGACATGAATATTGAAAAGTGTGCTTTTTTTTAGCAGAAATAAGTGTAAAAAGTATTAAGAAATAAGGATTTTGTCATGGCTGAAAGTTTGATAGAACAATTACCAAAGATTGTTGCAGAGGGCAAAAAGGAAGTAGAACGTATAATGGAGCGTTTAGATAGTAGTAATAAAATTACACTTCAAACCAATGAATATGTACTACCAGTCAGAAAAGAAGATAATTTATTTAGAAATAAATATCAAGAAATAAATGGACAAAATTGGTTTAATAGACTTTGCTATGGTGATAACCTTCTTGTTATGCAAGCATTATTAAATGGTGATGAAGCAACGGGTTTACCATCTATGAGAGGTAAAATAGACCTTATCTATATAGACCCCCCTTATGATTCAAAAGCTGATTACAGAACAAAAATTACACTTCCTAATGGTAATGTTGAACAAAGACCGAATGTTTTAGAGCAATTTGCATACTCTGACACTTGGAAAGAAGGAACAGTATCGTATTTAAAAATGATGTATCCAAGATTGTATTTAATGAGAGAATTGTTATCAGAACAAGGCTCAATATATGTTCATGTTGACTGGCATGTTGGTCATTATATTAAATTAATTTTAGATAATATTTTTGGTAAAAGTAACTTTAGAAATGAAATAATCTGGTCTTATTCGACACTTGGACGTCCAAAAGATAGATTCGCTCTTAAACATGATACTATTTTTTACTACGGAAAAAGTAATAATACATTTTTCAATGAAAAAGAGTCAAAAATTCCATATTCTAAAGAATATATAGCCTCTCATTTTAAAGATATTGACGAATTTGGCAAGATATGTAGAAAAAGATTTGATGCTGGTAAATGGAGAATTTATTATCCAGATGAGGGTATGATACCAAATGATGTGTGGGATATTCCATACGAGAATTCAATGTCTAAAGAAAGAGTTGATTATGCAACTCAAAAACCAACAAGACTTCTTGAAAGAATTATAAAATCATCTTCAATGGAAAACGCTATTGTTGCAGATTTTTTCATGGGAAGTGGAACAACTGGAGCAGTTGCAGAAAAACTTGGTAGAAGATGGATAATGTCAGACTTTGGTAAACCAGCAACAATGATTACAAGAAAAAGATTGATAGACCAAGAGGCAAAACCATTTTTATATCAAGCTGTTGGTGATTATCAAAAAGAAGTTTTTGCTAGTTCAAAAGAATTTAAGCGTGTTGGAGATTTATCACAGGTTGTTTTAAACTTATTTGGAGCAACTCCTTTTTTTGATGAAAATTCTCCAAAAAATTTAGGTCAAATAAAAGGTTCAAGAACTCTTGTATATGTTGATAGCCCAAATAAAATGACAGGTTCTTCGACTATTAAAAAAGCTCAAGAACTTAGAGAAACCTTTATGGGTGGTTGGAACAAAGTTATTATTTTAGGTTGGAATTTCACGTTTGATATAGTTAATATCTTAAAAGATATTGACCGTTCAAAGGTTGAAGTTTTAGTAATACCACCTGATTTATTAGATAAATTAAAATCAAAAGCAAATTATAAAAAATTAGTAGAAAATAATAAAATTAAATTTTCATCACTTCAATATTTAACAATCAAAGAACCTAAAATCACACCAATTACATGTGATATTGATGAAATAGAAATAGAATTAGATAATTATATTTTGTTATCACCTGATGCACTACCTTTAGATGATAAATACAAAGAATCATTACAAAATGTAATTGCAAATGAACCTCTTGCACTAATTGAATATTGGAGTATAGACCCTGATTTTGATGGCGAAACATTTAGAAGTAAATGGCAAGATTATAGAGAAAATACACACAATGACAATGACCCACTAAGAGTAATCCAATGGGCAAAAATTCAAACACCTACAAAAGAACATCGAAAAATATGTGTTAAAGCAGTTGATGTATTCGGATTTGAAAGTGTAGTAGTTAAAGAAATTTAGGAGTAAAAAATGCCAATATCAACAAATACAGGAACAAAAGATATTCCTTTGGATTTTGCTAAACAATTAACAAATATTGTAAATCAAGAGTGGGAAAACGGTAATTTTATGCAAAAAGTTACTCCTGTTACACAAGATTTATTAAGATTTTGGTTCAATGATAATTTCTGCTCTACAAGATATATAAACTTTCATAAAGGTCAAAAACAAGCTATTTTAAATGCAATTTATTGCCACGAAATTTTAAAAACAGATTCTATTTTATCGATGTATCAACAAGCAAGTCAGGATTTGCTAACACCTGAATTTTTTAACTACATAAAAGAAGATAAATATAATCATCCAAAATATTGTGTAAAAATGGCAACAGGCACAGGTAAAACTTTTGTTCTTAATGCTTTATTAATTTGGCAATATCTAAATGCAAAATATAAAGAAGTTGAATCAGAAGTTAAATTTACTAAAAATTTTCTTTTAGTTGCTCCAGGTTTAATTGTTTATGAAAGATTATTAGATGCATTTTTAGGGAAAGAAGAACAAGATGGAACAAGAAATTTTGACACATCTGATATTAAAAGAAATACAAATTTATTTGTTCCTGAAAAATATAGAAATGCAATTTTTAGTTTTATTCAAGGAAATGTTGTAAAAAAAGAAGAAATTGGTAAAAAAATTACTGGTGATGGTATTATTGCTATTACAAATTGGCATTTATTGGCAGGTATAGATGAAGATGTTGAAGAAATTGAAGTTTCACCATTAGAAGACCCTTCTCGTACAATTTCTGATTTGTTACCAATTACACCTGGAACAACAACAGGACACGATTTAAACACTATTGATAATAAAGTTTTAAAAGGTGGAGAACTTGAATATTTACAATCCTTAGAAAATATTTGTGTGTTTAATGATGAAGCACACCATATTCATGAAAATAAAAGTGGAGGAATAGTTTCAGAGGTTGAATGGCAAAAATCTTTAAACTTTATCTCTGAAAATAAAGGTAGAAATTTTATACAAGTAGATTTTTCTGCAACTCCTTATGATGTAACAGGTTCTGGGCAAAAAAGAACAAAACATTATTTTCCACATATTATTGTTGACTTTGCTTTAAAAGAGGCTATACAATTAGGTTTAGTAAAAACCATTACTATTGATAAAAGAAAAGAAATTGCAACACTAGAAAACGAAGATTTAGATTTTAAAGCGATAAGAGATGGGAACAAAGTAGTTGATTTATCAGAAGGTCAAAGACTTATGCTCCGTGCTGGATTACAAAAATTAAAACTTTTAGAAGAAGAATTTACGAAAGAAAATCCTGACAAGTATCCTAAAATGCTTGTAATTTGTGAGGATACGAAAGTTTCACCATTGGTAACAAAGTTTCTGATGCAAGAAGGTTTACTTGAAGACGATATAATGCAAATTGATTCAGATAAAAAAGGCTCAATTAAAGAAACCGAATGGAAAGAGATTAAACAAAGATTGTTTAATGTCGATAAACATTCTAAACCTAAAGTTATAGTTTCGGTATTAATGCTAAGAGAAGGTTTTGATGTTAGCAATGTGTGTGTGATTGTTCCGTTACGTTCATCTCAAGCTCCAATTTTGTTAGAACAAGTTATTGGTCGTGGTTTACGTTTAATGTGGAGAGAAAAAGACTACTTAGATGTAAAAGCAGAAAATCGACATAAAATGCTTGTTGAAAAGCAAAGCCCAGCAAACTATCTTGATATTTTAAGTATTATTGAACACCCTGCTTTTATTCAATTTTATGATGATTTAGAAAATGGTATGGTAGTAGATGAAAAAGAAATGCCACCAAGAGAAAGTATTTTAGGGGATATTATAACCGTTGGTTTAAAAGAAAATTATCAAGATTACGATTTTTATATTCCAACAATTATTTCAGATAAAGAAGAGCTTTTAAAAACGGAAAATTTAAAAACAGATAAATTCGAAAAATTTGATTGGACTTTAGAACAATTACAATCAATGGTTTCTAATTATAGTGATGAAACTTTTTATTCAGAAGAAATGACTAAAAAAACAAAATTTGGTGTTTACAAAGTATCTCAAGAATTATTTAATGCAAAAAGTTATAATGAATTTTTACAAAAAATGTTATTAGCTATAACAAATAATATAGCTAGAGTTGGTGGACATTCATCATACCCTGTTATGCAAATCAATCAAGTAGAATTAGTAAAAGTATTAGATGAATATATAAGGACTAAGCTTTTTGGCAAACCTTTTAATCCAAATGAAGGCAATAATTGGCGAGTGTTAATGATTTCTAAAGTTGGTATATTAGAACATATCATGAAAAATGTAAGCCAATCTATTTATGATATGCAAAATAGTATTGATATTGTGGATGCCGTTGTAAAAAAAACATATTTTTCTTCAGTTGATAAATTAAAAATGAGAGAAAATTTTTCGTTGGATATAAGAAAATCGCCTTATGAAAAAACTGCATACCCTTCAAATAAAGGTCAATTTGAAAAAGATTTTTTAGAATTTGCAGACAGAGATAGTGAAGTTGAAAGATTACTAAAAGTAAATGAAAATTATCACACTTTTGCACATTTAAAATATATAAGAACGGATGGTTTATTATCATCTTATTATCCTGATTTTATGGTAAAAATTGACAGTAATGTTTATTTAGTAGAAACAAAAGCTGAAAAAGATGTAAACCAAGAAAATGTTAAACAAAAGCAAAAAGGTGCATTAGATTGGTGTAAAAAAATAAATGAATTGCCTGATGGCGAAAGAATGAACTCGTCGTGGTCGTATTCTATCCTTGATGATACTACATTTTATGCAATGAAAGATAGAGGTGCATCTGTTAAGGACTTACTTGAATATTGTAAACTTACAAATGGAAAAATTGAAGGAAAATTGTTTTAAAAATAAAGTGAGGTAATAAAATGGAAACTTGTATATTTTGTGCTGAAAGGTTAAAGAGATATTTTGACACCCAACAAGTCTATCCTTATGACGGATGTTTTTTTGATTGTCCAAATTGTGGGACTTTTTGCGTAGAAGATAGTAATTTGGTTAATATAAAAAAATTCTCTATTAAAAATAAAAAGGAAATTTCAGATTATTTAAAAAGCTGTAAAAGAATAAAAAACAAACCAATAGATTTAAATGAAGAATTAATAAAAAATATTTTAAAAACAGAATTATAACAAAAGGAGAGTAATTATGTTTGAAGATTTAAACAAAAAGGAAATAGAACTTTTAAAACTTTATATCAAATTTGAAAAAGATAGAAATATTGAATCTAAAATTGATAAATTTGATGTAAATGGCGAAATGACAGATTCTTTAATAGAAAAAGGTTATTTGAATGGAGTTCAACGAAAAGGTGCAAAAGGAGATATAGTGAGCGATTTTAATTATGGATTAACAGGATATTTAATTTCAGATAAAACAATTGAATCTTTTAATTTAAGAAAAGAATATCCCCAAAAATAGTATATTTTCTATTCGTGTACACCCTTTTCAAAAATTACCAAAATTTTTTCGTGGTCGGATAATAAAAAGAGAATGGGGTTTTATCACCCCTATTCTTATTTAAATATTATTTCAATCAATTTATTTATAACCATATTCCAAAATTTATAAACTAAAAAACTAAAAATAATAAGTCCAAGTATTATTGATGACATATTGGGCATATCAAAACTATGTATTGCACTATCTTTAGTTATTTCTACTACATTCTTAAAATAACAATCTTTGACCTTAACTTTTAAATTGTTATCCATAATTGTTGTAACACTTAAAGACATATCTTTTGAGTCAAAAATTATATTAGTTTTGTTATTATTCATTTTTTATATTCCTTTCTTGTTTTTTACTCCATACATGCCTGTATGTTTTGCTATGTTTGTTTTTTGCTTAGGGTAAGTAATAATTTTATTTACCCTATTTACCCTTTAAACAGTATCAAGATATTCTTTTGGGTTTAAGCCAATAGAATAAAATATCATCTCTAAAGTCTTTTTATCTCTATTTTTAATCATTTCTTTTGAGAAAAAATCTTCAATAGCATACTTCTTTCCTCCAATGCTTATAAAATCGCAATCATTATCTATCTCAAATAATTCTGTATTTATTTTTTTGGTTACTGGCATGGTTAAAACCTTTGTTGTAATAACCTTTGAAATTTCATTATAATTATCATTGCTATTTTTTACGGAAGCGTTATTAAAAAAGTTTTCTTCTAGTTCTTTATAAAAATTTTCTAACATAAAAATTCCTATTGTTTGGGGTAAAAAGGGTGATTTATAAATATTTTTACCATACGTTGAAATCCTATATATAATTTGTTTATAGGTATATGAGGGGTAAAAACCTAATAAACAACAAATGTATATCCTTTATTCTTTTTGTAAAGGCGACCATAGCCTCTGTTCGCAAGGCTTTCTAGTGCTATGCGAGCTTTTTCGCTATTCTTGTATAAAGACATGTTGCTTTTATATAAAACTGTAGGAGAAAGAGATTTAATTCCCCTTGTTCTGATATAGTTTAACGCTTGTTCCGAAATAGGTATTGTATTAAATAATTGTAGTGTTATTGTTTCAAAAGTGCCAATAAAGTACGCACTTAATCTTATTGCTTTCTTTACGGTTTCTGCATTAATTATCAAATTTTTAGGATTTTTAAGACAATGCAATATTAATGAAAATCGTGCAACATAATCGGTTTGCTTTTGGAGGTAATTTTTAATTAAATCAGTATTTTTATCATCTTTTTTCTGTTTTATAATTGCTCTACAAAAATCATTAAATAATTTTTGAGCTTCTGAATCAAATCTATATTGTCTTGTTTCTCCATTATAGTTATATAATTCATCAAAAATGTTTTTTATCAAAGATGTATCATAAGGGTTTGTTCCCATATATTCTTTTCCTGTTTCTTGACTTTTTGATAAAGCAAATAACCAACGTTCAATCATTCCATTTGTTGATTCTATGCCGTCTGCAAATATGGTTTTATCCAAAACTTTAGGTTGGATTGTCCCAATGATGGAATGAGCAACCGAAATTGTATAATCCAAATTATTTTGTTGTCGGATTATGTTTATTTGTTGTGCTTTCCAAGATTGCAGATAATGTTCTAAATCACTTCCATTATTGCCTTTGTATTGATTAAAACTCTTTAAAAGAGTTGTTAATTCGTCAACTACAATAGAAACATATCTTCCGATTTTTTGATTCTTCTGAGTAGCCTTTAGCAAGGCTTCAACAGTTGAATTTTGTGTAGTTAAACGTTGTTTAATAGGTTCTATTGGTTCGTCAGGTAATATTCCTGTTTTATTGTTTTCATATAGTTTTAATTCTTTTTTGTATTGTTGATATTTTACTTTAAAATCTTGCATTTCTTTTTCATACATATTTTTTAAATTATTATCATACTCATCAATAATATCTTTAAAAATTTTTAGGACAGGAGTCTTTTTTTGAGAAGGATTGCCTACAATAGATAACCAAATTATTGGATTATCTATCCAATTCTTTTTAGAATCAACAAGTATTGAATATTTACCAAGCATAACAACACTTGCAAATGCAATCATACAAGCTCCAATATATTCTTTTGGTGCATCATGTCTTTCTGCAAGTTCTTGAAGTAGATTTTTAAGATTAGGCTCAAATATTTCTAATGGAAAAGAAATATTTGTTGTATTCATGCCTGAAAGTTCTTGTTGAATATCTTTTAAGGTGATTTCTCTTGAAGAATTAATAAGTTGTTCAAATTCGACATTAGAATATTTTATTAAATAATCATCAAGTCCCAATTTTTCATTAATTTCACTACTGTTTTGTGGTAATTCTATAATCTTAACCTTTGCAGATTTTTCAGATATTAAATATGCTGATAACTGGTATAGTGCCATTTTTACTTGTGGCTTTTCCCACATGTCATTATCAAAGCATAGTAATATTTCTTTATTTTTAAAATTGATATTTTTTAAATCTTCGATAATATCGCAGTCATAAATATCTTCTTCGTTAGTTTCATTATTAGGTTTTGTTTTCCAACAATAAACCCCACCTAAAGAAACACAAGGAAAACCCTCTTGGACAGCTTTAATAGCTTTTTTCTCCCCTTCTGTAATAATTAATGGTATTTCAATATCTTGAACGAAATCAGGGTCTAAATTTAAAGGTCTAAAGATATGAGACTGTTCATTTGCAGTTCTTATATATTTACCCACTCCATTTTTAGGATTTTTTATACGCTTAGTAAAATATGAGCTTCGTGATTCTGTTAAAAAATCAGGATAATTTAGTGTCCAACCCTCTGAATCCTCTTTTAAATATTTATTATTAATATATTGGTTAATAGTTTCTATTGAAATTCCACTATTTAACCAGTCTTTATACATAAAACTGTTAGAATAAGAACATGCTACAATTGAATTATCAATTGAAATCATTTCATTGCCCTCATTGTTGGGGGCTTTTTTACTGTTAAACATTAATTACTCCTCCTTACCTTTTGTTTGATTGTTATCTCCATTCAAATATTCAATTAATTTTTCTAGGTTTACTAATATCTTTTTGCCTGCTTTTACATTTTGGATTGTGTTGCTCAATGCAAGTTGTCTAATAAAATGTTTTGCAAGACCTGTTTCTTTTGCCACTTCGTTAATAGTAAGCATTCTTGGTATATTTATATTTGTATTTTCCATTACTTCTTTAACTCCTTTCTGTGTTTACTATAATTAAACAAGTAGTTGATTTATTTATTATTTTATGATAACCTATTATAGGTTGTTTTATCTTATAATAACATATGCTTTTGTAAACTTGAAAGCGAAAAATTAAGCAGATAACAAATATTGTATAAAAACTTAATCTGTTTATAAATAATTAACAAAAAGGATTAATGCAAATATGAAAGAACAAAATAAAGGAAAATATGTAAATCTAAACCAAAGATACAGATATTTAAGGGAGTATTGCACAGAAAATACTAAAAAAAATAGATTTTATACAGTTAGAGAACTGGCAGATGCTATGACAAACTTAAAAGACTCTTCATATTATTCTAGAATCTCACAAATTGAGCTTGGGCATGTTAAACCTTCTCCAGCAGATATGAAATATTATCATAAATATTTTAATGTTTCTTATGAGTATTTAATGGGCGAAACAGAAAACTTGCGTTTTGAAAATTATAAACCTGGACAAGACTTAGGGCTTTCAGACAAGGCAATTATAACCTTGAGAACATGGAAAGATACATTAGGGGAAGATAGCTTAGTAAAAATTTTAAATGCTTTGTTTGAATCTGATAATCCTACGCGATTATTTAAGTTATTGGCATTGTGTTTGTTTTCAGAGCCTATAAGCTTTTTACCAAATATAAATAATACCAAAATTGTAGAGCAAAACGAAGAAATAATGTCTATTAAAGAAGTTTATATCAAATGTTCTAACGATTTTGTTGCATCTCTGTCTATAGGAGATATGACAGAAGTAATAGAAAAAGAATTAATTAATAATTTAAGGAATATTAAGAAAGATTTAAAAAATCGTAATAAAATTCCTAGCATAGCTGATAATACAACTTGGTTTATGAATATTTCAAGTAAATAAACATATAAAGGGGGCATTGTGGCAAACGTACAAGCAAGAAAAAACAAAAAAGGTGAAATTATATCTTACTCAATTAGAGTTTTTAGAGGTAGGGATATAAATGGAAAACAATTAAAACCCTATTGTACAACTTGGTATGTCCCTAATGGAATGAGTCCTAAAAAGATACAGTCCGAACTTAATAAATTTGTTGTTTTATTCGAGAAACAATGTAAAGATGGCTTTGTTGCTGATAATAAACAATCTTTTCAAAAATATGCAGAATATGTCATTAATCTAAAAGAGCAAATGGGAAATGTTAAACATAGAACACTAGTACGTTACAAAGAACTACTAACAAGAATAAACCCAGCAATAGGTCATTTAAAATTGGACGAAATAAGACCACAACACTTAAATATGTTTTATGAACAATTATCGAAAAATGGTATAAATAAAAATACAGGTGGTAAATTAAGTAGTAAAACAATATTGGAACATCACAGGTTAATAAGAACGATATTAACACAAGCAGAAAAAGAGATGCTTGTATTGTTTAATGCTGCAGCAAAAGCAACACCACCAAAACAAATAAAAACAGAAGCAAATTATTTTGAATTAGAAGATATAAAAAATATATTATATTACGTAGAACAAGAACCTTTAAAGTGGCAACTTGCTATGAATTTATTGGTTTTTACTGGCTGTCGTAGAGGCGAAATAATGGGTTTAAAATGGAATAAAGTAGATTTTAACAATTCTCAAATAACGATAGATACTAATTTATTATATTCAACAGATAGAGGTATTTATACTGACACACCTAAAACAGAAAAATCTAAAAGAACTATAACTTTGAATTCAACTGTTATGGAATTATTTAAAAAATATAAAAAAGAGCAAACCGTAAGAAGAGTTAAACTCGGGACATACTGGAATAATACTGGCTTTATATTTACGCAAGAAAATGGCAATCCTATGCATCCTGACACATTAACAGACTATTGTAAAAAGTTTGAAAATAAATACAACAATATTATTCAAAAATATAATAATGATAAAAAAGATGAGGATAAGAAAAAACTTTTACCACATATTAATCCTCATGCATTTAGACATACACAAGCAAGTTTGTTAATTCAAAACGGTACAGATATTTCAAGTATAAGTGCAAGGTTAGGACACTCGAAAATAAGTACAACAACAGATATATATAACCATATGCTAGAACAAGCAGATAAAAAAGTTGCAAATACATTAGATTCATTAATTTTAAATTCACAAGATAACAATTCTAAAAAAGTCTCTTTTTAAAGAGGAGTTGAATTATTGTTGAATTTTTCGATAAAATTTGCACTAAAAAAGAGAGTTTCAAAATCGCTGAAACTCTCTTTTAACAAATGGTTGCGGGAGCTGGATTTGAACCAACGACCTTCGGGTTATGAGCCCGACGAGCTACCAGACTGCTCCATCCCGCGTTACTTATTCAATTGGTTTACGTTCTGGTAGCTCGCCCTGTCTTTTATCTGACTACGCAACTTGACGGTTACTTGGCTGCTCCATTCCGCGTTATCTATTCTCTGTACCTCTATTATGCGCCGTAAAAATTAAAAATCAACCCTTTTTCTTTTTTAATCGTGATTTTTTACAATGTTTGTAATATTTTCTCCTACAAAATTTTAAGCAAAAAAAAAGAGTCATTTGTTTTTGACCCTTTTGGAATTTTTAAAATTGTTCTAAATTCCTCGTAATGTGTAGTGTAGTGTGTGTGTTTTATGTGTTTAAAAAAATCTTACCTCAAGCCCATTGGGTCTTGATATCTTGTCCTCGTACTTATATTAAGTATTTTTCTTCTGAAAAATTTCACGTTTTCCTCAAAATATATATTTTTTGTTACACAACTTTACAAAATCACCTTTTTATCCTCAGTTTGTATGATTAATATTATTTGAATATAAGTTATACTCAAAGTACGTAATAGTCTTTATATTAAGAAGGAGATATCAATGAAAATATTAGTTTCTAACGATGACGGCATTGCAGCTAACGGTATTCATGCTTTAGTTGAAGCATTAAGCCCTGACCACGACGTATACGTTGTAGCTCCAGACAGAGAACGTTCTGCAGCTGGTCATTCTCTTACTCTTCACACTCCATTAAGAGTTGATGAAGTTGAGCCAATCTACGGTGCTAAAAGAGCTTGGAACACTTCTGGTACCCCTGGCGACTGTGTAAAAATCGCAGTTAACGCAATTCTTTCTCCAGAAGAAAGACCTGACCTTGTAATTTCTGGTATCAACCATGGTCCAAATCTAGGTACTGATATTTTATATTCTGGTACTGTAAGTTGTGCCCTTGAAGGTGCTTTAATGAACATTCCTTCAATTGCAGTTTCTCTATGCAGTACATCTACTGAGCTTGAATCATTCAGACCAACAGCTCACTTTGTAGCAAGTCTATTACCACACCTAGAAGATTTCAACTTCCCTCCAAAAGTTATCTTAAACATCAACTACCCTGGTGTTCACGGTGATGACATCGGAGGAATTGCAATCACTGAACTTGGTGCAAAAATGTTCACAGACGATTACGAAAAAAGAATTGACCCTCGTGGTAAAACTTATTACTGGATGGCTGGCGAATTAACTTCTGATCCTGCTGATGCAATGACAGATATCGCTGCTGTTCGTAACAATCGTATCTCAATTACACCAGTAACTTTTGAAATGACTAAAAAAAGTTTAATGGCTGAATTGAACAGTGTTCTTTGCAAACACGATGTGTGCGAATGGTTTAAATAATTAAACAAAAAAGAGAGAGGCGAAGCCGAAGGCTTCGCCTCTCTTTTCATACCAACCTAATGTTCAATAATAAACCCACCAACATCTTTTTCAACGTGAAGTGTATTATTCAAAGCATTAACAAGTTCTCCTTTAGTATTTGCAGTATAAAACTTTCCGCTAGTAACAGCAGAAACGCATTTTAGCTGATTAATATCATCTCTGTTATTGATATTAAAAGCAATCACATCAATTTTAAAATCTTTTCTTTTTGCCAAATTTTTCATCACATAATCGCAAGGACTTTCATCACAATTTTCTCCGCCGTCAGAAAGAAGAATAATATGTTTTTTACCAGAAAAATCTGCGAAGTCTTTTTCTACAGCTTTTTTGAGCGAATATGTAATTGGAGTCATTCCACGAGCTTTTGTTTTAAAGACTGCATCAGAAATATTCACGGCATTATTTGAATAAATAGGAACGACAAGTTTTGAAGCTCGACAGCATTCATACGGGGAAAAACCTAATCTATGCCCATAGACTCTCAGTCCTATTTCAGTATCAGGGTTAACAGAACGAACGATATCAGAAACTGTACTTTGCATCAATTCTAATTTTCGAGCATTTCCCAAAAACTCATTCATACTATTTGAATAATCCATAATAAACAAGATTTTTTCATTCTGATTTGTATTTATTTTGCTATAATTGCCGTAATCATAGACTTTATAGTTATCGTTTGCAAAAATTGCGTTTGAAACTAAAAATGACATTAAAATGATAAAAAATAGATTTTTCATAATCTAAATTTTTGACAAATTTATAAAATTTTAATATTACCAAAATGGCTAATATAATTTATTTATGGTATAAATTTATAGGTGATTTTTGGAGAGAAAAAATGACAACATATTATGAAAACATAGACAAAGATAGATTAAAAAATTTATTCATAAAATTCTGCGAATTTGACACTGGTTCTTGCGAAGATACAAAAAAGGGTATTGAACCGAGCACAAAGAAACAAGTTGAATTTGCAAAAAAAATTCTTGTAAAAGTTTTGAAAAAAATCGGTTTAAAAGACGTAAAGCTTGATAAGACTGGGACTGTTACAGCGTATTTAAAAGGTAACATTAAAAATAACCTAACACTTGGCTTAATTGCACATATGGACACAAGCGAACAAGCTCCGACAGGTCCAGTAAAGCCTTTAGTTCACGAATACAAAGAAGGTAACATTGTTTTAAACGAAGAAACAGTTATTGAAGCTTGCGATTTAGAACCTTACAAAAATCAAACAGTTATAACATCAAACGGAAGAACACTTTTAGGCGCAGATGACAAAGCAGGTATTGCAGAAATCCTAGAAGCAATAAGTGTTTTAATCGAGCACCCAGAAATCGAAAGACCAAACATAAAGGTTGCAATTACACCAGACGAAGAAATTGGAGAAGGTGTAACTAATTTTGATATTAAAAAATTTGGTGCAAACATTGCGTACACAGTTGACGGTTCAGAAGTTGATAACATTGAATCAGAAACCTTCAACGCATTTAACCCAGAAATAACAATTGTTGGAGTACCTGTTCACTGTGGTTACGCTTACGGAAAAATGGTTAATGCCATTGAAGTTGCAACAGCAATTATGAACAAAATTCCTAAAAATGAACTTCCTGAATCAACACGTGAAAGAGAAGGTTATTATCACGTTGATGTGATTAACGGAAGCGTAAATGAAGTTACTATGAAAATGCTTGTGAGAGATTTTGATTTTGAACAAGCAAAAGCTAGAATAGAATTTTTGCGCAAAATAATTGCAGAAGTTGAGAATGATTACAAAGGTTGCAAAATAACCCTAAAAGAAAATGAAAAATACCATAACATGAAGGAAAAGCTTATGGAGTTACCAGAGGTTATTGAATATGCAAAAGAAGCAATCAGACGTTCTGGAATGGAGCCAAAAGAGCCTGTTGTTAGAGGGGGGACAGACGGGGCTATGTTGACTCTTAGAGGTTTATTAACTCCAAACTTAGGTACAGGCGGAGTTAATTTCCATTCAAAGAAAGAATTTGTTTCTTTAGAAGCTATGGCAAAATCTTCTGAAAACATTTTAAACCTTGTTAATATTTGGGCAGAAAAAGCAGATGAGATAAGTAATAAATTATGATGTTAAAAGAGAAATTACAACAAAATGTATTCATAAAAGCCTTTAAAAATCTTCGTTGGTTTGAATGGGTAATGTTCTTATCAATGGTGATTATCGGCGCAAATTATATGTTAACCGATACAACACACCCTCATTGGTATTTGGTTATAAACTACATTTGCTCACTTATGGGTATATGTTGCATTTTCTTGTGCGCTCACGCAAGTTGGCCAAAATGGATTTTTGGAATGATGAATACATTATTATATTCCGTAATTCTTTTCCACAACCATATTTACGGCACATTTGCACTTGAATTATTATATTATTTTCCTGCTGGTATCGTAGGTCTGATTTTATGGAGAAAACACCTTGATACAAAAGATACTGAAAAATGTAAAACACGCGTTATGAGCTGGAAATTAAGATTATTAATGCTATTAATCGTAATTGTTAGCACACTTTCACTAAGATATTTTCTTATACAAATTGGCGGAGAATCACCACTACTAGATGCAATGACTGTATCTATCGGTATAATCGCCACATTCTATGAAATCAAAAGGTTTGCAGACCAATATTTCTTATGGCTGATGACTGATATCGTCGGAATTTTAATGTGGGTTCAACAAGCTGACACAATCATGATTACTAAAAAAAGTATATATTTGATTATGTCTCTAATCGGTTTATACAATTGGTACAAATTCCAAAAAGAAAGAAATAAAGAAAATTCTTAATTTAAAATGAACTTTTTAAAAGATTTCTCGTTATATAAAGTATAAGAGGTAAAAATGGAAAATTTAGACAACATTTCAGAATTAATCAAAGAAGCAAAGCCTTTATATTTTGATAGAAAAAAGAAAAGAATTCAAACAGGTGTAATCTTAGGATTATTCTTATTAGTAATGCCAATTATACCTATCAACACATACATTCAACACGAAAATATTTTATCTCAAGACTCAATCCTTGAATATCAAGGATTACCTACTGATGAATACGGTTTATTAATGGTGTATTAGTTTGAAACAAATAATAGAAAATAATAAATTAAAAATACAATCTATAATAAAAAAATTTGTGGGTGTTCCAAATGAAGATTTGGAGCAAGAGATTTTTTTGCGTGTATGGAAAAGATTAGACACATACAAAGAACAAAATAAATTTACTCAGTGGGTCTGCACTGTGGCATCTAACGTTTGTAAAGATTTTTTGAAATCAAAAAGTTACAAAACCACATCTAAACAAGTTTCTGATGAAAATATTTCCGAAAACTTGAAATCAAACGACACACCAGAAAAGATTTTAGACAAAAAACTAAGAGGAAAACTAATTCTTAAAGCAGTTGATAACCTTCCTAAAAAATTAAAACAAGTTGTTATCATGTACGAATTTGAAGGTAGAAGTTACGAAGAAATTTCTAAAAAATTAAATGTTCCAGAAGGTACAATAAAATCAAGACTTTATAACGCACGAAAAACACTTGCAGAACAGTTAAAAGAACTACTTTAAAAAATTTTTAAATAAAAAATGAACATTTTTAAAAATTTATCGTTATAAAAAATATAAGAAGTTAAATATCAAAATTTTTAAGTGCACGAAAAATTTTGATAAAAAGATTTAAAATAGGAGAAAAAAGAATGAAAAAATTATGTTTACTTTTAGCTTGTATTATGGGCTTATCAGCTGGTGTACAAACAGCACAAGCACACGACGGAATGCCACCTAAACGTCCGCCATGTGGGGAACATATGAAAGGCGCACCTCTTCCACCACCTGATTTTGCAAAATTAAAATTAACAGATACTCAAAAAGCTAAACTTGATGCAAATCAAAAAGCAAGCAGAGAAAAAATCAAACCAATCTTCAATAAATTGAAAGAAAACAAAACAAGAATTGACGTAATTAAAGCTTCTACAACAATGACAGAAGATCAAAAAGTTCAAAAAATTATGGCAATCAAAAAAGAAAACAAAGAATTGAAAAAACAAGCTAACGAAATTCGTGAAGCAGATATGAAATACTTTGAATCAATTTTGACAGCTAAACAAAAGAAAACATTTGAAAAAATGAAACAAGAACAAATGAAAAAAATGGAACAAGCTAGAAAAAATCACAAAAGACCAGAACCACCAAAAGGTGGCAACCCTTTTGACGGTAAATGTCCAACAAAATAAATAATTAAACAGAGAGGCGAAGCCGTTGGCTTCGCCTCTCTTTAATAAAAGAAAGCGGTTGAGGTTTTACCTCAACCGCTTTCTTGTTTATGTAATCAATATGATTATTTACCTGATTTAGCGATGATTTCTTCTTCAACGTTTCTA